>CAZBTD010000046.1:0-24705 GCA_964494815.1 uncultured Ferruginibacter sp. | reverse complement strand
TTAGTACTTACACCACCATCAAACTGCATCCTCTTACATCGGTATTATCCAGCCTTCCTAATACCTCGAAACTTCCATCATTAGATAATAATTTCCCTGCATCTTCAGCAGCAATAAAACTACAGGAATAAATATTGGCAAGGTCAATAATATTAATGGCACCACCTGCAATTTTATCGCCGGCTTCATGCACAGCAAAAGGGTCATCTTCTTCCCGTATTAAAACTTTCATCCAGGGCGGTGTATTAAATATACCATTGCCTTTTGAATATGCCTGGCTTAATAATTCCGTCATGCCATATTCTGAGTGGATAGTTTTTTGTTTAAAGGCGGCACACAAAATTGCATGAACCTGCTGCCTCGTCATTTCTTCTCTTCGGCCTTTCATGCCGCCTGTTTCCATAATGGTTGTGTATTGCAAAGGCATCGGGTGTTGTTCGGCAAAATCAAGCAAAGCAAATGTTACTCCCAGCAACAGTGTCTTTTGTTTTTTGTTTTCAAGTTGCTGCAAAGTGCTATTAAGTATTTCAAATTCGTTCAGATAGAAACCACTATGTGGGTGGCCGCTTTGTTTTATCAGGGTATCCGCCATCCTCACCAGCGAAGAATTTTTTCTTTCCATGTAGGATGGCAGCAAGGCTATTATGCACCAGTCTTTTATATTGCCATAAAACTGGTGGAAGGTAGCAGTAAAACTTTTTTCATACAGGGCAAGGTCTTTAATGAAGTGTTTGCTGTTGATGGTTTGTGTAGTGCCGCTGCTTTCAAAAACAGCTTTGGGTTCAAATGTAGTACTGGTAATGCAATGTGTTTTAAAAAAGCTAATTGGCAAAAAAGGAATTTGTGTAATGGATTGAATATTGCCGGTGCTTATTTTTAAGGTATCACAATATTTTCTGTACACCTCATTGTGCCGGTATTGAAATGCAAAAATGTCCAGCGCCAGCGAAACGAAATTATCTTTATCAGCAGAAAAAATATTAGCTGCCAGCTCAGTATCTTTAACGGGGATATTCAAAATTCTGTATGTACATTTGATTATTAAAATACAAAGATGCGGAACACAATTATAATAGCATTATTTAGTTTGGTAATAGCAGGGTGCAGTAAAAATAAGTTTACGACAAAGCCGCAGTTGAAATTTAAAAAATTAAATACCAATTTTGTGCCCCGTGATGGTGTGATTGAAGTGACACTTCAGTTTACAGATAAAGAGGGAGACTTTTTGCCGGGAAAATTGTTTGTACAAAGGCTTTCTTCTGAATGCCCTGCCGATACCAATTTTAAAACAGTTGAGCTATTGCCTGATTTTCCCACCACGGCTGATACGGAAGGCGACATAATAGTTTCTTATTCTAATGGAAATATTTTTGGCTACCGCACCATGTCGGATGTGCCCGGCATTTGTGCCGATACCACTGTTTGCTTTTTCAGGTTTGCGTTAGAAGACAAGGCAGGTAATAAAAGCGATACCATTGTGTCTCCACCATTTGCCATAAGTAAATTCTAAGGCACTGTTACGGTTTTTATATTTTATTACCTCATATGCTTTGTGGGTTGCTTTATGTGCAGGGGCACTTGTTTTTCAAACAATGCAATTGGCTCACTTGCCATTCAAAGCATATTTAATTGCTTTTGTTTTTTGCGCCACATTGTGCAGCTACAACATCCATTATTTACTGGCAGGTTGTTTTATCCAAAATAAGATTTCAATTTCTGTTGTATTAAAAAGGCCAATGGCTGGTTTCTTTTTACTGCTTGGTGGAGTGGGAGCCTGTTACTTTTATTTTGCCAGCCATCTTTCAATAGTTGATGCCGCTGTTGCTTGCTTGCTTACCCTTAGCTATTCTTTGCCATTGTTGCCTTTTAAGCAATTAGCAATTGTAAGAAAGGCTGGTTTTTTAAAAACAATACTCCTTGCTTTTACCTGGACATTTGTAACAGCATGGCTTCCACTGGCTGATCAAAACCTTCATTTTACTGTCATCGGAATTTTGATAATGGCAAAACGGTTTTTATTTATGCTGATGCTTTGCATTTTATTTGACAACCGGGATATAGCAGTGGACAAAGTACATGGACTACATAGTTTGGCCACCGACCTTTCACCCAAAACGATGCAGTATCTTATTTATGCCGTATTTGTGGCCTTGTTTGCACTCAATTTTTTTCTTGGCAGGCATGGTCTCACTGCAAAGCAGGTGGCAGCTCTGCAATTATCTGCCATCATCAACTTGCTGGTATATTTTTTCTCCACTAAAAAACAAGGCTATTTATTTTATTATTTTATTGTTGATGGTATGATGGTTTTAATGGTATTGCTTACAACTATGGCAAGTATTTAGTTAATTTGCTGCGGCAATAAAATAAAACATTAAAAAAACAATTTCCAATATGGCAAAAGCTAAAGTAAAACCCAAAGCAAAATCTGTTAAGAGTATCCTTACCGATGAATCTTACACTTTTCTTAAAAACTATATTAACAACCCTTCGCCGGTAGGCTTTGAGAGCAGCGGCCAAAAGCTGTGGCTTGATTACATAAAACCATATACCGATAGTTTTTTTACTGATCCTTATGGAACAGCTGTTGGTGTTATTAATCCAACTGCACCATTTAAAGTAGTGATAGAGGCACATGCTGATGAGATAAGCTGGTTTGTAAATTATATTTCTTCGGAGGGCTTGCTGTATTTAAAACGCAATGGTGGTGTTGACCACCAGATTGCACCTTCTATGAGGGTATTGATACATGGAAAAAAGGGAGCTGTAAAAGGTGTGTTTGGCTGGCCGGCTATACATACCCGTATTGCTAATGATGGTAAAGAAACACAGCCAAAGGTTGACAATTTATTTTTAGATATTGGAGCGTCCAATAAAAAAGAAGTGGAAGAACTGGGTGTGCATATTGGTGCGGTGGTTACCTACGAAAATGGATACGATGAGCTGGCTTATGATTATTTAATTGGCCGTGCCTTTGACAACAGGGTTGGTGGTTTTATGATTGCAGAAGTTGCCAGGCTATTGCACCAGAATAAAAAGAAACTGCCCTTTGCATTGTATGTGGTAAATGCAGTGCAGGAAGAAATTGGCCTTCGTGGTGCAGAAATGATTGCAAGAAGGATAAAACCTGATGTGGCTATTTGTACGGATGTAACACATGATACCACCACGCCAATGGTAAGTAAGATTATACAAGGAGAAACAGCCTGCGGCAAAGGCCCGTCATTAACTTTTGGACCAGCGGTACACAATAAGCTGCTCGATTTTGTGCAGGAGGTGGCTGCAAAAAATAAAATACCAGTGCAGCTGCACGCTGTAAGCCGCAGCACTGGTACAGATACTGATTCATTTGCTTACTCAAATGATGGTTGCCCGTCTGTTCTTATTTCAATTCCTTTAAAGTATATGCACACTACAGTTGAGATGCTGCATAAAAAAGATATCGAAAGTACGGTGAAGCTGATGTATGAGACACTGCTGACGCTGACGCCAAAAACAAACCTCAGTTATTTTTAAGATAAAGGGCCTGCAGCACTGCAGGCCTTATTGTTTATCATACTTTTTCTTTTTCAAAAGAATAGTAATGAGCTTTAAATACCATGGCAGCCAGTATGGCAATGGCAGCAGCACCAGCAATATGGCCTGCTGATTTTTGCAGAATTAGTATTACGATATAAACCATAAATACAAACAGCAGGTACCGCTCCATATCTAATCCACAACCAAGAGCCATGCCTGTAAAAAGAAACAGTACCGACACAGCAGTTACCGACTCCATAGCAATTTGCACCAATGGTAAATTGCTATGGTTGTTGACGAACATAAAAAGCATTTCTGGCAGTAATATGATGCACCATGTGAAGCAATACATCAATGCCACCTGTAACCAATGCAATGGCAGGTTTCGGTTTACATGCAGGTATGTCTCATTAAAATCAACACAATGCAATACAAGCGATGCATGAGCAATAATAGTAAGCGGATAAAAAATAGCAAACAGGTCAGCATCAAAACTGTC
Source organism: uncultured Ferruginibacter sp. (assembly GCA_964494815.1). Classification (GTDB taxonomy): domain Bacteria; phylum Bacteroidota; class Bacteroidia; order Chitinophagales; family Chitinophagaceae; genus Ferruginibacter. The sequence goes on along the minus strand of CAZBTD010000046.1, from coordinate 20,687 downwards.
TGCATTGCGTACCAGCAGCATGCCCAGCATCAACAGCGAAAATATTTTCACCATTGCAAAAGCAGCTTTTCTGTCATTTAAAATATATGCCAGTAAAAAAGCATTGTAACTTTTTTTTACAACAAACAATTTCCGTATCGAAGCAGAGAGCTTTGAAAAAAAAGATTCGGATGTTTTGGTGATATTGAGAAATAAGGAAGCCGCAGATATTGTAAGCATCAGCATTTGCCAGGCTATTACCTGCCAGGTAACGGCAGCATTTATTTTAAAAGCAAATAAAGCCAGCACTGCGGAATATGCCAGCACAGGCATATATAAGAGGATGCTGATGCAAAGGTAAAGCAGCCATTGCTTAGCTTTTGGTAAAGCCCTTAGCCTAAAGAGAAAACTGCCATCGGAACGCTGAATACTATTGATACAAAAAGCAATACACTTAATATTATACAGCATCCACAGCAGCAGCACCAATAAAAGAAACAACGGCAGGCTGATGACAGAAAGCATCAGCGATTTGTGGTAGGAGATAAGGTGGCCTGCATCCACAATGCCAAACAAAAAAAGAAACGCAAATAAAAACAGGCCAGCATTCTGCAAATAAAATTGCTGCACCATCATTTTGTTTACTATATGCCACGCCGCCTTCATTCCTGTACCAATGTTTGGTTTTTAATACTAAAGCAGCCATTAAATTGTACGATGGAGGTATTTAAAGATTGATGAGATGTCACAATAAATGAAACGCCTTGTTGGTGGCAGGAAGCAATAGTTTTTTGTAAAACATCTACTGCTTCCACATCTAATGCAATTAAAGGTTCATCCAGTAAAATCAATTGTGGATTCCCGGTAAAGGCAAGTACAAGGGAAAGCTTTTTCATCATGCCGCTTGAATATACCCCGGTTTTATTGTGCATGAATTTTTCAATACCCAGCGCTTTGATTATTTCATTGGGCCATTCACCGCCGTTAGCACTTTTGTAAAAATTTATTAATTCCTTCCCGGTTAAAAATGAAGGATATTGTGGTTCTGCCTCTGCATAGTTTACCAGCTTTGTATAAGCCAGCCTGTTTTTGCCCGGGTCAATATTATTTACTGTAATGCTTCCTGTATAGGGAAGCAAACCTGCAATAGATTTTATCAATGATGTTTTGCCAGAACCGTTTTCACCTTTTATCCAGTAAATGCCTTTTTCTAAATGAAAGTGAGGGATGGATAGCACAGTGGTATCGCTGCCGGGATATTTTTTTTGAAACTGGTTTATCGTAAGCATTGATTTGCTTAAAAATTAAAAACGTAAAATAAAGAACTTACCCAAACAGCATTGATAAAATGTATGAATGGCGAAGCTTATCCTTCAAATAATTTAGCAACACCAAATGCTGCTGCAGCTGCCATGGCACCAATCAGCATCACTCTTACAGCGCCAGCCCAAGGGTTAATGCCAGTGACCTTGCTTTTAAAGTAACCAAATACAAAAAGGCAAAGCAATGTAACTGCAACAGAAATTTTTAATGCTTCAACAGAATCAGTAATAAAAAAATATGGACTTAATGGAATGATGCCACCGGCGATATAAGACAAACCAATATTTAAAGCACTTTTGGTAGCCCGTTTTGGATCGGGTTTATCAAGCCCCAGTTCATACTTCATCATAAAATCAACCCAGCGGTCTTTATCCTTTGCAATTTCTTCCGTTGCTTTTTCCTGTAGTTCCGGGCTAAGGCCTATATTGGCAAAAAATTCTTTTGTTTCCTCAATTTCCCGGTGACGAAGGTTGTCCACTTCGTAATACTCTCTTTTTACTTCACTGGCATAATGATCCTGTTCTGTTTTGCCTGCAAGATAACCACCAAGCCCCATAGCAATGCTGCCTGCACAAATTTCTGCAATACCTGCGATTACTATAATATTACTGTTGCTAACGGCGCCGCTAAGCCCGGCAGCTAATGCAAAGGGAACCGTCAATCCATCGCTCATGCCAATAACAATGTCGGTGAGCATTTGAGAACTTGTAAGATGCTGTTCTGTGTGGTCGTGGTGAAGATGTGTATCCATAAAGAAGTAAAATATTGAACAAGTTAAAAAAACAGCCGGTAAAAAACCGGCTGCTGCAAAAATTATTCTAATGTTTTCAAACTCTTTTCAATTATTCCTACACATTCCATCACTTGTTCTTTATTAATCAGCAAGGGAGGAGCAAAGCGTATCTTATCTCCATGCGTTGGCTTTGCAAGCAATCCATTTTCTTTTAATGCCAAACATAATTCCCATGCTGCATCGGGGTTGCCGTGTTTTATTACAATTGCGTTCAGCAATCCTCTCCCTCTCACAACGGCAACAAATGGTGAATTTAATTTTGTCAATTCACTTCTCAGCAATTCACCCATTGCTGCTGCATTGGCAGTTAAATTTTCTTCTTTCAATACTTCTAATGCTTTTATTGCAACAGCACAGGCCAATGGATTGCCTCCATAAGTGCTTCCGTGTTCACCAGGTTTTATAGTCATCATTACCTCATCATCTGCCAGCACTGCACTTACCGGTAAAATGCCGCCGCTTAGCGCTTTACCCAATACCAGCACATCAGGCCTTACATTTTCATGGTCACATGCCAGCATCTTTCCTGTTCTTGCAAGGCCTGTTTGTATTTCATCTGCCACCATCAATACATTATACTCCGTACATAAATTTCTTATGCCTTTGTAATAACCTTCATCCGGCACCACCACGCCAGCTTCCCCCTGTATAGGTTCAAAAACAAATGCCACCACGTTTTTATTTTGAAATGCTTTTTCAAGCGCCACCAAATCATTGTGTGGTATGGCAATATAGCCAGGAGTGAATGGGCCAAAGTTTGTCTTCGCCGTAGGGTCGCTGCTAAAGGCAACAACACCCGTGGTGCGTCCATGAAAATTCCCTTCACACACTACAATTACTGCTTTATCTGCTTCCACTTTTTTTACTTCGTATCCCCATTTACGACTGAGTTTCAATGCTGTTTCCACTGCCTCTACACCGGTATTCATTGGCAACACTTTGTCATAACCAAAATATGCTGTGATGTATTTTTCATATTCTCCCAACAGGTTGCTGTGAAAAGCCCTGCTGGTAAGCGTAAGTTGCTTTGCCTGTTCTATAAGTGCCGCCACAATTTTTGGGTGGCAATGCCCCTGGTTCACTGCAGAGTAGCCGCTGAGAAAATCGTAATAGCGTTTGCCATCCACATCCCACACAAATACACCTTCGCCTTTATTAAGCACTACTGGCAGCGGATGATAATTATGTGCACCATATTTTTCTTCCAGGTCAATATATTGTTGTGTATTGGCAGTTGTTGATATAGTAGTATGCATATGATTAATTAAAATGAAAAATTAAGAAATGAAAATAGAAATATAGTATTGTAAGTAAAACTCAGTTGCCCCGAAGTTTTACTTATTCATTAACTAGTGGTTCAGCAAATCAAGATTGCTGTTGAGGAATTGTGGTATGTGTTGTATAGATTTGATACCTGTAAATTTGTGTAGCAAAGTAAAATAAAATAAACGACATTTTTAAAAAATCAAAAAATCAGGGCTTTCAAATAATGTTTGTAACAACCCCGCCAGTGGTTGAAACCCTGGCGGCGGTTCGATAAATAAGTGAAAGTTTGAATGCTTGTAAAAAACAATACGATGAAAAAAACATTGCTCATTTTATTCTGTACCTGTAGCCTCATTGTTTCTGCACAAACAACTACATTGTCCAAATCAACTTATGCCATTAAATATCCCAATTCATGGGAAACAGAAGGCATGGCCGATGCAAAACAATTCACCATAAAAGCTGCACCCGACTCTGGCGTGGATGACCAGTTTATTGAAAACCTCAACCTCGTTATCTACGACCTCACCAGCCCTATGAATGCACAGCAGTATGCCGATTTTTCAAAAACCACGTTGCCACAAAAAATAAAAAACTTTGTAATACTGCAAAATGCAAAAGGCAATTTGGGTAAAGACAGCTGGTATATGGTGTTTAAGGGAGTGCAGTTTGGAAAGAAATTACAATGGAAGCAATACTACATTGTAAAAGGAGGGAAGGTGCACATACTTACTTTTACCAGCGAAGCCACACGGTATAAGCAGTATATAAAAACAGTGGATACAATGATGAAGAGCTACCAGTTGAAGTAAGATGTAATATCGTTGATTTAATATTCTGGATTGATGAAAACCATTTTAGCAGTATTCATTTTTCTTTCCGTTTTTTTTTGTGCAGCAGCCCAGCTGCCACCCATTAACTATGGCAACAACCCCCGTGCAGGTAAGTATTATAAAATTCGTGGCATCAATATGTACTGCGAAATTTATGGCAAAGGAAAACCACTGCTGATGATACATGGCAACAGCGGCAGCATTGCTGCTTTCAGCAAAACCATTCCATACTTTTCAAAATACTATAAAGTAATTGCTGTTGACAGCCGGGCACAAGGAAAAACAATAGACAACAAAGATTCACTAAGTTTTGAAATGATGGCCGATGATTTTGCAGCTTTACTGGATGCACTTAAAGTGGACTCTGCTCATGTGCTTGGCTGGAGCGATGGTGGCATCAACGCAATTGAAATGGCAATGCGGCATAAGGAGAAAGTGATAAAATTTGCAGCCACCGGTGCCAATGTTACAGCAGATTCATCAGCACTGATACCTTCTTTATGGAAAGAGATGAACGAACAATACGAAAGGGATAAAAACAAGACACTTGTCACTGCCAAAGAAAAAAACGATTGGAAATTATTTATGCTTGATTATAAACAACCCAATATTTCATGGCAGCAATTACGCTCTGTACAATGCCCGGCGCTTATTATTTCAGGAGATAAAGATTTGATTCCATTGCAACATACCATCTCCATTTTTCAAAATATTCCCAATGCACAATTGTGGATATTGCCCAACAGCAGCCACGGTACATTGCAGGAATATCCCGATGAATTCAATAAAAAAGTGCATGAGTTTTTCAAGCAGTAATGTTTCCTGTCTTTGAACTAATTACACAGTACTCAGTACCTCTTCTCACAAAGCTGTATAAAAAGCAATGCCTCCCAAAAAAATCCCCGGAAGATTGCAGATGATAATGGGCCAGTCTTTTTTCTCTTTCAATGAGCCATACAAAGTCCATGCAATGCAATTGATGGTGGCGGCAAGCGGCTGAAGTACCGATCCTTTTTCTCCCTGCAGGTTTAGTTTTATTTGATCAATGTAAGAAACATACATAATGATGGCCATGATGGAAGCAAACCAGCCGATATAGTTGATATAAGATGCTTTCATTTGGAAAATTTATCAAACTTACAACTTACAGGGCTTGCCCACCTTACAAGACTGTGTAAATTTTAAAACCCGTTACAGGCTGTAATGCTTTGCGATTGAAAAAACTTTTAAAGGGCTGGCAATCCTTATCAAGCCCTGTAGAAACCCCGGGTAAAACCATTCCGGCTGGCTCCTGGTTAATTTAGATGAAGCCTTTTGCAAGCAACGTATCAATGCCGATGCCAGTCTTATCTGCCGGATGGCCTTTGTTTTAGTAATTATACGATGCCTGCCTGCAAAAAGTGAAAAATGTTAATAGAAAATGTGTAAATATTGCCCTTATCTGTTTAATTTATCATATTTTGCAGCAGAATTTTCAATATATCCTCACCTTGATAAACTAACATGCTGTATTACCTTAGGCCCACTGTTCAACACACAAATTTTTAAACCGGTGCTGGTACCTGTATTGGCATCTATTGTATTAGTATGAAACAAAAACTGGTTGCGCCAAAACAAGCTGCAGGTTTTATAAAACCACTATCACTTTTTATTTCCTGTTGATACAGCATTACATAAAAATCATTGATAAAATTCTTTGCCATGAGTAATAAAAATTTTCTGATTAACCAATCAGGCATTAATACAAAAAATCAATTCTTAAATATGAAAAAAGGTTTACTCTTTTTGATGGGATTAATTGGCAGCATGCTGACAGTAGAGGCTACAGATTATTATTGGGTTGGAGGAACAGCGCCGGCTTCCGGTTTTCAAGATAGGTCTAACTGGAGTACAGTTGGCGTTGGTGGAGCACCAGTTGGTACTTCCGGTACTAACATTACATTTACAACATCTGACGTTCTCACAGTTGACGGGGATGATGTTAGCTCAGCAGCAGGTATTCAAACAGGAGCTATTACTTGCCCAACTGGAAGTAGTTCTTCCGTAAATGTTGGTAAATTTATTGTCCAGGACAATAATGCTTCCTTTACAATAAGCGGAGGTGCCAATAGAACTTTAAATGTAGGTGGGGGTTTAAGTGGTGATGATTTAATCATAGGGGCTGGTTGTTATTTTAATCCTCGTGTTGGAACTGCAGCATTTACATTGGTATTGGTGGCTACTAATACAGGCTTAATTTCAGGTACAATTGAAATTGGTATTGCCACATCTAGTAATGCTTCAACTTTTACTGTTGGAACATCAGGTAATTTGACAATTGCAAATGGGGGTACTTGGGTACATGCAGGCACTGGTGCTGTTGCAACTCCCATTGCAAATACAGTTTTTCAAACAGGGGCCAATATGGTGTTTAAAGGAAGCTCTGCATGCAACACTTCTGTTTCAATATCTGGAAGAACTTTTTATAATTTATATTTTGAAAGTGCTTCTGGAAACTGGAACCCTACATTAGCAGGTGCATCTGCATTAACAATTAATAATAATCTTTTTGTTGGTGGAAGCGGTGCAGGTAATTTTAACACTGGCACTGGCTATTCAGGCGATGTAACAGTCAATGGGAATGTAACAATTAAGGCCTCTTCAACAATGGCTTTTGCCGGAAATTATTTTGTAAAAGGCAACTGGACGAATAATGGCACATTTACCCATGCAGCAACTAAAACAGCAACATTTAATGGCACAACAACCCAGACTATCACTAAATCTGGCGGAGAGTCATTTAGGGCGCTTACAATTTCAAATACTTCTGCATCTGTTATTTTAGCAAATGGTGCGACCGTTGCAGATGTTACAACTGTAAGTGCAAACTCAACTTTAGAAACAGCAGGCACACTTACTGCTACAGGAGGCGCTACTGTTAATGGTAAATTCCAGATTAACCCAGGTGGGTATGCAACTGGAACTTTCACATATGCTGCTACAGGAAGCACATTGGCCTGGAACTTAACCAATGGAAGCGGTACATATTATGGAGGTATAAGTGGGCATAGTTATTGGCCTGCCTCTAACTCTCCCTTTAATGTGACTGTTATAAATTCTATTGCTGGTGGTGGTGTTAATATTGACAATATTACCAGAACAATTCCTGGTACATTTACTCTTGCTGGGAAAATAATAAACAATTGCAACCTTACTTACACAGGGTCGTTAGCGTTAAATTCGAATTACGAGTGGGGAAACAGTTGTGGAACATTTACTTATACTTGCCCTTCCTCAAATACATTGACTTACGGAAGCGGTGGTACAGTAACGAGAGGCCCTGAGTGGACCAGTGGGCTTAACCCAAGCAACGTAATCGTTACAAACAGCACGACAATTAATGGACCTACTGCTGGAACTGCAACTGTTTGCGGGAATTTGACTATAAATTCAGGTTCTAGTTTGTATATGGATTATGGCGGAGGCAGTGCCTTGTTAAATGTGAATGGTAATTTCATAATGAATGGTAATCTTTCTTTAGGTTCAAATCCTGGTGGCGATATGAATCTTGGAGGCAACTGGACTCACACAACTGGTACATTAAATACAAACAGCAGAGCAGTTACTTTTAACGGAGCATCAGGCAACCAAACTATTACCAATGCTTCCGGCGAAACCTTCTCTTACCTTACTGTAAACAAAGCATCCGGTGATGTGGTTTTGGGAGGAAATGTTACAGTAAGTAATACACTTGCGTTAACGTCAGGCAACTTAAGCATTGCTGCAAATACACTTACACTTAATGGTGCATTTAGCAGAACAAGTGGCAGCCTTGCCGGTGGTAATTCTTCAAACCTTACCATTGGTGGTACTGCAGGTTCTTTATACTTTGATAACAGCGGTACCAATAATTATCTTAAAGACTTTACGCTCAATACTGGCACCACAGCCACACTTGCTAATGCATTAAATATAACTGGCGGCGCAAGTGCAAACAACGAAGGCACATTAACAGTAAGCGGTAGTGGTGTGTTAACAACAGGCGGTTTCCTTACTATAAAGTCAAACTCTTTTGGCACAGCCCGTATAGCAGCAGGCAACACAGCAGGCGGCTATATCAGCGGCAATGCAACAGTTGAAAGGTTTATTCCTCAAAACAGCAGCAAAGCATGGCGGCTGCTTGCAAGTAATACTACCGGCCAAACGATTAATGCTGCATGGCAGGATGGTAATATAGGAGATGGTGTTTATACAAGTACTGGCTTTGGTACCATCATCACTGGCCGTGCTACTACTTTTGGCGGCAGCCTTGCTACGGCACAGGCGGCCGGCTATGATGCATTGGCTCCCGGGTATGCATTAATGAAATACGATCCGGCTACTGATAACCTGTTAGGTGTTGCTAATACCAATTCTACCGGCATTGCAAGTGAGCAGGGTTATTTCATCTTTATCCGTGGCGACAGGCAATCGGGCAGTATTGATGTAGGTACACCTACAGCTCCTACCACAAGCACCGTACTACGCAGCACAGGTACTTTGTTCTTAGGTAATCAAAGTGCTGTGGCTACAGGGGCCAGTGGTTATGGCCTCGTTCGTAATCCATATCCTTCAAGAATTGATATGAGAAATATTGTACGTTCAAGCGGCCTTTCCAACAGTTTCCAGGTATGGGATGCAAAAATTGGCGGCGGCTACGGTGTGGGTGGTTATCAAACTTTCACATGGAATGGTTCATCTGATTACGAAGTATCACCGGGTGGTGGTGGCTATGGCAACAATGGCGATGCTTACAATTTCATTGAAAGTGGTTTAGCCTTCTTTATACAAGGCCCGTCAGGTGAAACAGCTCAGGTAACTGAGGCTTGTAAAACAACAGCCAGTTCTATTAATTCTTTCAGACCGACAACAGCTTCAGAAAAATTGACATTTAACCTGTATGCTATTAACCCAACCAGTACAGATATGGTTGATGGTGGCCTTGTATTCTTCAACGATATTTACAGCAATGCAGTTGATATTGAAGATGTAAGAAAGAGCCCCAACTTCAGGGAAAACTTTGGCCTTATAAGGGATAATGTATCGCTTGCAGTAGAAAAAAGAATGACAGTAGGAGAGTACGATACGGTTTATTTTGATATGAGTAATATAAGGGTGCTTGATTACAGGCTTGATATAAAACTTACCAATATTGATCCGCTGATTACAACAGCTGTATTAGAAGACAAATACACAAATACCAATACTTCACTTGACCTCACTGCTTTAAATGCTTACACTTTTACAGTAGATGCCAGTGCTGCTTCAAAAGCGGCAGACAGGTTCAGGATAGTATTCAGGACAGCAACCGTGGTACCTGTAACTTTTGTAAGTGTGAAAGCAGCACAGCAAGGTGGCAACATTGCAGTAGAATGGAAAGTAGCCAACCAGTTGAACGTTGTAAAATATGAAGTGGAAAAATCTGCTGATGGCAGCAACTTTACAAAAGTTGGCACTGTATCTGCTTCTAACAGCATCACTTACAACTGGATGGATCAAAATGCGGTGAGGGGTTACAATTACTACCGTATTAAATCAGTTGATAATAATGGACAGGTTAAGTACACTGAAATTGTGAGAGTGCTTGTCGGCAATGGCAAACCAGCAATTACCGTTTCGCCAAACCCAATACAAAGCAATTTCGTAAATATCCAGTTTACAGAGCAGCAGGCAGGTAAATATGCTATCAGGCTTATTAATATCAGCGGCCAGGTTGTTTACAGCAGGGAAGTATTTCATAATGGAGGTAATGCGTCTCAAAGTTTTGCATTATCTTCGCTGCCGGCTTCAGGTGTGTATCAACTGGAGATAACAACCCCGGCAAACTTAAAACATACAGAAAAATTAATTGTAAACCCGGGTAATTAAAAATGCAAAAGCAAACAATGAAAGTATCATCAGCAGGAGCAGTAAAATCATTTTATACAAAGGTTTTAGCAGTTCTTTGTGCAGCGGTATTTATGATTCCAGCAGTGGCTTTTTGCCAGGAAGAAGATGCAGAGGAAACGCTTACCAGAGAGCGTACCTCAACAGAACCACAAACACTGCCAGGCAGTAATGATGGTATTTGGCAAAATAACAATGCTGCCGGCACCCGTGATAATGGCAACAGCAGCAGTAATGCTAATGCTGCTAACAACACTAATTCTGCACGCCCTGGAGCAGCAGGCGCTGCAGCAAGGCCAAATGGTTCTGTTGCCGATGGAAGGGATCCTGGTGGCAACCCCGACGTTCCATTTGATCCAAATATGAACCTTGCTTTTTTAGTTACCGGTATTGGCTTTGCATACTTTATTTTCAGGAAGAAATTTAAAGTGGCAACAGTTACTGCAAATAAATAAACAGAAATTTTTTTTATACAAAATGCACCTCTTTCGAGGTGCATTTTTAGTTTGCGCCGGCCGTTAATGTAAACATAACAGGCTGGCCTTATACACAGTATTGGCGTAGCTATTGCAAAAAGGAAAACAATAGTTTATCTTACTATCGATAACATTATTCCCAAAATCTTAAACTATTATCAGATGGAGATTAAAAAACTATTAACCGGCGGTATTACTGGCGGTATTGTTTACTTTTTACTTGGCTGGCTGGTATATGGTATGCTGCTGGCCGATTTTATGCACCATCATCTTGGCTATGCAGGCACAGTAATTGAAAAGAAAGAAATGGACTACCTCTTTCTTGCAGCCGGGCAATTGCTGATGGGAGTGCTGCTTACCTGGATTATTTTAAAAGCTGGTATCAATACACTGGCAGGCGGGCTTGTTTGCGGCGTTGTTGTTGGCTTTTTAATGTCGTCGGCTATTGATTTTACCATGTACGGAACTACAAACGTATTGAGTAAGAAAGGCATGCTGGCAGATATTGCTGCTTCTACCGTAATATCAGCTATTGCCGGTGCAGTGATAGGCGCTGTAACGGGCGGTAAAAAATAAAATTCATCAAACATATATTGATAAAATGCCGGTATTATACCGGCTTTTTTATGTCTTCATCATTGCTTAAAATTGTTAGCAACCTGTTGATAACCTCAAGTTAAATGTGTGAATAGTTTCCGGTTCACTTGTCAAAAGGGCTGGTTAAATTTACTGTCTGCCTGCATTACATTTCATTGGTAAAACCTGTTTTTCAATAGGGGTAAAATGTGAATTTCTAACTTATAAACAGGCAGGGTTTATACGTCGTTTTACCGTAGGTTTGCCGTCCTTTAAAATTTTAGAAAGTGAGATTAAAGAGTTTAGAAATCAAAGGGTTTAAAAGTTTTGCAGATAAAACTTTATTGCAGTTCGATGAAGGTATTACAGGCGTTATTGGCCCCAATGGCTGTGGCAAGAGTAACATCATCGACAGCATACGCTGGGTAATTGGCGAACATAAAATAAGCAACCTCCGCAGTGAAAACTTAGAGAGCCTTGTGTTTAACGGAAGCAAAACCCGTTCAGCATCAGGCCTGGCAGAAGTAAGCCTTACATTTGAAAACACCAAGAACCTGTTGCCAACAGAATTTAATACGGTAACTGTAACCCGTAAATACTACAAAAACGGTGAAAGCGAATACCGCCTGAATGATGTAGCCTGCCGTCTTAAAGACATTCACAATCTTTTTATGGATACGGGTGTAAGCACCGACAGCTATGCAATCATTGAGTTGGGTATGGTGGATGACATCATTAAAGACAAAGAGAACAGCCGTAGAAAAATGCTGGAGCAGGCAGCTGGTATCACCATTTACAAAACAAGAAAGAAAGAAGCCAAATTAAAGCTTGATGCTACTGAGCAGGATTTAGCAAGGATTGAAGATTTGTTGTTTGAAATAAACAACCAGCTTAAGAGCCTTGAAAGCCAGGCAAAAAAAGCTGAGAAGTACTTTGAAATAAAAAAGGAATACAAAGACATCAGTATTGAACTGGCAAAGGCAGCTTTGGAAGGTTTTAATCTTACCTATAAAGATTTAACGCACCAGCAGCAGGCAGAAGTGGACAAACGTATTGAACTGGAAACAGAGATTGCAAAGGAAGAAGCAGCGGTAGAAAAAGAGAAGCTTGGTTTTATTGAAAAAGAAAAAGCATTGCAGGAAATGCAGCATGCTTTTAATGATATGCTTGCCAATGTGCGGAATAAAGAAAGTGAAAAAAGCCTGGCGGCACAGCGTCTTCAATATTTGAAAGAAAGGGAAACAAACTTGCATGAATTTATAAAAAAATCAGAAGGGCAGTTAAAGGGACTTGATGAAAGCATACAGTTTACCAGCCAGCAAATAAAAGATGATGAAATAAAATTGGCTGAACTGGAGGAAAGACTAGCAGGCTTGAAAGATACAGTGGAAGACAAACGTAAAGTGTTTGATGAAAAACGGAGCAGCATTGACGAGTTAAGAAAAGAAAACCAGGCCATACAGCGCAACCAGTTTGATGCAGAAAAGAAAGTGGCTGTTGCAGATACATCCATACAAAACTTACAGCGTAGTATAGCCCAGATACAGGATGAAAAAAATCATCGCCAGGCACAGCTGCAGCAGTTGGAAACTGAAAGAAAAGCGAAGGCTGATGAACTGGAGCAAAAGAAAGTGGATTTGCAGCAGTTGCAGGATCATCATGAATTTACCAAAGAGCAAATCTTTCAAACACAAAGTGTGCTGGAAGGATTGCGTAACCAGCTTGCCGAACAAAACAGGATACTCGACAGTAAAAAGAATGAACATGCTTTATTGAAAAGCCTTATTGATTCAATGGAAGGTTATCCTGAGAGTGTTAAGTTCTTACACAAGAATACTGGATGGAATCATGAAGCACCATTACTGAGCGATGTAATATATGTGAAGCCGGAATACAGGGCTGCTGTTGAAAATGTGCTTGAGCCTTATTTGAATTATTATGTTGTAAATAATTTGGGCGAGGGTTTGCAGGCTGTTCATTTACTTGATGATAATAAAAAAGGAAAAGCAAACTTTTTCTTACTCGATAAATTCACTGGCACAGAAGAGGGACACCAGCCAGAGGGTACATTACCTGCATTAAGTGTGGTGGAAGTGGATGGTAAATACAGCAACCTTGCAAAACATTTATTGGGCACTGTATTCATTGCGGAAAATGAAGATGCATTGCAAAACAGCAACGGCGCTGTTGTGTTAGAGAAAACAGGTAAGTATGTAAAAGGAAAATACTCACTCACCGGAGGCAGTGTTGGCTTGTTTGAAGGAAAGAAAATTGGCCGGGCCAAGAACTTAGAAAAACTGGCAGAAGAAATTGCAGCGCAGGAAATCATTGTAAACGAATTAAAAGCAACGATACAGGCAAAGCACAATGAAGTGATTGCTTACAATGAGCAATTAAAAGAAAATGCCATTAAGCAAACACAGCAGGATATTAACAACCTCACCAATCATGTTTTCAGCCTGCAAAACAAAATTGAAAACCTGCACCACTTAGAAGAAACCAGCAGCAAAAGACTGGAAGATTTGCAGGAACAATTGCAGAACACTCATGATGCGATAGCAAGCACAAGGGAAGATTTTGAAAAATACAACACACAACTGGAAGAGCTAGGCAACCGTATGCAGGCAAGTGAGCAGGACTATGCCGTGGCTGAACAGGATTATAATTTTGCTACGGCCGGTTATAATGACGGCAACCTGCAGATGACAAGGCAGCAAAGCAAAGTGGTATCACTAAAGCAGGAATTTGAATTTAAGAGCAATCAACTGAATGAATTAAAAATTCAAATTGAGAACAGCAATACACAATTAAGTGAAGCAGCGGCAAGCATTACTGAAACTGCTGATGCATTATCTGAATTGGAATCACTTGTAATTAGTTTATTACAGAACAAAGACGCAGAAGAAAAGAAACTGAATGAAGCAGATCAGGCGTATTACAACCTGCGTAATGAACTGGCAGAAAAAGAAAGCCACCTGCGACACAAACAAAAATCAAAAGAAGGCATAGATACTTTACTAAATGAAATAAAGGACAAGCTTACAGAACTGAAACTGCAACTGGCAGGAATGAAAGAAAGGCTGCAGGTAGAATTCAGGATTGATCTTGATGCTATTATTGATGAACCACGTACTGGTGAAACGCCTTTGGAAGAGTTACAGGAACGCAATGATCGGCTTCGTAAACGTTTGGAAAATATAGGTGAAGTAAACCCGACCGCTATTGAGGCATACACCGAAATGAAGAAACGGTATGAATTTATTTTGGAGCAAAAGAATGATTTGGTAACAGCTAAGGACAGCCTGATGCAAACCATACAGGAAGTAGAAGCAACAGCCAACCAGCAATTTCTTGATACCTTCAATCGGGTAAGAGAAAACTTCCAGAAAGTATTTAAAGCTTTGTTTACAGAAGATGATACGGCAGACATGGTATTGGTGGATCCTGAGAATCTTGCTGACACAGGAATTGATATTGTGGCGAAACCAAAAGGAAAACGTCCTTCATCTATCGGCCAGTTGAGCGGTGGAGAGAAGACATTAACTGCCACAGCATTGCTCTTTGCCATCTATTTAATTAAGCCAGCACCGTTTTGTATTTTGGATGAGGTGGATGCTCCGCTTGATGATGCTAACGTGGGCAAGTTTACCAAGATGATAAAGCAGTTTAGTGAAAACAGCCAGTTTATCATTGTAACACACAACAAACAAACCATGAGTGCTGTGGATGTTATTTATGGCGTTACTATGCAGGAAGCTGGTGTAAGTAAATTGGTGCCAGTTGATTTCAGGAGTTTGAGTAATTAAGTCAATGATCTAATAAATAAAAAGCCGGGCTAATGCCCGGCTTTTTATTTACTTGTTGTAATTATCGTCTTTATGTCTATTACAGTTTTTATTTACCACCCTCATATCCCTTATCATCCAGCAAATCCTTGCCATCTGCTGCCGCAGTGGCCAGTTCATCGCAGCGGTTATTAAAAGGGTTGTCTGCATGGCCTTTTACCCACACAAATTTTATAGAAAAGTTTTTTGCCAACTCATAGTATTCTTCCCATAAGTCGGGATTTTTTTTGCCGCCTTTAAAGTTTGTTTTTATCCAGGTGGCAAGCCATCCTTTTTCTACGGCATTCACCACATACTGGCTGTCGGAAAAAACAGTAACAGGTATGTGTTGTTTTTTTATTGCCTTTAAGCCAGCAATTACTGCCATCAGTTCCATGCGGTTGTTGGTGGTGTGTTTTTATCCTTGTGATAATTCTTTGCGGTGCTGGCCCCATATCAGCAACACACCATATCCACCCGGGCCGGGATTGCCACGGCTGGCGCCATCTGTATATAGTAAAATGTCATTAGCCGCCATTTAATATAGCACCCTTTTTATTTCCTTGCAAAATGAATTCAGGTAAAGATTGTCGATACTGATGTATTCAAAATTTTTCAACAACACCTGCTTGTATTTATAGCCAAATATTTTTGGCCTGAAGTTGTATAGCTTACTTGTAGGCAGTACCACCCGGTTGTGGGTGCATTTCTTCAATGCTTTATAAATCATTTCGGAGCAATAGAGGCTGTCGTTGCTGTTGATATTAAATGTGAGATCGAAAGGAATACTATCAACTACATTTTGCTTTACGATGGAATGAAATGCTTCCCTTTCTTTATCATTAATATTATAACGGAAAATACCAAGGCCGGTTTTTTTAACAGGGCTTACAAAGGTATCAAAAGGATCCCGGCGGCATTTACCAGAAGGGTTTTCTGCCCCTGTCATGGAGTGGTAGATATAAAACACGCCATCTTCTTTAAAAGCGATGCCACTGTGGCTAAAGCTGCGGTCTGTATTGGAAAAATTTTGAAGTGTAGCACTTTCAAAATCATTATCACTTCTTGTTACAAGGTCGCCATCCTGCAGCAGCAATTTAGCGTCAGCAATATTTTTATACGCCGCAGCATAATCTTTTTTATCAAAAGCAGTATCAATATTGTTTTGCTGTGCAGGTGCTGCTGCAGCTTTGTTTTCATTGCAGCCTGTGTTTACAATGGAAGTGCAAAGTGCTGCAATAGTGATGTAAAGTGTGGTTGATTTATTAAAAAGCATTGCTATTGTTTTCACAGGAGGTTATCCTAAAAAAATGGCTGCCTGTTATTACAGGCAGCCCTACAATATTGTGTTATCCGTTATTGATTAACAGAAATAAAATTGAATTTATCAATTCCTATTGCCAAACTGTTGTTGCCGGCAGGGCCGCCATCTTCCACAAAATACCTAAAGGCAATTCTTGATAATTTAGCATTTTTGCCAGGCATGCCTGAAACTACAACAGTAAATTGTTCCCAATCGCCAGGATAAGAACCATCACCTTCAAGTAAATAATCAGGATTGATGTCAAGCAATACTTCAGAAAAATTACCAGTGCTGGCAGCATCTTTTCCTACATCAGCAGAACCGTTTACAGGATTTACCCTTACCTGCAGCCTGTCGGCACCGCTGGCTGGATTATCAACTGTACGGGTGTAAAAAGTAATGATGTCACCATTTTTAACCAGCACAGCAGGAGAGATAAGCCAGTTGCTGATGGCTGAAGTAGAGCCGCCGCTGTTAGCAGTTGCCATTGCAAAGTCAGCACCTGAAAAAGATGGGTTCATACCGCCAAAGCCATTATAATAATAAGGATTGGTAGCACCTGCTTTTCCATCATAGTCGTGGTTTTGCGACAAATAGAAGAAACCTTGCACCCATGGCAAAGTGCCTAATGGCCTTGAGTTGTTTGAGATTACCCAGCCTCTTTTAACAGCGTTGCTAAGCGTATCAAACTCTTCAGAAAAAGAAGGATCAACGGCTGTTACAGTGGTATCTTTTTTACCACATGACATTATTGTAACAGCAGCAAAAAAAGAAAGAATTGAAAAAGATAAAATTTTATGCTTCATACAGTTTTTTTAATAGTAATTACTTAGCGCTTTCAAATGATACCTCGTCAAGCCCGGTTACAGTGCGGTGTACCTGGTTGAAAATGGTATCAAGGTTGTTTGGATCATTTGCATCAAACCTGAAAGCAGGCTGATCAACCAAATAATACCTAAAACCAATTCTTCCGGTAACAGGGCCATTTAAGCCGGTAACAGTTCCTTCAAACCTTGTCCACTCTGTAGGATAAGCTTTGGCAGGGTTTGTTTCATATTTATCGTAGCCGGTATTAATGTCAACCAGCTTACTGTTAAAGTCGCCGGTGTTATCAACGCCTGAACCAACATTAAGGTTGCCTGTAGGGTTTATCCAAACCTGCAATCTTGATAAGCCCTTAGAAAAAGTATAGAAAGAAACCTTATCACCATTTTTAATAGTAACCTGTGGAGATACTAACCATGAGCTAATGCTGTGCCCACTTGCCCACACAATAGTGTTAGCGGCACTGGTAGCTGCATATCCGTTGATACCACGCTGAGAAAAGAATGCATTTTGCCAGATACGGCCAGGATATGGTGCTGTAGGAAACTGGGCTTCATCAAGAGACAATTGCGCCTGCTCCCATTGAGGGAAATATTTACAAACATAATTTGGAGAACCAAAGTCAGGAATTTCTGCAACATCATATAGAATGGGCCCCATTGGATCGCTTTTATTAACAGCTACCCAGCCTTTAGAAATGGCTTCGTTGAAATTGTCAAAGCTTTCAGTAAAAGATGCATCAGCAGGAGGAGGGAGAACGGTTAATTTGCTGTCGTCTTTACAGGATTGTAATAATACCACTGCCAACCCTGAATACGCCAACAGGTTGCGTAAAAAATTTTTTCTCATAAATATCTTGTTCTGGTTAAGTTGCTTTCGCAAAATATAAGGGCGTGAAATTAAGTATTTTTTGATAAAGATGTTCTTTTCAGCAATCTTTCAAAAACATTTTGAAAAAATCATACCTGGAACACACCGGTTTTAAAATCGTCTAATGTTTTGTTATGGTTGCCCGCCGAAATTCCCTCTGAAATCAGCTTTCTTGTTTCACCCGGGTCAATGATGGCATCCACCCACAAACGGGCGGCGGCATAGTAAGGAGTGGTTTGGCTATTGTACCTGTCGGTAATAGTTTTCAACAATCCGGCCTCATCTTCTGTGGATATTTCTTTTCCCTTTGCTTTTAGGGATGCTACTTGTATCTGTAACAGGGTTTTGGCTGCCTGCTCGCCACCCATTACGGCAATTTTAGCCGACGGCCAGGCATAAATAAACCGGGGATCATAAGCCTTTCCGCACATGGCATAGTTGCCGGCCCCATAGCTGTTGCCAACAATAATGGTAATTTTGGGCACCACCGAATTAGCCACCGCATTTACCAGCTTGGCGCCATCTTTTATAATGCCGCTGTGTTCGCTGCGGCTGCCTACCATAAAGCCGGTAACATCCTGCAAAAACACCAGTGGTATTTTCTTTTGGTTGCAGTTCATGATAAACCGGGCAGCTTTATCGGCACTGTCGTTGTATATTACACCACCCATCTGCATTTCGCCTTTCTTGCTTTTTACAATCAGGCGCTGGTTGGCCACTATGCCCACAGCCCATCCATCTACCCTTGCGTAACCGCAGACAATGCTTTTGCCATACTCTTCCTTAAATTCATCAAAACTTCCGGCATCTGCTATGCACTTTATTAAATCTACCATATTGTAAGGCTTTGTATTGCCTTCGCTTTGTATAGTATAAATTTCTTCTTTTGGCTTTTCCGGGGCTTTGGGTTCTGTTCTGTCAAAACCAGCAGTTTCCTGTTTGCCTAATTTACTCATGATGCGTTTTACCTGGTCGATACAGTCTTTTTCATTTTCAAACTTATAATCGGCAATGCCACTGATGGCATTGTGGGTTTCTGCACCGCCGAGTGTTTCAATATCTATGTCTTCGCCAATGGCAGCTTTTACAAGGTAGGGCCCTGCCAAAAAGATGGAGCCATTGCCTTCCACCATCAATGTTTCGTCGCTCATAATAGGTAAGTAAGCGCCGCCGGCCACACAGGCACCCATTACGGCTGCAATTTGTGTGATGCCCATTGCGCTCATCTTAGCATTGTTGCGAAAGATGCGGCCAAAATGCTCTTTATCCGGGAAAATTTCATCCTGCATTGGCAGGTACACGCCGGCGCTGTCAACCAAATAAATAATGGGTAAGCGATTTTCCATGGCAATCTCCTGCATCCGCAAATTCTTTTTGCCGGTAATGGGAAACCAGGCGCCCGCCTTTACCGTTTGGTCATTGGCAACAATTACGCATTGCCTGCCGCTTACATATCCCACACCACTAACGGTGCCGCCTGCCGGGCAGCCGCCCTCAGCTGCATACATATCGTAGCCTGCAAAAGCACCTATTTCCACAAAAGGCTTGTCTTTATCGCAGAGGTATGCTATTCTTTCCCTTGCGGTGAGTTTGTTTCTTTCTCTTTGTTTGTCGATTGATTTTTTTCCGCCGCCTTCGTATATTTTTTCCAGCCGCTGGCGCACCTGGCTCCAGGCCAGTTTCATGGCGTCTTCATTTTTGTTTTGTTCAATGTTCATATGTGGCAATTGTGGAGTGCTGCAAATGTAGGGCGAAAGTTGTTAGCCATAGATTTCACAGATGAACACAGCGGAAATTAGCCACGAATCGCACAAATGAACACGAATGGGATTTGCCATACCTGCCAGTTCCGTTCAGACGGGATATACACGGATGCAATTAGTAACAGGTACTTTAGCAATGCTGGGTACAGCAATTGTTACGAATGCTCTTTTATTTTTTTTTAGCAATAAAGATGAGGTGTGTTTGCAGGCTGCCATCTTTTTTGTGGTATTGCTTGCGGATGGTTTGTACAGGGGAAAAATTATTTTGTGCAAGCAACTCTTGTATGTATTGCTGTTCGTAATAATATACATAGGCTTTGTCGCCGGTGCTGCCTGTTTCGTAGCCCGACTGGTTGTAGAGGCCTTCAATAGTGCTGAGGTAGAGTATGCCTTTGTTGTTGAGTAAAGTAAAACAATCTGTTACCAGCCTGGCCACATCTGCTTTGGATAAATAGGGAATGCAGAAACCGCACATGATGCCATCGTATTTTTTATGTATGGTATGGATGTGTCTTGCATCGAGAAGAGAAAAATGTGCTGATGGGTTGTTTTGTGTTGCTAGTGCCAGCATATTGGGGGAGATATCGGTGGCGTCTATAATAAAATCGGGGCGGCAGGCCAGCAGGTACCTGGTGATGTTGCCGGGGCCGCAGCCTATTTCGAATATGTTGGGATTTTGTGCTGGTATGGCGTTGCAAAAGATGCTGTAGGTATCGTTGTACAAATCAAGCTGCATAAAATTGTCATTGTACAACTGGGCAACTTTGTCCCATGTGTTAAATGTTGTTTGGTAGCGGTTCATTGTAGTGTGAAGATAGGGAAGGGGCTGGAGATGGAGTTGTGATTTGCTTTCAACTTTAGTTCTTTCTATTTTTAATAACAACTATCGTGGTGCATTATGTAAATGGGAATGCGTTTGAATTTTACGAACCGCATCTGGACGATTATAAAC
>CAZBTD010000045.1:0-25993 GCA_964494815.1 uncultured Ferruginibacter sp. | reverse complement strand
AAGATTTGAAACAGTTACAGAACCATTGTTGGTAAAAGTTGCCCCACTAAAACTTAAGTTTCCTGTGCCGGCTAGTTCTGTGCCGCTTGCCACATTGTATGTTCCGTTTTGAGTAGCTCCAAACTGGCTTACATTTAAAACAGCAACTGCTGTTGGTATGTTTACTGTGCCTGAATTATTAAAAAGCAATCCATTTACAATATTCGTTGTTGAAGCATCCGTTTTTGCAAACGTTGCTCCCGTCATATTATTAAACACCGGTGCTGCACCACCTCCGTTTAATGCAAAACTTGCTGCTGTGCTAATGGTAAATGACCCGTAGTTATTAATGACAGAAGTGCCCCCCATCGCTAAAGCATTTGTTCCAGACGACCAGTTGCATGTGCCATAGTTATTAATTACACGGCTGTCTTGTAAAATACGGCTGCCGCCACCTGTGCTAAGCGTTGCAGTTGCACCCACATTAATATCCATTACACCAGTGCCACGAAGGTTACCATTTGTCCAGGTGAAAGTGCCGCCGCTGTTTATTGCTATTGAACCGGCACCGTTAACAATAGTGCCCGAAAGTACCAATGAGCCATTTACAGTTAAATCCATCCCTGCTCCATCATTAATGGTAAGGTTGGGGCCTGTGAGAGTGAGCGTACCTCCAGCATCTACCACTGTTTGATCTATGGTGAGAATAGTATTATTAAAAGTAATGTTATGCCCACTGTGGATGGATATCACATTATCTGTTGATGACGGCGAAACAGCGGCAGGTAACCACAGCAGCCCGTCAAATCTTTCCCAAACAGCTGCATCGTTCCAACTACCGGTATTTGTAGATCGGTAATCTCCAGCAGCTTGCGCATGGGCACTTTGAGGTTTAAAAACCAAGAAAGCCAGAACGAGATGAGAAAGAAGAATGGCTTTAGCCGGTAAAAAAGAAATGCTTCTTTTTCCAGCCTGGGTAAAATTATTCATCGTTTACAGTTTGATGTGTAGTGTTTAAAAAAGGAATGGCACAGGAGCGGATAGCGAACTGCATTTGGTGATGGGCTGGCTTTGGCCACTATCAGAAAATAGCAGGACAGTTAAATTAGTTTTCTTTTACAAGGCGGCAGTTTTTCAGAGGAATTATGGTTATCAAATTTCTATACTAAGCAGGCCAAAGGCTTGCATATTTTCACCTTTTATACCGGACAATTCCACCAAACTACCTCAAAAGCACTATAAATGGTCCACAAACGCAACTAGTAGCTGCGTTTAAGCCGCAGCATAAATCTTTCTTGTCTAAAAAAAACTGTTGGGAGGTAACAGTGAAAAAGGTGTTGATTCAAAGGGTAACGATAAAGAACCAATAATCACAAAATATTGAAGACTACAATAATAAGCTTTTTTTTTCATTTGTTCCTTCAAATTTTATTTAATATGTTTTTCCTGCCTGCTACTTCAACTGCAGGCAGGCTGATATTCTTTATTTTTTCAATGTTCTTATAGCTACAGCAATGCTACAAAAGAATCTCTACAAGGCGTAGTATTTCCAAATCATTTGACTAATGAGTTAGTAAATGGTCAATATTGCGCCCTGGCAAATTTATGTAACCAGTTTAGCTGCCTGCTTGATACTTTGCCCTCCATTCCTGTGGTGTTTCCCCATGCTCCTGCTTAAATACCCGGGCAAAATACCCGGGGTCGTTATAACCACATTCATAAGCTACAGTTGCAATGCTATTGGCAGGGTTTTCCATCATGAGCTTTGCTTTATTTAACCGCACCATACGGATGAACCTGTTGGGAGAGCATCCCGTAAGGGCATCTAATTTTCTGTGAAGCTGGGAGTGGCTCATAAATACTTTGCGGCATAATTGCTCCACGGTAAAGCCGGCATCAGAGATATTTTCCTCTACTGCCTCTCTCACCCTTTTTACAAAAGCATCCTCAATTGTATTGCCTTTTACGAGTTCAGCTTCAATTATTTCTGCCTCATGCTTTGTATCATTACCGAGTCCTGCATTTTTAAGATAATGCTGCCGGAGGTTTTCCCTTAATTCCAGCAACTTTCTTATCCTTATCAACAATTCTTCCCGGTTAAATGGTTTTTCTAAATAAGCATCAGCGCCATGCAACAGTCCTTCCATTTTGCTTTCAAAGCCTGCCTTTGCAGTAAGCATAATAATGGGCACATGGCTGGTGCGTTCATCACTTCTTAATTGACGGCACAGCTCAAAACCATCTACAAAAGGCATCATCACGTCTGTAATGATTAAGTCGGGCACCATTTCTGTTGCTATCTCAAAACCTTCCCGTCCATCTTTGCCCACCGCCAACCGGTAATCGGGCAGGCAAGATGCTGTATAAGCCACCACATCAGCATTATCTTCCACCAGCAGTATTAATGGCTTACCGCTTTGGGCAAGCATATCTTTTTCAATAACTGGTTCATTATCCGGGTTGCTTTTTGGCTGATATAAAATATTTAGTTGAGGATGGATACTACCATGTTCTACCGCATTTGTTTTTTTCAATGGCAACAACACTGTAAACTCACTCCCTTTATTAGCACCAACAGGCGGGCTCTTCACCGTTATTTCACCTTCCATTAGCTTTACTAATTCTTTTGTGAGTGCCAGCCCAATGCCAGTACCTTCGGCTTTTCGGGTGTGACTATTGTCTGATTGATAAAACCTGTCGAAGATGTGTTGTATCTGGCTTTCGGGTATACCAATACCCGTGTCTTTTACTTTTAAAATGATAGAAGATTTATTTGGGCTATCCGGTACCGGCTGTTCCACAATTGAAATATAAATATTCCCCTTTTCCGGTGTAAACTTTATGGCATTCGACAACAGGTTGGCCACAATCTGCCGCAATTTTTCAGGATCATATTCGGTGTGCAGCATATCAATCTCCGATAAAAAATGCAGTTGTTTATGCTGGCTTTCTGCTAATGAATGAAATGACTCAACTATGTATCGTAAAAAATTAATGATGTCGCCCTGCACTAATTGCAAACTCATTTTGCCTGTTTCCAATTTTGACAAATCAAGCATTTGGTTCACTAAGTTCAGCAAGCTTTCGCCATTGCGGATTATCATATCCATGCCATTGTTCAAATGATTTTCAGGATTACTCTTTACCTGCTGTGCCATTCCTAAAATCACTGTAAGCGGTGTTCTAAATTCATGTGTGATATTGGTGTACAATTGTGTTTTTACGGTGTCGAGTTCTTTTATACGTTTTGCTTCCAGTTGTTCAAAGTTTAATTGCGACTGCAGCTTAGCCCTGTTTACACTGAATTTAAAATATGCCCTGATACCTAACACTATCAGCATGGTATAGCCCAAATAAGCCCACCATGTTTTCCACCAAGGTGGCAGCACCACTACTTTCAATTCAACAATTTTATCGCTCCAAATCCCCTGGCTATTGCTGCCTTGCACTTTAAAAATATATTTTCCGGATGGCAGGTGCAAATAAGTGGCCGATCGCCTTGTACCGCTTTCCACCCAGTCTTTATCAACACCCACCAATTGGTAGCGGTATTTATTATGCTCTGATGCAGTGTAGTCTAATGAAGAAAATTCCAATGTTAAAATATCCTGCAGATACGTCAGTGTAATTTCTTTTGACTGCTCAATGGTATTTTTCAGCACCGATGTTTTATCACCGGCAGCAATGGGCTGGTTGTTTATCAAAATATCGGTGATAAAAACATTGGGCATAAAACCAGGCGTCAAAATTTCTTTTGGGTTAAACACATTCAACCCATTTACACCTCCAAACGCAAGATTGCCGTTGGGCAATTTTAGATAAGCACCTGTATTAAATTCATCTCCTTGTAAGCCATCTGCCTTTGTAAAATTTCGGAACACCCAACTGTTGCTGCCAGCTTTGCCAGCTAACATGCAAAAAATACCTTTGTTGGTGCTACCCCAAAAATTTCCTGCATCATCTGCAACAATACCATACACCACATCATCGGGCAATCCTTCTTTTGCAGTAAGATGAAAAAAATCTCCGGTACTTTTATCAAGCCGGTTGAGCCCGCCACCCTTGGTACAAATCCATAAATATTTATTTGGCTCAGCAGGGTCATCCATAAAGCAGGATGCATGGTTGTAGTTAAGCGAATTGCGGTTGTTGCTGTTGTTGTAATACCATTTTACTTGTGGAGCTCCGCCAGCACTGTTGCTAAAATCCACTCTTGCAAATCCATCTGCAGTGCCTATCCAGAATATACCCTGTCCATCTTCATAAATAGCGGAACAAACAGCTTCTATATGTAATGGCTTTGCTGCATTGGTATTAATAGTAAAGCTGTCAATTTTTTCTGTAGCCGTATTAATCTTTATAAACATTCCGCCAAGCCCCGGCATCCATACATCGCCTTTGCTGTCTTCCATCATTGGCTGCTTGCTGCCGTGGCCACCAAAAAAATTTATTTGTGGATACGCCGTTAGTTTGCCTGACGATGGGTTGTATTTGTAATAGCCGCTGAAGTCGCTTTTAATCCAGTAATCACCAGTTTTGGCAATGATAAAATTATCAATCTGTTTTATAGAAGCAAGTTTGCTAAACGGATTACTTATTACTGAATCGTTTTGCAGCCTTCGCCACCCATAGCCAAAATCGCCGAGAAAAATATCGTTGGAAGCAACAGGCACTATGTACCGTACACTGTAACCTTGCACCTGTGCTTTGAATTTGCTTTTTGCAATGTTGAATTTCTTTAAGCCATATCCTACCGTACCAGTCCATATCATTCCGGAACGATCAATAATAAAAGGATATATCAACCTTGTTAGAGGAGGCAATTTTTTATCCCATTGCAAAGGCTTGCCATTGCCCAAATCACTTATACTATAATGAAAATGCTCCCGGTGGTGGTAATCCCAAAGCGGACTGTTGGTTTTAAAAAGCATATTGCCCTGAGGCATTTTTTCCGTATCAAATAATGGCGTTACATTTTTACCATCATACAAAAAAAGGTTGTTGTTGATGAGTATGTTTTCATCATCAACAAAATAGCCGTTGTTGATGAGTTGGGCATTGGCCAATGGCGAAAAGCTGTTGTTTGTGGCATCAAACTTATAAACCGTTTTGTCCATGCCGCCAATCCACATGCTGTTGTTTTTGTCTTTGCCCATACCATACACAAGCACATTGTTTGGCAGAGCTAATTTTGAAATAACCGGTGGTGAATCTGTTTCAAAAAATTTATCGCTGAGTTCAATAATGTTCAGCCCCGGCGCTTCGGTGGCTATCAGAATTTTTCCATCGGGCATTTCGTTAATAAGCCTTATTTGATTGCCGGAAAGGCTGGCAGCATTTGAGGGGTTGTGTGCAATGCGGTAAAATTGCCCGTTTGTTTTATTATAAATATTTATCCCTGTAGTTTCAGTTCCCACCCATATCCTTCCTTTTGAGTCTTCAAACAATTTCATAATAGTATTGCTGCTGAGGGAATGTGGATTGTAAGGATCGTTTGTAAATACTTTAAAGCTGTAGCCATCATACCGGTTCAAACCATTTTTTGTGGCTACCCATATAAATCCTTCTTTATCCTGCAGCATGTCAAACACCATACCCTGCGACAAACCCTCTGCAGTGGAAATGGTTTGGTAGCCACTTAACTTTTGTGCAAACGAACCCAGCCATAAACAGGTAATGGAAAATGCAAGAATGGCTTTTAGATAAAGAAGGTGCTGGCGCATTTACCAATAAAGATAACTGCAAACCTTTTTTGTGTGGCAAGCATCGAAAAGAAATTCATGAACCAGTATAAAATTGATGAATTAATCCTGCTGATGCACAATTTGTACTAACAGCAGCATAACATATACAGTATTATGGCGAATATATACTCACCTCCACATGCTGCAGCGCCGAACTTTATACCGATAAAAGCATAGCCTGAAACCACACCATTATTAATAACAATAAAACCAAACTAAAATGAAAAAGAATTTTTTTTGTATGGCCAGGTTGGCCGCTGCTCTTTTAATGCTGCTTCCTTTAGCAGGTATCAGCCAGGTAAAAAATGTAATTTCCACTCACAGGGTATTCCCCAAAATGGACAAAAAACTGGAGTTTGAAAAAGCTATTGCCACACATGCCCAAAAATACCATACCGGTAATACACAATGGCGTGTGTTTGAAATACAGTCCGGCCCGGATATGGGTGGTTACCATGTTACAGAAGGCCCTACAAGCTGGGAAGCTGAAGACACAAGGGGCAACCTTGGCGAAGAACATAATATTGACTGGAACAAAAACGTAGCTATTTATTTAACAGAAAAACAATCGGGCGGCTATTCGGTGTATGTGGATTCTTTAAGCACTGTGGCTTTAGGTGACTTTTCTGATAAAATCCAGATAACGCATGTATATCCAAAACTCGGCTGGACTGGCAAATTGGTAAGTATGATTAAAAAATTGAAAGCTGCATGGATTGCCGAAGGTTCCACCATTGCAGTCTATCAAGTGAATGCCTCTGGCCCGGCACAATATGCCCTTACAAACAGGTTAAAGCAAGGCCTTAAAGAAAAAGCATCTGGTTTCCGAAAGCCATTCAGGGAAACTTTTGATGCGGTGAATGGCGCCGGCGCTTATGAAGAATACCTGGAGGATTTGCGGCAGTATGTGAATGAAACGTGGACTGAACTGCTTTTTTTACGGAAAGATTTAAGTTCGAAATAAATTATTAATAAATCTATAAGGTTTAAAAACCTTATAGATTTATACAAAAAAACGTCAAACTAAATTTCAAAACTAATGGTAAAGTTCTTTTCTGTAACAACACTTGTATTCAGTTCTTTATTATTTGTTAGTTGCAACAACACAGCTCATGAAAAAACAGAAACTGCTCCCAAATCTGCAACAAGCAAAGCACCAGAGTATTTTAACCTGCGTCCTGCTCTTGAAAAAATGTATGGCTATACACATGCTGTAAAAATTGGTAATGACCTTAAAATTTCTGGTGCCGTTAGTATGAATGATTCAGGAATAATAATTGCCCCAGGCAGCATGGAACAACAAATGAAAAATTGCTACAGCGATTTGGAGAAAATATTGCAACACTATGGTTACTCTTACGATGAAGTTGTAACAGAAAATATTTATACCACCAATATGGCAGAGTTTATAAAAGTATCTGGCTTCCGCAATTCAATTTACAAAAATCAATTCCCCACGGGTACCTGGCTGGAAGTAAAAGGGCTTGCATTGGAAGGCCAGTTGATTGAGATAGATATGGAAGCACATAAATCGAAATAAAACCCATCAATCAAATATGAAGTTGCACCGGCTAATAATTGCCGGTGCATTTTTTTGTACCAAGAATAAAGCTACATTACATTACATCACTCCTGCCAATTCCAAACTCCGTTTACTTATTTTTTTATATTCCACATCGTCCACAATTGCATCGGCGCAGGCAATCAATGATACACCAGCCTGTTTCCACCAATCATTACTGAATAATTTTTCTGCATGAATAGTTCCAACCAGCCAGCTATGTCTAAATTCATTGTGCCATTCTTCTATCGATTCAAATGCTTCCTGTTTTATTTTATTAATATCGTCAACACTTACAAAAACTTTTAAATAAAAATCATTTGATAATTCTGTTACTGTTTGATGAAATATTTTCTTGTATTCGTACTTATAATCATACCGCAAAGCAGAAATATCACTTAGTACTGCTGATGCCGTTGGAAAGGCGCCAGCTCCCTTGCCCTTGAAAAAATGTTTGTCTGCAAAACTGCTCTCTGTTATCACTGCATTAAATTCATTTTCCACATGAAATAAATCATCGGCCTGTTTTATAAATTGAGGTAATACAAATGCAGCCAGCTTTCCGTCTTTCAATTTTTGTGCATTAGCCACCAGTTTTATTTGCTGATTTTTCTCTTTGGCAACAACAGCATCCTGCAGAGAAATATTCGCAATGCCATTAAAAATAAATTGATTCGCTTTTGCAACCACACCAAAAGAGTGGGCTAAGAGAATAGACAACTTGTTTGCTGCATCAAAACCACCAACATCCAGCTTGGGGTTACTTTCTGCAAAACCACTTTGCTGTGCCAGCAATAATGCTTTATCAAAATCAAGCTGCTCTTTTAATATTTTGGTAAGAATAAAATTGGTGCTTCCATTAATGATACCACGGAAAGAATGCAACAAATCATTATCATAATATTCTTCCAGGTTTCTTATAATGGGCATACTGGCGCAGCAGGAAGCTTCATACAAAAAAGGCACTTTATTTTGCTGTTGTAATTGAAGTAATTCTTCAAAATTCTCTGCAATCATTTTTTTATTGGCACTTACTACAGCTTTTCTTTTTTGCAGCGCTGTTTTTACAATAGCAAATGCTGCGGCTGAGTCGTCAATTAATTCTACAATCACATTAATACTGTCATCGTTCAACAATTCGTTTGCATTGGCTGTAAAATTTTCTGCGGCAATACTTCTTTGCTTATCAATATTCTTAATGCAAATCTTTTTAATGGATGATTGCAATGCAGGTGCAGTATGTAGCACATCATACAAACCTTTTCCTACAGTGCCAAAGCCAAACAGGCCAATATTAAGTTGTTTACTCATCTGATTATTTTTTTGATTACATGAATTTGAGCTAATACTTCAGCAGGCTTAGTACATTAAATCACAAGAAAGGAAATGAAAATATGGGCAATAAAAAAGCCCATCTGTAAATCAGATGGGCTCAAAATATTTTATTGTAATACCTGTAAGCTTTTAATCTGACTTATCTGTCACGCCGCCGGCGTGATGGAATTGGCACCTTTTTGTTAGTATCCCTTGATATACTCAGGATGACAAACACCAGGTTGTCAAGGCTTCATCGGGCCATTACCCTCTGCCTTTCTTGATAAGTGTGATAAAGAACTGCTGCTTTTAAAATAAGCCAGCGCAAAGATAAGGGCAACGATGAACAGAGCAAAAACTAATCTTTCTTGCTGCTACTAGTTTATTTACAATGCACCCTTTATCATTTATATCTTTCGTCAACGATTGCGTAGATACTTTAAGCTAAAACCTCGGCCGGGCACCATTTTGGTTGTAATTTTCCAGTTCAAAATATCACATTTTACTCCGGCAAAGCTTGTTTAATATGAAAAGGAAAAAAGCTGCTTTTTTATTCGCTATTATTTGTTTAGCTATTACTACTACTTCGCTGGCACGTACATATTACGTATCACCTACAGGCAGTGATGCCAATGTGGGTTATGATATAAATGCACCTTTTAAAAGCATGAAAAAGGCACTTGGCAAATCTGATATGACTGAAATAATTGTTC
Source organism: uncultured Ferruginibacter sp. (assembly GCA_964494815.1). Taxonomy (GTDB): domain Bacteria; phylum Bacteroidota; class Bacteroidia; order Chitinophagales; family Chitinophagaceae; genus Ferruginibacter. The sequence goes on along the minus strand of CAZBTD010000045.1, from coordinate 16,682 downwards.
GTGGCGGCATTCACTATATTACGGGTGATTCTACAGTAAGCATAAACAAAATTGGAGCCGGGCCGGGTGCCTATACTATCAGGAATTATCCCGGTGAAAGGCCGCTTTTTGACTGCTCTGGTTTAAATGCTGCAAAAAAAGGTTTCAGCGTTACAGGACAATACTGGCATATCATAGGCATTGATATTATGAGGGCGCAGGATAATGGCATGTACATTACTGGCTCAAATAATATTATTGAGTTTTGTACTTTTTTTGAAAATGTAGATTCTGGTTTGCAGCTTTCTGGTGGAGCAAGCAATAACAAAATCATTAACTGCGATTCATATTATAACAAAGATGCTACCAGCGAAAATGCTGATGGCTTTGCTTGCAAATTAGATGTAGGTAATGGCAACTCTTTTAAAGGTTGCCGTGCATGGCAAAATTCTGACGACGGCTGGGATGGCTATTTAAGAGGATCTGATAATATTAATACAACACTTGACAGTTGCTGGTCGTTTAGAAACGGGTATCTTAAAACTGATGTTACCAGCGGTGCTAATGGTGATGGTAATGGTTTTAAAATGGGTGGTAGCGATGCTACTGATCTAAGCCACAACATGACCCTTACACATTGTGTGGCTTTTAACAACCGCAAACGTGGATTTGACCAGAACAACAATCGTGGCTCAATGACACTGTATAATAATACTGCCTTTGCCAATGCAGCAGGTAATTATATAATGAATTCAATTTCATTAGACGCTGGCAGTGTAATGACAGTAAAAAACTGTGTTGCACTCAATGCAAATGGCAGCGCAGGCTCTAATAGTTTTGTGAGTGGCGCCATTTTACAAAACAATAGTTTTCAGCAACCAATCTCTACCTCCCTTGCTGATTTTACAAGCATTGATACTGTAGGGGCAAGAGGGCCAAGAAAGCCTGATGGCTCATTACCTGATATCAATTTTATGCATCTTGTTGAAGGGAGTGATTTGATTGACGGTGGCCAGGATGTGGGCCTTGTGTATGCAGGCGCCGCACCCGACCTTGGTGCTTTTGAGTTTTCTCCCACTGCTTCTGTGATTTATACATTTACAGGAAATGGCAACTGGAGTAATTCATCGAACTGGCTTAATGCAAGTGCTCCTCCAGCCAGTTTAAATGCAGGCAATCAAATTATCATCAATCCTGTTGATGGCGGGCAATGCCTGCTCGATATTCCTTATACAGTTTCTCCCGGCGCTATATTAACCATTATGCCGGGTAAGCAATTGCTGGTACCGGGTAGTTTGAATATTAGTAATTAACCTCACCATTACTTTTAAAACATCATTAATATTGGTTTAATAAAAAAGTGGACAGGATAAAAATCCAGCCCCGCTTTAAATCCAATATCCTATGAAAAACCTGAACCAAAGATAGATGGCCCTATAACTATTTTTTGCAGTTGCTTAGTAAACGGTACATAATAATTATTGAATGGCAGCATTGCTTTGAAATAACCCTAAAAAACATTACAGATGCTGCTGCAGGTAAATAAACTGTACCATTCAATAAAAGATATACACCATTTGATAATCCTTAGTAGGAATACATTTAAGCCGGGTTAATTTTATCATCTAACTGATAAATTACCTTATATGCCCTGGCCGGGGAAAATAAAAAACTGGAAGGAATTACTTACTGACATACTAATATTCGGGCTATTGTTATTTGCCTTTTTTTTGCTGGCATTGATTTTTTAGGAGTCTGCCCGTTACTTTCCGATACAGAATTTTGAAAAAATATAATCAAGCCTGTCTTCATTGGTAATTTCACCAGTTATTTCTCCAAGAAAATGTAAGCAGCGGCGAATGTCTAATGCCAGCAGGTCGCCGGGAATTTGATTACTCAATCCTGCATGAATATCATTAAGAGATTTACTTACTTCCTGCAATGCCTGGTAATGCCTTGCATTTGTAACAATGGTGCTTTCTGTATTTACAGACCCCTGAACTACTTTATCAACCATGCGTTGTTTTAATACTTCAATGTGATGATGTTTTTTTGCCGAAATAAAAAGCACCCCATCGCCTGAAAATTTTTCCTGCGCCATTTTTTCTCCATTTGCATCCACTTTGTTGCCAACAGCAATATAGTTTTTGCCTTCCATTTGCAGCAATGCAGCTTCCACACCTGATTGTGTTTCTTCATTTACATCAAAGAGGTACAATACAACATCTGCAGCTTTCATCTTTTCAAGGCTTTTCTCCACACCAATACTTTCAATTACATCTTTGCTTTCCCGTATGCCCGCTGTATCAATTAAACGGAACAATATGCCATCAATATTTATTACCTCTTCAATCGTATCTCTTGTGGTACCAGCTATTTCGCTTACAATAGCCCTGTTTTCGTTCAGTAGTGTATTGAGCAAAGTTGATTTACCTGCATTGGGTTTACCGATAATAGCAACACTTACACCATTCTTAATCACATTTCCTAATTGAAATGAATTGAGCAGGCCATTTACTGTTTCTTTTGTTTTACTTACCAGTTCATAAAACTTTGTACGGTCGGCAAATTCCACATCTTCAGTTGCAAAATCAAGCTCCAGTTCTATCAATGCACTAAACTGTATTAACTGCTCTCTAAGCTCTTTCAATACAGAAGAAAAACCGCCCCGTATATTATGCAATGCTGTATTACGGCTTGCTTCCGTATTACTCACAATTAAATCTGCTACTGCCTCAGCCTGAGTTAAATCAAGTTTGCCTTTTAAAAAGGCCCTTTGTGTAAATTCTCCCGGCTTTGCCAGCCTGGCACCATGAGCAGTACAGGCATTTATTATTTGCTGTTGTATATATGGAGAACCATGGCAACTTATTTCTACAACATCCTCTCCTGTATAACTTTTTGGACTTCTATACAACGAAATCACCACTTCATCCAATGACTTATTTCCATCTTTTAAAAATCCAACATGAATAGTATGTGATAATTGTTTTTTTAAATCTTTCGCTGGAAATAATTCATTCACAATATCAATAGACCTGCTGCCACTGAGCCGCACCACAGCAATAGCACCTATGCCATGTGCTGTTGCCAGCGCCACTATGGTATCATCCCAGCCGGAGAGTTTGTTCAACATGGCGCAAAGATAGCGGTTGGTAGCTGTAGCCGGTTATTTGCACCTGTAAAGAGAAATGTTATGCAACAAAGGGAATTCCTATTGATGCAATTGAAGCATTTTATTTTTCTCTTCAATACTGAGATCATCAATATAATAATGCTCCAAATTACTAATTGTTACTTCATCGGTAATGTCAACAAAATTCCTGAAGGATGAGGAATCGGCTGATTTTATTATGAGTGCCAGATCTTGCACCTTACGCCCCATTAATTTTAGTTTTTGTTTTTTGGCCTGTATTACATTTCTTATAGAAATATAATCAGTCTTTTGGAGTGTTGCATTTTTAAAAACGCCTTCGTAGTAATACACAGCATCATTTTTATCAAGCAACACAGTAAGAGCACATGAATTACAAACATCATCATTTGGTCCTTTACTGTCATCAGGCGTTTTAATTTCCATCGCTGTAGCTTTTGCCATAGTGGTGGTAAACACAAAAAATGTAATGAGCAAAAATCCCAAATCCACCATTGGTGTAAGATCAACTTTTGTAGATTTTTTTGATGCAATTTTTAAAGAGTGCTTTACCTTTTTATTTTTAATTTCTATGTCGCTCATAAGAGTAAGTTTTATTACTGAGATGAGAAGCAGTAGAGTTTCCACAAATCCGTAAAAAACAAATCCCCCGTTATCCGGGGGATTTGTTTTTTATCAAATGAATTTTTATTGCTCTTCCACAATAAATGTAACTGGTTGTCTGCGGTAAGCATTTACATTGCGGCCATTTTGCAAAGCAGGCTTCCATTTAGGCCCGCTTTTTATCGCTTTCACGGCCATCTCTTCCATGCCAGAACCGTAGTTTGTTTCAGGTTCTACTTGGCTAATGCTTCCGTCTTTGCTAACAATGAATCTTACTACTACCTGATATTTGCCAGGTGCAGCACCATTATCGGCAGGGTTAAAACCACCTAATGATTTTTCAAGATACCTTGCCCAGGCGGCATTACCACCAGGAAATTCTGCTTCATTCTCCACTTTGGTAAACACCTTATCTTCATCATCGCTTTTTGGGGCTTCCACCACTTGAGTACCTTTATCTTCAATTGGAGCCTGCACCACCGCTTCATTATTGTCACTCTTAACGTTCTCGGTGCTTATCTGCTGGTCTTTAATCTCTTCTATCTTCTCGTCCTCTTTTATTTCTTCATCTTTCTTTACCACTGGTGGTGTAAACTTAATTTGGCTTACCGGAGGAGGTGGGGGTGCCGGTGGCGGTGGTGGTGGTGGTGGGGGTGGTGGCGGTGGTGGTTCGTTCTTTTTTACTTCTGCCATTTGTGTTTCCACCACATCAAATTCGCCTGCCTTCTTTTTGCCGACAGCATTAGATACAACCGAAATGAGAAAGATTAATACAGCAAGGGCAGCAGTATAAATAAGCGCCCTTGTAAGACGTGTATTATACGTCTTACGCAAGTCGTAAGCACCATATTGCTTGTTCTTTCCATCAAATATGATGTCGAGAATATCTGCGTTTAAAATTTTGTTTGTTTCCATTTACAATTTCTTTTTTTAAAGATTCAAATACGGAATCCTTCCATAAAACTATTTAATTCCGTTGGCATCTTCGGTCATCTTGATAAGCGAACGCTCTGCATCATTAATATCCACTTCGGCATAGTGTCCGGGCGGAATTTTGTTTATCGTCATCTCATCCAGTATATCAATAGCGTTTTTAAACTTACTTTCTTTATCAGCCTTTATAATATACATCAGGTCGCTGGTAGATTTATCACCATCCGGAACAGCATTTCTTTTATCTAAAATTACCTGGCGTATTTCTTTAAAATTGCTGCTTTTAAAAATTTGCGATGCATTATCTGCAGTAAGTATGCCGTTGTAATAGTACACCTGGTCTGCCTTGCCTAGCAATATTGTAAGTACAGCGCTTTCTTTTACTTTCATCATTTCGTCTTCCTTGGCGTCGTCCTTTGGCTCGTTCATAGGCATAGCCGTAGGCTTGCTCATAGTAGTAGTAAATACAAAGAACGTAATGAGCAGGAAGCCGAGGTCAACCATTGGTGTAAGGTCAACTCTTGTAGAAAGCTTCTTTGGTTTTTTGACGCCGTGGCCTTTCTTATGACCGCCACCCGACGAGGTATCCATTTCTGCCATCGTGAATGATTTTTTTAGTTTTTAAAATTATTTACCCTCTGCTGCATCCAATCCTTTGGACTTTATTTCCTTATATAATTCTGAACCTACGGGAGCCGATTCTGAATTGGTAACTATCCTGAATTTGTACAACCCGTTTTTCTTTAATGCCAGTTTTATATTTTTAAAATCAGGATATAAGGCATCGCCATCACCTTTCAACAGGATCATATCCTGAAGTGTGCTCAGGCTTTCACCTTTGTAAGCATTGCTTATGCTGCGTACCCAATCAACCATTTCATTGGTGGCACTATCCTTAATGGGAATACCCATCATTTGTGCTGGTGGCAATGGTTCGCTTCTGTTTACCAAAGATTTGATCTGTCCAAGCGGCACACCAATAAAACTCCATTTAGATACTTTATCAACTTCTGCTGGAGATAATCCAAGCCCCTTGGTTGTGTTGATATCATCGATTATATCTTTCTTTCTTGTACCATCACCCAGCATAAGATAAACTTTTGCATCCTTGGTTAAGGTAATAAGAATTGATTTTTCGGGTGCTGCCTTAGTAGATACAGAATTAGGTGCAACAACGGCCACCGCTTCAGGTGGTTTTTGCTTGGTAGCCAGGATAAAAAACGACAGCAGCAGGAATGCAACATCACACATTGCCGTCATATCTATCGTGGTACTTTTACGGGGTATCTTCGCTCTTCCCATAATATTTTTATCATTTAGATTCGGTGCTGGAAAATTTCCATACCGGCGTGATGTAATTATTTATATAAAGAAGCGAAACTTTGTGTTAATGTAAATCCGCTTTCATCAATACCATAAGTGATGCCATCAATTTTTGTAGTAAAGATGTTGTAGAAAATGATTGCGAAAGCTGAAGTACCGATACCCAAAGCTGTGTTATACAAGGCTTCAGAGATACCAACAGAAAGTTTGTTAGCTGCATCACCACCACCTTCTCCTTCACCAAGAGCAGAGAAAGAACGAATCATACCTAATACCGTACCCAACAGGCCTAACAGCGTTGCCACGGAAGCAATTGTTGAGAGGAATACCAGGTTTTTTTCCAGCATAGGCAATTCAAGCGCTGTTGCTTCTTCCACCTCTTTCTGTATTGCCAGCACTTTTTGATCAGTTGCCAATTCATTATTGTGGATCATTTCTTTATACTTATGAAGACCTGCTTTCATTACATTGCCAACACAGCCTTTTTGCTTGTCGCAAGCAGCAATAGCCGCATCAACATTTTTATTAGCCAGTTCGTACTGCACTTTGCGGATAAAATCAGCATTGCTGCCAGTACCTGTTGCTTTTGAAATAGTAAGAAACCTTTCAATTACAAATGTGAGCATGGTAAGAAAACAACCAATTAGAATTGGTACGATGATACCTCCGAGGTACATTTTATTCAACGCATTTTTAGGGCCATCGTGTTCTGGCCAGAAAAAGCCGCTGCCGGGTTTATTAAATCCTGAAGGGTTACCAAGAATAAACCTCCAAATGAGATAGCCTGCCAAAATACAAATAACAGGAGCCAGGTATGAAATTGCATTACCAGGTTTTTGCGCCTGCGCCGATGTGGATGCTTTTACTGTTGCAGTTGGTTTTGTGTCTGCCATGACGTTCAGTTTTTTTTGTGAGTGAAATTAAGCGGTTTCGTTAAAAAAATTCGGATTGAGATACCGGGTATAACGGTATCACAACAAAGCAAATCGTTAGTTTTTGTTGTTGTGTGGCACAAGTTAATAAATTAACCGAAAGAAACAAACGTGCCTGTTTTTTTTTAATTTTTTTTTTCGGAGGGCATTCTGTTTTGTTTTCATTCAATTTTCTGCTGCTGCAAACGGTTGCTTTTATTCATATCTCAATGCAACTATTGGATCAAGCTTTGATGCTTTGTATGCAGGATATAAACCAGCAAGCAATCCAACAGCCGAACATACTATCACCCCTGTTATTACCCAGGCCCAGGGTACCACAAAGCCTGTATGCACAAGCAATGCCACCAGGTTGCCAAACAATATGCCCAGTACTATGCCCACAACTGCTCCCATGAGGCTTATTAAAATCGATTCCCATAAAAACTGCGATCGTATCTCAGAGGCTTTTGCCCCTAATGATTTTATCAACCCTATTTCTTTGGTGCGTTCATTTACTGCTACCAGCATTATATTCATTAACCCAATGGCAGCACCAAGCAATGTGATGAGTGCAATGGCGAGTGTAGCATATTTTAAAAACCCAAGGTTCTTCATAAGTGACTGAGCTATGCTGTCGCTTTTATCAACATAAAAATTATCTTCATCCTTTACTGCCAGCTTACGCACCGGCCTGAAAGCCCCGATGGCTTCACCTATCGCCACATCCATCATCCGCATATCATTTACCATCACTGCTATGTTATACGATTTGCCTTCGGTACCATATACCCTTCTGATATTATTATATGTAGTTATCACTACTTTATCTGCATTCATAAATGCACTGCTGCCTTTGTCTTTCAGTACTCCTATTACCCTGTATTTATTATCTGCTACTGTAATGATTTTATCTAATGCCTTTACAACATTGTCTCCAAATAATTTTTCTGCTACTGCATATCCCAATACACATACATTGCTGCCGCTTTCTATATCTGATACCACAAAATTTCTGCCGCCTTCCATTTCGTACCCGTTCAGGTTTAAATAGTTTTCGTCCCCTCCTGTGAGTCTAATATCAGGGTTTGTTTTTTTGGTATCTGTTTTTACAATAACACCTCCCGGACCGCTTACCGCAATACCAACCACTGCAGGAAAGCTGTAATTCTTTTTAAACTCTCTAGCTTCGTCAAAAGTGATCGTCTTACCTTCATTTGATACCTTTCTTAATGAATTACGGCTTACTTTTTTGGTGTCGCCACGGTTGCCGTCATCGCCAAATCTTACCCTGCGTTCTTTAAACCGCAGGCTGAATGCATTGGCGCCCATTGTTGAAAAACTTTTGGTAAGGCTTTGATTAACGGCTTCAATGGCAGTGATGATGGCTATCAGCGCCATAATACCTAATGCAATAATTACAACCGTAATAGCTGTTCGGAGCCGGTTGCTCTTTACTGTATTATAAGAAAGAGAAAGTACGTCCTTGTATTTCATCTAAAATAATTCTGCTTAAAGTTAGCAGCTTACATGTATCTGGCAGAAATTAATTTTACAGGTGGCTGCAAAACAGCAATAACCATAAAATGAGTTTGGAATAAAATTAATACCTGAGCCAGTCGGTAATGAATGACGGGAATAGCCCGATGATGATAATTAGTACTGATGTAATGATAAGAAGGATTTTAAAAGCCGGACTTATATTCCAATCGTTGGCAGGCACATCGCCAGATTCTTTAAAAAACATTGCCTGTATTATTTTAAAATAATAATAAGCGCTAATGGCAGCACATAGCACAGCAAATATTACCAGCCAATGCTGATGTCCATTTCGAAGGGCTGCCACCAGCATATAAAACTTTCCCTGGAAGCCTGCCGTTAAAGGAATACCTGTAAGAGATAACAGGAACACCGCTGCGGTAACAGCCAATACAGGCTGCTGCTTTGCAAGGCCATTAAAACCATCAATGGTGTAATCATTCATTTTTATAAGTATGGCAAATATACCAATGCTGGCAAGGCTATATGAGGCAGCATAAATAATAAGCCCGTCTTTTGCAGTTTCGTTCAAAGCAAAAATTGCCAGCAGCATAAAGCCTGCCTGTGCAATACTTGAATAAGTAAGCATACGCTTAACACTTTGCTGAAAAACGGCAGTAAGGTTACCAATAAGTAAGGTAGCCGCCGTAATAACAGCAATAAGCGATTGCCATTGTGCATGCGTTTTACCAAACGCATTTTCAAACAAGCGAATAAAGGCAATAAAGCCAGCCGCTTTTACAATGGTAGCCATAAAAGAAGTGAAAACAGTTGGTGCACCGTCATACACATCAGGCGTCCAAAAGTGAAACGGCGCTGCTGAAACTTTAAAGCCCATTGATATTAAAAAGAATACAAGGCCTACCGCTACCATCACCGGCATTTTACCTTCACCCAAATTGATATTGTCAATAAAGAAAGAAGCAGTGGTGTTTCCACCATAAATAAATGCAATACCCATCAGCATAATACCTGTTGAAAACGAACCCATCAAAAAGTATTTGAGCGCTGCTTCATTGCTTTTCAAATTTCTTTTGTCGCTGCCGGTAAGTATGTATAATGGTATAGATAGTATTTCAATACCAAGGAACAAAGTAAGCAGTGTATTAAAAGTGGCACAAAGGCATACACCGCACAACACAAAAAATATCAGTGCAAAATATTCTGAGACATGATCACCCACGCTTTGTATATCACGTCCATTTAATAAAAAATAAAGCAGCGTACACAATAATGCAATAGAAATGAATGTAAGATTGAAGCTATTGAAATGCAGCATGTCTTTTACATCAATTTCAAAGAAGGGTGTTTGCTGCAGCAGTTCATACATATTAGCTCCCAGCGTAAGCAACAAACCTGCAACTGCAAAATATAATGGCGTGCTTTTGCTTTTGAAGAAAACACCTCCAAACATCATTATCACACCCCAGATAGCTGTAAAAATAATTGCGTTCATATTGTGACTGTGCTGCTGAAAAGAGCAACACTGTATTTTTTAATTCTTAAATAACCTTGCCAGCATAGCAACTGTATCCTTTGTTAAATCGAAAAAAGGTTGAGGATAAACACCTGCAACAAATATCAACACCACTAAAATAGCCAGCACCAGTTTTTCATTAAATGAAATGTCTTTAATGTTTGCTGTTACAGCGTTGCTTTCACCATAAAATACTTTTTGCACCATGTTTAGAGTATAAACTGCAGCCAGTATAATACTGATGCCTGCAACAACGGCATACCATATATTCCATTGGAACAAACCGCTAAACATCATAAACTCACCAACAAAAGCATTGGTTAAGGGCAATGCAATATTAGCAAGTGCTATTACCACCAGCATAATGGTAAGCACCGGTGCTTTGTGTGCCACACCACCCAATTGTGAAATTTTTCTTACACCCAATTGCTTCTCCACCATTTCAATCACAATCCACAAACCAATAATATTAATGCCATGATTAAACATTTGTATCATCATACCCTCAACAGCCATTGCTTTTGTTGTAAACAATGCAGCACACATTAAACCTATATGGGCAATGGAAGAATAGGCTGCCAACCGTTTAAGATCGTCTTGCTTTATTGCAATTAAACTGGCGTAAATAATACCAATTACTGAAAGGCCGATAACAATATTGTCAAATTTTACTACTGCTGCCGGAAACATAGGTAAAAGCCAGCGTATTAAACCAAACAAACCCATCTTCACCATCACACCACTCAATACCATTGTAACAGATGTTGGTGATTGCTCATATGCATCGGGCTGCCATGTATGAAATGGGAAAACAGGCATCTTGATAGCAAAAGCAACAAAGAATAACCAGAACAGCCAGTATTGCTGTACTGGTTTTAGTAAAGCACTATGAAAAGCTCCCATTGCAAAACTATGGTCTGAATGTGGAGTGGCCGCTGTATTGAGATAAACATAAATAATGCCTATCAGCATCAACAATGAACCGGCAAATGTGTAAACAAAAAATTTGAAAGTAGCCTGTATCCTTCTCTCGCCGCCCCAGCGGCTGCATAAAAAATAAACAGGTATTAATGCCAGTTCCCAGAAGAAATAAAACAGCAGTGCATCGGTGGCAACAAATACACCCATAAGGCCAGCTTGGGTCAGCAACATCAATCCATAATAAGTACCTGGATTTTTATAGCTGTTTTTATATGTGGCGATGAATATAACGGGAAATGCAATAGCAGTAAGCAATGTAAGCAACCTTCCCACTCCATCAAGTGAAACAGAGAAACTGGCGCCAATATATTTTAGCCATTCATAATTAAAAGTAAGGCCATTGAGATCATCTCTTTTGATATAGGCTAAACTTAAAAGTGACACTGCTAATGTAAGAAGTGAAGCAAGAAGGCTAAAACTTTTTGCTCCATTTTCACCTTTAATAAAAAATGCCAATACCCCTGCCAGCAGCGGAATAAAAATGAGCAAATGAGGTATTGTAATATCGTTACCGAACATCAAAAATATTTTTACAGAAAGAATTTAATAATAAATAAAACAAGCATGCCTACTACCATCAACAATACATAAACACCCACCTGGCCGCTCTGCAATAAACGTATTTGCCTGCTGCTGTAATTAACTGCTTTGCCTACGCCATTCACTAAGCCATCAACTCCTTTCTTTTCAACAATGCTGTTTAGGAAGCCGGCAAATGCATTTCTTGGTTTTACAATGATGACATCATACAATTCATCCACATACCATTTATTAGCAAGTACTTTTCCAAAGCCTGTTTCCTCTGCATCAGTTTTTTCATATTTACTGAATTTGGCCCAGGCATATAGCAATGCTACTAATGCACCGCCAACAGATACAGCCATCAATATGTACTCTGTTGTATGTGAGAGGTGCTGTGAGTGTCCATGTATTGACAGGTGATATTTGCTTTTGGCAAATATGGGTTCAAGAAAAGCCTCCAACTTGTGTCCACCATGCTTGAATATTTCTGGTATCCCTATCCACCCACCTATTACAGCAAGCACCGCAAGAATTATTAATGGGATGGTGATAGCCGCAGGGCTTTCATGCAAATGATGTTCCTGTTCATGTGTGCCACGAAACTTTCCCAGAAAAGTCATAGCATATAAACGGAACATATAAAATGCAGTCATCAATGCACCAACAACACCGATACCCCAATACAATGGATTTTCTTTAAATGCTTCAGCAAGAATTTCATCCTTACTAAAAAAACCAGAGAAAGGCGGCATACCTGCAATAGCCAAACAACCCAATAAGAAAGTAATATGGGTAATGCTCATATGCTTTTTCAATCCTCCCATGTTACGCATATCCTGCTCTCCACCCAGTGCATGTATCACACTGCCTGCACCAAGAAACAACAACGCTTTAAAGAAAGCATGTGTCATTACATGAAACACAGCACCGGTATAAGCACCAACTCCCAATCCCACAAACATATAGCCGAGCTGGCTGACAGTGGAGTATGCCAGCACTTTTTTTATATCGTTTTGCTTAAGTGCAATAGTAGCTGCAAGTATAGCTGTTGCCAAACCAACAATCGCTATCACTGTTTGTGTAACAGGCGCTACAGTAAACATTACATTGCTTCGGGCAATCATATAAATACCAGCTGTAACCATCGTGGCGGCATGTATCAATGCACTCACTGGCGTTGGGCCTGCCATTGCATCTGGCAGCCAGGTGTATAATGGTATTTGAGCGCTTTTTCCAGTAGCGCCAACAAAAAGCAATAAGGTAATACCAGTAATATCTGTAATTGAGAAAGGAACATTACTGGTGGCTGTAACTGCATCAAATACGGTATGATAATCCGTAGAGCCCACTTTTGTTATAATCCAGAATACTGCAAGCAAAAATCCAAGATCACCAATGCGGTTCATGATGAAAGCCTTTTTTGCTGCGTTGGTATATTCAGTATTTTTAAACCAGTAGCCAATCAACAAATAAGAGCAAAGCCCTACGCCTTCCCAACCAATGAACATAATGATATAATTACCACCCATTACCAGCAGCAGCATAGAGAATACAAAAAGGTTGAGATAGGCAAAATATTTTGCAAAATCTTTGTTTTCTTCTTCATGCATGTAAGAAGTGGAATACACATGAATTAAAAAACCAACACCTGTAATTATTAGTAAGAATAATGATGACAATTGGTCAATTTGAAAATCGAAGCCAACCTTTAGTGATGATGTGTTGATAAAATTGAAGTAATGAGCAAGATGTATATTGCCGCCTTTTACTTGCATAAACACATAAATGCTTACTGCAAAAGATGCAAGGATAACACCACAGCCAACAATACCTACGAGTGATTTTGATAATTGCTTTCTTAATAATCCATTGATTAAAAAACCAACCAGTGGCAGGAAAGGAATCAACCAAACTATTTGTAACACATTACTCATAAACAATTTTGATAAGACAACAAACGACTGACAACCGACGACCGAAAAACTCTATTATGGCCCGTCGCCTGTCGTCAGTGGTCAATGCTTTAACCTGTTTAAAAAATTTACATCCACCGAATGAATATTCCTGTATATCATTACTATGATGGCCAATCCCACACTTACTTCAGCAGCTGCCACCACCATTATAAAAAAAACAAACACCTGTGCTTCACTTGCCAGTGAAGGATTGTTTGCGCCTAATGAAAGGTTGTGCATTTTTGAAAATGCTACCAGCAACAAATTTGTTGCATTCAACATCAGTTCAATACACATAAAAATAATAATAGCATTACGGCGTGTAAGTACTCCTACTATTCCAATGCAGAATAACGTAACTGATAAAATGATATAATAATTTATCGGCATAATCTTTTTAAAGTTTTACATATAACCCCACCCCAAGAGTGCTTTCAGCCGGTCTTACAGATAATATATCACCTATTTTTTTTCTCACCACACCGTTAAACACATCTACTGCTTTATATGCAGCAGCCTTAGTTAAAAATTTTGTTACCAATCCGGCACCAATGGTACTTAAACCTCCAATAAGGGCGCCTTTGTAATCTTGCTTTTTTACTGCCTTATCCAGCGACCGTATAGTACCATATACAGCTATTGCACTTCCGGCAAATGCAGCCACACGGTAAACAGTGCGGCCGGTTTTAAATGTATTGAATAGCTTTAACGCCTGTGCATTACCTTTTACATTAAATACCTGCGCCACTTTCGCCACTTTGGGTATTTCTATTTTCCCTAATGAAAACTTTGGTGCAAAACCTTTTTTCACCGACAAAACTTTGCCTACAATATCATTGATGTTGAGAATCTTCTTTGTATCCAGTATCTTATCAATATCAATTTGTGCATAAGCACCCTTACCAATTACTGCTATCAAAAAAACAAATGTTATTATCTTCTTCATTTAATTACTTTATAAATTAATCTTTTGTGAATCTCGTTTTGAAAGCACTACTGCTCCAATCATTGCACTTAAAAATAATACGCTGCTGATTTCAAATGGAAACACAAAATCCCTGAACAAAGTGTTACCAAGGTTTTTTATCAAGCCAACATCACCATCTTTCAATTGTGTGAGCTGGTTTACTGTTTCATTTTTTCTTAATGCAGCCACTACCAACAACAATAGGCTGCCTCCTGCAACAACACCAGCATACAGCAGGTATTTACTTTTGTGCGGAGGTTCCGTTTCCGCATTCAGGTTCATCAGCATTACCACAAATAAAAACAACACCATAATGGCACCTGCATAAACAATAATATTTACAATAGCTATGAATTGTGCATTGAGTAAAACATAATGCCCGGAGATAGCAAAAAATACGACAATAAGATATAAAATACTGTGAACAGGGTTTTTACTGGCTACCACCATTATTGCACTCAAAACGGCAAGCACACTTAAAAACCAGAATAGTATTTGTGTAACACCCATAAATAGTTAGTTCGCTTCTGCCAACTGCATAATGCAGCAGGTTTTTATTAAGATATCAATTCCTTTTTATTGTAACCCTTCCACCCTTTGCTTTTGCGTATGCCTCTGGCTCTGTCTTTGGGTGTGGAATGAGTAAATCATCTTTACCATAAATAAAACCCTTGCGTTCAAAATTTGAAGGCGCAAATGTTTCACTCAAATAAATAGCATCTTTAGGGCAAGCCTCTTCACATAATCCACAGAAAATGCAACGCAGCATATTTATTTCATACTTAGCTGCATATTTTTCTTCCCGGTATAAATTCTCTTCTCCCTTCTTCCTTTCAGCCGCTTCCATTGTTATCGCTTCAGCAGGACAGGCAACAGCACACAATCCGCATGCAGTACAATTCTCTCTTCCCTCTTCGTCACGGTTTAATATGTGCAGCCCACGAAACACCGGGCTGAACGGCCTTGTTTTTTCAGGATAATTTATCGTTGGCTTCTTTTTAAAGATATGCCCAAACGTAATTGACATGCCTTTTAAAATTGCCGGGAGATATGCTTTCTCCAGCAAGTTCATTGGCCTGCGGTCAACTTGTTTTACCCTGTTCGTTAATGGTTGCATTTAATATTTTTTGTTACAAACATTTAATCTTTAATCAGCATCGTTGTGTCACTCACTTGTACTTACATCACTTTATTCAACTGGCTGCAAATATATTTTTATTGTATTAAAAATGCCATCCGTTTTGTTTCAATAAAATCAGCGCTCCAGTTACAAGCATATTAAACAATGCCAATGGTATCAATATCTTCCAACCCAAACGCATCAACTGGTCATAACGAAAACGTGGGATTGTCCAGCGCACCCACATAAACAGGAATAAGAAGAAGGCGATTTTTGCCATCAGCATTCCAATATGAATCAATGCCATCCAGTTCGTTCCAACTTTCTCCAGCAAGTGAGCATCGTTTACAAATGGTATATCATAGCCACCAAAGAATAAACTTGTCATTACTGCACTGCTGATAAACATATTGATATATTCGGCAAACAAATAAAAACCCAATTTCATTGAAGAATATTCTGTATGATAACCGCCAATCAGTTCATTTTCCGCTTCAGCCAAATCAAATGGTGTACGGTTACATTCCGCAAAAACACAAATGATAAATACCAAAAAGCCGAGTGGTTGTTTTACAATATTCCAATAATGATCCATTTGCTGACCTACCATTTCTCTCAGGCTTAGTGTTCCTGTTACCATCAGCAAAGCAATCAATGCAATGCCCATTGCCAGCTCGTAACTGATGATTTGAGAAGCAGCCCTCAATCCACCCATTAAAGAATATTTATTGTTACTTGCCCAGCTTCCAATCATTATTCCATACACACCCATACTCACCACACCAAAAATGTAAAGGATACCAATATTCACATCTGCAATCTGTAGTGATATATCCCTGTCAAAAAAATGCACTTTATCGCCCCATGGAATAACAGCACCGGTCATCATTGCCGTTAGCATTGCCAAACATGGCCCAAGAATGAACAAAAATTTAGAAGAGAAATTAGGAATGATTTCTTCTTTAAAGAATAATTTCAAACCATCAGCTAATGGTTGCAATATTCCGAATGGGCCGGCACGGTTAGGTCCACGCCTGTCTTGCAGCACTGCAGCTACTTTACGCTCTGCAAACGTAGCGTACATGGCAACAACGAGTGAACTCATTACTACCACTACAATAAGCGCTAACTTTTCAATCAGTAATGCAATGTCAATTGCTAATAACATAATCTATTTTATAAAAGCTTTATGCTTTTGGGTTTTATTTTTTAAATGTA
>CAZBTD010000044.1:0-26220 GCA_964494815.1 uncultured Ferruginibacter sp. | reverse complement strand
TATCATGCTTGCCGCAGTTATCCTGTTTATCCTCGATAACCTTAATGTAAATGTTTCGCCATTTGCTTCTTATATTATGAAAGAAGCCAAAAGGGCATAAATACATCCCTGCATTGCCTCCAGAATCCCCGCTATTTACGGGAATCATACTTTTTTATTTTCCAATTCGTTATTAAGCAGTAAAATTTGTTTTAAAACTACTGTAAGCAAAGGCTTATGCTAAAAATACTGCCAGCTCTTATTGCTTTAGCACTGCTGCTACCAAACTTCTTTGATAAAGAGGTTAACCCAGTATTACAGTACGACCACAAAGAAAAGTATAACCCACAACTATCAAAGCTTAATGCTATTACGACTCTTGAAACGCATATTGACAGCATTGCCGCAGCAAGACAAATTTCAACTGGCAGTTTTGAATATGCCGAACTAATAGAGAAGGTGATTGCAGAAAGATTTTATCATGGTTTTTCTCATTATACAACAGCGGAAAACTGGATAGCAGCTTTTGCCGGAAGGCTTATTAAAGAAGACTTTGCCTGTAAAGTGCAACCAGAGGAAATAATGCAAAAACCCAATGCTGCCTGCTCACAACAAACGCTGGTGATGATGCAACTGCTCAGGAATAAAAAAATTAGTTACCGAAGTGTGGGCTTTCCACATCATTATGCCATGGAGATTTTAATTAATAATGAGTGGTATTTTTTTGATGCCAACATGGAGCCGGCAATTGATAAAGAACACAGAGCATTATCTTATTGGCAACACAAAAACGACTCAATAAAGAAATATTATGATGTGGCTATTCATAGGAATCTTAATTACCAGTTTGGCTGTGGATTAATGGCAACAACCGGAGCTATAAATGAAATACCAGCACAAAAAGCAAAATATTTCCATATTATTACAGGCGTTCTATCTAAAATCTGCTGGCTTTTTCCACTGCTGTTGGTGCTTTCTGGCATTCGCATTAATGTAAAAAAGCCTTTTATTTCCTTTGCTTTCCCCAAAAGAAAATCATTCGCCTCTTTATCAGCTTAATGTTGATGTTGTTTTGTATTACTTTGCTTTTAAAATTAAAAGAAAGAGCATTGAAACCGGTAATACACAGCAAACTTCCACACATAGGAACAACCATTTTTACAACAATGACAAACCTTGCTGTGCAACACAAGGCTGTAAACCTTGGCCAGGGCTTTCCAGATTTTATGATGAGCGAAGAACTTGTTGCATTAGTAACCGATGCAATGAAACAAGGGCATAACCAGTACAGCCACATGGCTGGATTGCCACTTTTACGGGAGCGTATAGCCCAAAAAGTGCAAAGCCTCTACAACACAATAATCAATCCCGAAACAGACATTACCATTACACCCGGAGGAACCTATGCCATATACACAGCACTTACTACGGTATTGCGGCCTGGAGACGAAGTAATCGTATTTGAACCAGCGTTTGACAGCTATCTTCCCAATATAGAAATAACCGGGGCAAAACCTGTATTAATACCATTGCAATTTCCCTCTTATTCGGTTGACTGGGATTTGGTAAGAAAAAATATTACAACCAACACAAAGATGATAATGCTCAATACGCCACACAATCCGACGGGCAGCGTGTTGAGCAAGAATGATATTGAACAATTGAGGGGTATAGTAAATAATACAGGCATTTTTGTTTTGAGCGATGAAGTATATGAACATTTAATTTTTGACAATATCCGGCACGAAAGTATTTTGCATTATCCTGATTTGTTTGAGCGGAGCTTTGTGTGTTTCTCTTTTGGAAAAACGTACAACTGCACCGGTTGGAAACTTGGTTATTGCATAGCACCTGCTCATTTAATGAATGAATACAGGAAGGTACACCAGTTTAACTGCTTTAGTTGTAACCATCCCGTGCAGCATGCTCTTGCAGAGTTTATTCAACAAACGAAGCATTATATGCAGCTTGGTAGTATAGTGCAGCAAAAGAGAGACTATTTTCAGCAGTTGATGTTGCAAACAAAATTCAAAGCATTGCCCAGTTATGGCAGCTACTTTCAGCTTTACCAATACAATAATATTAGCGATGAAAATGAAAAGGATTTTGCCATACGGCTTACCAAAGAGTATGGTGTAACAGCCATACCAGTTTCTGTTTTTTATAAAAGTGAAACCAATAATAGAGTGTTACGCTTTTGCTTTGCAAAAAAAGAAACTACGCTGCAAGCAGCAGCAGAAAGGTTGTTAAAGCTATAATTCTCATATTTTAAAAAACAGCTTTTATATCCCGTAAATTCTTTCTATTTTGTTATTGCTTCACCAACCTGTGATTGTTTATTCTGTAAATATGAAAACAATCACTTGCTCTGCTGATGGGAATCGCTAATTACAATTAGTACAGGTAATAATTTTATCACCTAAAAAACAAAGGCAATGAAAAAACTAGTAGTTCCGGTAGATTTTTCTCCCACTTCTGTAAATGCAGCAGTGTATGCAGGCAACCTTGCAATCTTTTATGGTGCTGCAGTATGGTTATACCATGCGTTTGAAATGCCGGTTGGTGTAGGAGAAGTAGCTTGGCCTTTGTTTAATGTGGCCGAACTACAATCTGCAGCAGATAACGAACTGGAAATGCTGCAGGCGTCTGTGCAGGCACAATTGAGAAGCAAGGTTACTTTTCATACAAAAGCAGAAATGGTTCCTTTTACTGAAGGACTTTCAGGGTTTTGTGATACTATAAAACCAGATCTTGTAATAATGGGTCTTTCAGGCAAAGATGCTCTTGCAAAATTGATTGTAGGAAGTAATACTATTAAAGTAATTCATGATTTAAAATATCCTGTACTTGTGATACCACCTAAAGGATCGTTTTCACCTGTGGTAAAAATGGGCTTTGCCTGCGATTATAAAAAAATAGAGGAAAATACACCCGTGAGCCTCATTAAAAAAATGATCAAAGACTTTGATGCTGATCTGTATATTCTCAACGTGGATCATAATGACGAACATGTAGATGATGAAGTGATGGACGGAAGCATTATTGCTAAACGGCTTTTTGAAGATATTAAACCTGTGTACGATAGTATTGAAAGCGAAACCTTAACAGAGGGGTTGAATAGATACGCCGATGAAAAAGGACTTGATTGGATTGTAGTGATACCTAAAAAACATACAGTATTACAAAAGTTATTTCATCGGAGCCATTCAAAAGATTTGCTGTACCATACGCATTTGCCAGTGCTGTGTGTACATCAGTAAAGGCTTATGCACCAAATTGCCTGAGATGGTGATCTAAATGTTTATACATTGCCTTGCCCCATTGTACCCCTGTATATTTTCCAAAAACAGGATGTATAATTTTTTCTATTGCAGCAGGGTTGCTTTGGTGAAAACGGCTTACAAGAGTTATTAGCCCGGTTTTCTCGTTTTCAAAATTTCTCTCCTCGTTTATTTTAAAATTTGGTGCTGTGGGCAGGTTTTGCTTCCACGGCACATCATCATACAACTTGCCTTTCATCATCCAGCCAAATAAAGCAAACGGATAAATTTTTGGCGGCGATTTTTCACTCAACGGCACTTTAAAAGCTTCTTTGCAATGTGCCAGCATTTGTGCCACATTCATTTTGCCCCATTGTCTTTCAGATTGTGTGCTAAGGGAATTAACACGAGTTATTATTTCTTCGTAAACGGGCTTTTCAAAAAGAGATTTCATAAATGATTAATAAATAGCAAGCTAAACAATCGTCAACATTTTTGATTAAATCCGGCCGTGCTTTAATTAACTGCAACACCCTTTAAAGTTTTCACCTCCGCTTTTAGTTTTTCAATTTCAGCGTGCAACTCCTGGATAGAAGCTACCAGCAGCGGCACCAGGCTTTGTGTATCAACTATGTTTACCGAGACAGTTTGTGTACTGTTTTTTGCCACTGGAAAAGTATAATACTTGACTTTTACCAACTGCGGAAAAGCATCCACTACATTCTCTGCTAAAAAGCCGTATTGTTTTCCAGTATTAAATTTAAACTGGCTGAATTTTTCGGTGTTGTACTCAAATGTTTTTGGCTGCAGCTTTAAAACAGAATTAAGAGTGCCGCTTAATGGTCTTATGTTTTTCTTTAGTTCTGTGTCGGGCAATACCTGGCAAAACAGTTGCACCGAAATAAAGCAAGTGCCACACAGTAATGCGGCCTTTTTAAAATAGTTATACATAACAATACAATCGTTTAGAATTCAAATTTACAATGGAAATAATCTATAGGTGATCTTTAAAAAAGAATTATAAGGATTATAACAGATACCCGAAGAGATTAGAAGAAAAAGCAAAAACCCTGCATGACATTAAATCTATGCAGGGTTTTTGTTGTTGATAATAATATCTGTTTAGCTGAATAAATATTCTACATCGGCTTTTGTGAGCGCTTTTACAAAGTTTGCCTCATCGCTTATCAGTTCGCTGGCTAGCTTTTTCTTTCGCTCTTGCAGCTGAAGGATTTTGTCTTCAATGGTATCAATACAAATCATGCGATATGCAAAAATATTTTTTGTTTGCCCAATACGGTGTGTACGGTCAATTGCCTGTTGCTCTACTGCCGGGTTCCACCAGGGATCAACTATGTAAACATAATCCGCTGCAGTTAAGTTTAATCCCACACCGCCAGCTTTTAATGAAATAAGGAATACCCTGCAGTTGTCATTATTCTGGAAATTTTCAATAGCCTTTTGCCGCTCATTTACACCGGTGCTGCCATCAAAATACTCATATGCTATTCCTTCTTCCTGCAATTTTTCTCTTATTAAACCAAGCATACCGAGGAACTGAGAAAACACCAATGCCTTATGTTCACCAATATTTTCAGTAATCTCTCTTGTTAATTCATCCAACTTGATGCTGTGGTTAGGATATTTTTCTTCTTCATTTAAGATAGCCGGGCTATCGCAGATTTGACGAAGCTTCATTAAACCCTGCAGAATTGTCAATTGTGATTTATCAATACCTTGCTGATCAATGGTGCCCATAATTTTATCACGGTAGCTGTTCCTGTATGCATCATAAATCATCCGCTGCTCCTTATCCATTTCGCAGAATAAAATTGTTTCTGTTTTTTCAGGAAGGTCCTTTGCTACTTGTTCCTTTGTTCTTCTTAAAATGAAGGGATAAAGAAGCTTGCGTAAATGTTCCTTTTGCTCCTGTTCGCCAAATTTATCAATGGGTGTTGCAAATTCATTCCTGAAAAATTCCATGCTGCCAAGCAAACCCGGATTAAGAAAATTCATTTGTGCAAAAATATCAAATGTATTATTCTGCAATGGCGTACCACTCATACACACCCGGTTTTTTCCATTTAGTAAGCCTGCAGCCCTTGTAACTTTTGATGCCGGATTTTTTATCGCCTGGCTCTCATCAAGTATAATATAATCATAATCAATTTTCATCAGCACTTGTATATCACTTCTTAAAGTGCCATAAGTGGTGATGATGATATTTGTTGATTGCAATTGTTCCACATCCCTGGTACGCAGGCTACCATGATGAATTTGCCAGCTTAGCACCGGCGTAAATTTTCTTATCTCATTTTCCCAATTGTAAATAAGCGTAGTTGGGCAAATTACAATTGCCTTCAAGCTTCTGTTTTGCTCCTGGTAATGCTGCAGCATGGTAAGCGCCTGCACTGTTTTACCAAGGCCCATATCGTCTGCAAGGATACCGCCCCAGCCCACATCATTTAAATAACCCAGCCATTGGTAACCTGCTTTTTGATAAGGCCGAAGCACATCTGTTAATTGAACTGGCGGTTCAATGTCTGGTATATTTTTAAACTCTCTTAGTCGTTCAAATTTTTCATCAAGATTAAAGCTTAACTCACTGGCATCACGGTTTTCATACAGTTCGTCAATCACACTCATGTGATATTTTGATAACCGCAACTTATCGGTTCTGCCATCACCAACTTTAAACAACAGAGAATAACGCTGCAGCCATTCATCGGGTAAGATGCCGAGTGTGCCGTCACCTAATTGTACAAATGATTGTTTTGCAGACAGTGCTTTTTTAATATCTGCAATGCCTACTCTTTGCCCTTCAAAATCTATTTCCACTTTTGCATCAAACCAGTCAAGCCCACTGCTTACATGTATATGTGTTGATGGCCTTGCGGTATTAAAACGGAAATTGCGTAGCGCCTCAAATCCATACACCGGCACTTTTCCCTCCTTCATAGCATCTACAAATAAAAAAAACCAGTTGTTGCGTAAAACATCTGCACCTTTTAGAATAAGGCTGTTACCTTCTTGTGGTTTTATAAATTGTGAATGAAGCGACTCAAGATTAGAAATGAATTTTTGTTCTGTTTCCTTATTGCGATGTATGATTAGTATTTTATCTCCTTCGGGCAATATGATGGTTTCTTTATCATTTGCTTTTGTTTCAAATCCTTTGTAACTAAACACTGGTTGAAACACCAGGTAATCGCCTTTTTCCTGCAGTAACAATTTTACTTCCGGCTCACCACTCTTTATTTCTTTTACCAATGATTTATCAAACTCCACGTTATAATCCCTTGTAAGCGGCATAATGATACGCTGCATTTGCTGTGCCCAGTTTTCTTTGCTGAGTTTTATATTTCCATTCTTGATAAATTTCTCTGCTTGTAAAGAATCTTCAGGCTTTTGCCAGAGATAAAAAATATGATTGTATAAAAATAAAATACTGCTGTTGCATTCATTGTCTGCAACAGGTTGTTCGGCACCATTTATTTTAAAACGACACTGCAATTCAAAATGACTGTTAACTGCAGTTATTTTAAATTGAGGAGACAGGAATGTATCACTTAAACTTACCTCCTGCAAATTTTCTGTTTTGAAGGTTTTCTTTTCTGGTAAATAAAAAATGAAATTATTGTCAGCCTGCTCTTCAAATAACTTTTTCAGCTTTGGGTGCAGGTATTCAGACATTAGGGCTTTTGTTTCTTCTGGCAAATCATCACCATCGTTGTGAATGATACTGTCCCAAATGCCACTGAATGGGGAATTGCGATTGAGGTATTTGTTTATTTCTGAAGCCTGCAGTTTTCTAACCTGCTGTAACAGCATTTTATCATCTTCGCTAAATGGTTCTGTATTTACATATTTTGTCAGGTCAAGCTTTTCTGTTTTGCCAACATACTTTTTGGTATCATTATTAAAATCACCTTGTATTGCATCAATTAAGAAATATGGATAGGTATTGGTATTGAAATTAAAAACAACACCTAATTTTTTTGTTGGTGCAGCTTCTTCCACCACCGTTACTTCGGGCTCTTGCTTTGCAACGGCTGGAGCACTTTGCATATAAGCAGGCTTTGCAACTGGAGCTGTTGGAGCAACTCTTTTTATTGTTGTATCAAGCACTTTTAAAAACGGTTTGCCATCCTTATAAACAAATTCAAACTTTCCGGCCAAGTCATCTTCAAGGCTGTACCCATATATCTGGAGCAGCTTGTTTTTTTCTTTATCCCAGTTGCGTATTGTGTCAAAATAGTATGGTCCATTTTTATGAAACAAATGAAGCAATACCGCTGTTTTATGTACACAGAGCGGATGGGCTTCTTCGTGGCATTTGCAGGAAGTATCAAAATTTCTTTCGTCGTTTTTTTGTATTACTACGGGCCATGTATCACCATCAGCGATTACAGTTCCTTCTACTCTTTCGCTTGCAGCATTGCTAATATCAACAGCTCCTGCTGTTACAATTTTCTCAGCTTCTTCATATATCTCCATTGACGAAAGCACTTTTATCACTTTCAAATCAATGTGTTTCATCTTGGCAATGGTGTGCAATTGGTTGTAGCGTATGTTGCCGCCGCCAAGCATGTTTTTGTCAATAAGTTCTTGTAACTGCAGCAACGCAGCGGCTTCATGCCTGCATATATCGCCTAAGTTGTAGGGACAACTACAGCGGACAGATAATGATTTAGGATCGTTGTATTGTTGTATGTTGACACGGTAATAAGTACTGTACGTGTCGTCCTTTACACGGAACACTGCAGCGTTCATCAGGTCGTCGTGTTCTGCCAGTTCAACATAGCCGGAAGCATGAATTTTTTTTCCTCTGCGGATTACTTCATCGGATCCGGTATTATAAACGTACTTGATTAAATGCGATAATGCCAAGCTATTTACTTTTTTGGGTTACTATTTGCCGGTTTTTTCAGTGTTACGTTGAGAAAAAACCAATTTGCAAAAGTAAAGGAAAATAAGTGAGGGTTGGAGAAGAAATTGAAAGTTTTGTGGATTTTGTGAGGAAATTTATTGGCAAAAGGATAGAGAAGAAAAGAAGCTTAAGTGAGAGATTTCTGTAAGGCTAAATACTTTGAGGAAATAAGTTTTCCATTGTCAAACACACACAACACACTTGCCCCGTCATCTGTTAAGCAGTACCGTATATCTTTTTCCAAACCATAATTAGTAAGCCGGTGATAGTGCGAAGCGTTTTTTGTTTTCATAAATTCATACAAATCGTTTTTTGCTTCGTTATATATAGTTTCGGCCATAGCTGACGCATCGCAGCTTATATCAAAGTGATGTTTAATGCGGTTGATAACAGCACCTGCAAATAAAGTATCTTCAATATTTATCCTGTCTTTCCAGGCTGCACAGCCTAATATCACGGGTTGCTTTTGTTCAATTAAATAGTTACAAACAGCAGAGATATTAGGAAATGAACCAGTGATAATTCCTTTTGCATTTTTATCAAGCGCCATGTGCAATAGCTTTGTGCCGTTGGTGGTGGTAAGCACCAGTACTTTCCCTTTTATAAATTCAGGATAATATTCAAAAGGAGAATTACCATGTTCCAGGCCTTCTGCTACCCTACCATCACGCTCACCGGCAGTGATGCCATCAATCTGTTTTCCTATTCTTATACATTCAGCCACGCTGTCAACAGGGATGATGTGTTTGGCGCCATTGTACAATGCAGTGGCAATGGTGGATGTTGCCCTCAACACATCAATAATTACAACAATGCTGCTGCTTACATCATACAAATGAAGCAATGCAGGCGAAAGACATGTATATAAAGAGGGTTTATTATTGTTCATAGTTAATTAATCAGCATTGCTTTCCATTTTGCACTCTCAGCGTATTCTTTTATAAACTGGTTTCTCGTAAGTAAAAGCTGCTCAAGATATTTTTTAAGATAAAACAGGTTTACTAATACTCCAACAATTCCATAAGGGCTTTCAAAATCCAACACATCAATCATAATAGTTCCATTATCGGTAGCCTTAAAATGATGCTCATGACGAAAACTCTTAAAATCGCCTTTTATCATTTCATCAGTAAAGTTTACCGGCCTGTTCATTGTCGTTATTTTAGAAGTAAATTTTCTTTCTTTAAATAAATGTTTTGCCTGCCATGTTACGGTTTCTCCCTCTTCTACAAGGCCATTCATTTTGCCATCAATTATTTTCTCATGCGTGTGTGCGGTAGAAACTTTGTGCAGGTTTACGCTGCGGCTTAAATCAAACACCCGTTCTACCGGCGCTGCAATAAAAGTGGTAAGATGAATGGTGGTCATTAAGCAAAAGGAATTTTTACTACTTTGGCTTTCAACAAAGTGTTTCTTACGCTTATATAAATTTCGCTATCAATGGCGGCGTACCCTGTTTCTACATAGCCCATACCAATTGCTTTGCCTAATGATGGCGACATAGTGCCAGAAGTAACCACACCAATAGGTGTACCATCAAAATTTTTTATTTCATATCCATGTCTTGCAATGCCCTTTTCCTGCATTTCAAAACCCACTAACTTTTTTACAAGCCCCTCTGCTTTTTGTTTTTCAAAATAAGCCCTGTTGGTAAAGTCTTTGGTGAACTTTGTTATCCAGCCCAGCCCGGCTTCTAATGGAGATGTAGCATCGTCAATATCATTACCGTACAGGCAAAAGCCCATTTCTAATCTTAATGTATCCCTTGCGCCAAGGCCTATTGGTTTTATACCAGCAGCTTTGCCTGCTTCGAAAATAGCTTCCCATATTTGATTGGCGTTATTGCCCTGGTCTTCAAAATAAATTTCAACACCGCCTGCACCTGTATAGCCGGTTGCACTGATAAGCACATTATCCACACCTGCAAATTTGCCTTTTACAAATGTGTAGTATTTCAAATTAAGGATGTCGAGTTCGGTAAGAGGTTGTAAAATTTTTGTGGCATTGGGTCCTTGTATTGCAAGCAGGCATGTTTTATCGCTGATGTTGTGCATCTCCACATCTTTGTTATTGTGGCTGCTTATCCAGTTCCAGTCTTTTTCAATATTACTTGCGTTTACCACCAGCATATATACTTTATTTTCTTCTATGCAATACACCAGTAAATCATCCACAATGCCGCCATTATTATTTGGCAGGCAACTATATTGGGCTTTTCCATTAGTAAGTTTTGCTGCATCATTGCTGGTAACACGTTGAATAAGGTCCAATGCATTTTCTCCTTTTAAAATAAATTCACCCATATGGCTTACATCAAATACACCGGCGTTGTTACGTACAGCTGCATGTTCATCATTAATGCCGCTATAGCTTATCGGCATATTGTAGCCTGCAAAAGGAGCCATCTTAGCACCGAGGGCAATATGTTTTTGTGTAAAAGGAGTATTCTTCATGTGTAGCAGCGATTGATTTTTAAAATGAATGCGGCAAAGCTAAGGAAAACAAGCTGGCCAGTTTACAAGAGGGCAAAAAACCAAAAGAGGCAAATTTGTAAATGGAAAGCACTTATATAAAAAAGGAGTTTGTATTTATGCCTGCAATCTTTGGCTATAATCAAGAAACCCCTGCTAAAAAGCAAGGGCTTCTTTTGTTTCACTTCAACTCAACTACTGAAACTTCTTTTACATGTGTATGAACAAAGGCATCTGATAACTGCTGGTAACTGCAGCTCCATCTTTACCAATAACTGCAGCTGTTTGTGTTTTGCCTTCTATTTTTTGTAATTCCTTTTTAGAATCCTCAATAGATTTTTTTATAGAATCCAGTACACGTTTTTTTTCAAGGTTTAGCTTCTGTTGCAGGGAATCAATTTTTTCTGCTGGCTTATTATCATAGCGATAGCTGCCATTGGAATTGTTGTCGTTATTAATATTCTCATCATCGTTGTCACGGTCAACTTCTTTTTCCCATTTGCTTTCATCAGAAGGCTTGCCATCCAGTGTATAAAGGCCATCGGCTTTCATTATATAATCCACATTATCCCTCCAGCGCAACCCTTCTTCTTCTTCGTACCATTCTACATCGTCCCATGGACCTGTTACGTGTACATTATGACTCCACGCTACGTTCCTGTTTACTTTTATTTGCTTACCTACTGGTACATATACTGTAATCACCACACGCTGGTTGCGGAACTTATCATGCTTGTTAATAGCAATTCCTTTATCAAATACAAGCAGGCTGTCTATTTGCTCCACTTTGTAAGAAATAAGATTGGCCATTGTATCAGCATATCTTTTAGTTCGGCCATTAGCAATTTTTTTCATGGTTACATAAAAACTGTCGTTAATGGCTTTTTTAATTACCACCTCTACATTTCGTACATATGCAGTGTCTTCATCAAGCCCTTCAAATGGCTCAAGGCGGAAGATATTGTAGCGGTAACCATGCTTAGTAGTACCAAAACTATTGGTAAGTTCCAGTTTGTTTACGGCCGGATTACTTAAAGCCACTTCCTGCTCGTTTACAGTATTCACACTTTTAAAATCTCTTACTACAGATGAAATCAACAGTGTAAAACATATCCACCCAAGTACCCACATACTAATAAATGATATGGTAAGAATTTTACTGTTACTTCTAATTTTCGCTAACCTGCGTATTATCCAGGTAATAATACCTACTACCGGAACGGCAATAAAGAACACCAATGTACCCCATGCATATACATTTTGCCAGCCTTCAGTTAATACAAAGTCTTTTAAAGGGAATATACCTATCGCTGCTATGGCTAAAGCAAATAATGCAAACACCAGGGACAGCAATACGGAACCAATAATAATGTATGCAATAGCCTTTACAAAGAACAATATAATATCACCCAGTGAGCGGCCGCTTCTTTTTGTTGCACTTTTTATTTCACTGCCTACCTGCTGTCCTTTTTCGCCTGCTACTGCAGAGGCTTCCTTTGCAAACTTTTCAGCTCTTTTCTGTACTCCTTTCATTTCTTCCATCACAGAGTTTTTGATAGAGTTCATATCAACCTTTTCGCCTTTCATTTCTAATTTTTCAGCAGTATTTGACGCTTCGGGTATCACTAACCAAAGGATGATATACAGGAAGAAGGCTCCAGGGCTAAATGAGAAATTTACAAAACTTGGAAAGTCGTATGCACCCCATTTATTCCAGTGAAATACGAAGCTCAGGAATGGAATAAAAAATAGCGCCCTTGGTATCCACGAATTGATGCCGAAGTAATTGCCAATACCACTGCACACACCAGCAATGATTTTATCATCGGGGTCACGGAAAAGTTTTTTGCGTACACTGCCTATTTCTTTTGATGCTGAACTGGGCACGGCAATCCATAATATGAGATACGCAAGAATACCTGTGCCAAAGAACAGGCCAACAATAGCAAATATTACCCTGATTACAACTGGGTCTGTACCAAAATAATTGGCCAAACCTCCACACACACCACCTATTACTTTATTATTCTCATCACGGTAAAGGCGCTTTGTGCCAGTGCCGGTGCTGCTGCCTTGCTGGTTGCTGTTGCTGCTTGTGTTTGTGTTTCCCCCTGCACCGAAAGAGGATGCAACTTTTTCTTCTTCGCCGTCAAACTCTTCAGGGCGGCCCATACTTTTAATAATGGCATTTACATCTTCATCGGTAATGCAGGTAGCGCCTTTTTTTAAACGCTCCTGGAACAATTCACCAATGCGGTTTTCAATGTCATTAATAATTTCTTCCTTCCCGTCTTCGTTGGAAAAAAATTTTGCCAGCGAATCAGTATAATTCTTAAGTAAATCAAAAGCTGATACTTCTATCGGAACTACCTGCCCGTGGAAGTTTATATTTATTACTTGTTTCATGGCTTTTTATTATAAATGTTTCGTTAGTTGGTTTACCACAAAAAACATGGCTATACTTTAATTGTTTATTGTGAGTTGTTGAAGTTGTTATCTAAATGTTGTTCTGTTATGGTTTTTACTGCATTGGCCAGTTCGTTCCAGGTGGTTTCAAGCTCAGCGTAAAAGGCAGCCCCCTTTTCTGTAAGGGAAAAATATTTCCTTGGGGGGCCGCTGTTGCTTTCTATCCAGCGGTAAGTGAGGAACTCTGCATTTTTCAATCTTGTAAGCAAAGGATATAATGTTCCTTCAAAAATGTTCAGGTTTGCCGCCTTCATTTTGTCAATTATATCCGAAGGATACGCTTCGCCTTGCTTAATCACCGAAAGGATGCAAAACTCCAATACTCCTTTACGCATCTGGCTGGCTGTGTTCTCAATGTTCATGGCTTAATAATTTTTTAAAAATTTCATGGCTATACTTTTTCAAACCGGGTATTAAAGAAACCTTCTGCCAGCCCTGTACTTTGTCTGGCGCTGAATGTTCCACAAATCAGCAGAACTGAAAACTTTATGGCGGCTGCTAAGATTTTCTATAATACTGTTTTGTTTTACTAACAGGCACTCAACTTCAAGGCCGTGGTTTAAATAGATGCTGTTGTTGTTTAATAATGCTTTCATGACTTTATGTTTTTTTTGTTTTTAATTTCTTTGACAACACAAACATAGAACATTATTTGGTACTATGCAACACATAATACCATTTATTTTTTAGTAGCTGGTTGTAAAATAGAACCTGTTTTAGGCATTAATCCAGTCTGGCATTGAGTTTCATCGAAAAAACTGCTTAGATAAAATTTTCCCCGAGTTTGATAAATGGCAATATAGTTTTATGTACGGTAGGGATTACAAAAAGCCTTGTTTAACAAAAAAGATACATGATTAAACAAAACACTCTTAAAAAAATGCAATCTGCTCCTTGTTTACTACAACTCACGCCATTGTAGCCAACGACATAATGAAAGACCATGTTATTACTGTATAACTATTCACAAACAAAATTCTTTTCAACATGAACACAAGTATCAAAAACATCTTTATGGCAACTGCACTGGGCAGTATTATTGTAACAAGCAGCTCTTGCAAAAAAGACGATCCGGCACCGGCGCCAACGCCAAATATTGTGGAGCTTGCTCAAAGCGATACTACTCTGAGCCTCTTGGTAACACTTGTAACGAAAGCAGGTTTGGCAACCACACTCAGTACAACAAATAACATTACTGTATTTGCACCTACCAATGCTGCATTCAGGGCTGCAGGGTACCCTGACGCAGTTATTAATGGCCTTACAAATGCTCAGGCAGCAGCAGGTTTTACAGACGTTTTAAAATATCATGTGGTAGGGGCTAAAGTGTTATCTACCGGTGTACCCACAAGTGATACAGTAAACACTTTAGATTCAAGGAATATTTATGCTTCCAAAAACGCAAATGGAGTTTTTGTAAACGGTAAGAAAGTAATTGCTGCTGATTTAAATGCATCAAATGGCGTAGTGCACAAAATTAACGGAGTGTTGTTACCGCCAACAAAAACCATTACACAAATAGTAGTTGACAATCCTGATTTTTCCACACTAAAAGCTGCAGTGATATTAGCTGGCCTTGATGGAACATTGGGCGGACAGGGAAAATTCACAGTTTTTGCACCAGACAATGCTGCGTTTGTAACTTCTGGCCTTACATCTTTTGCTGGTGTTACTCCTGCACAGGCTGCAGCAATAGTAGGGCAGCATGCTTTTGGCACAAACATATTTGCAAGTGATTTAGTGGCCGGGGTAACTGGTTCTACGGTTAACCCGTCGGAAACACTTACAGTAGCATTATCGCCTGTAACAGTTAAGGTAACAGGAGGCACTACTCCTGCATCTGCTGTTAAATCTGTTGATATTGTAGCCACAAACGGTGTGATACATGTAATAGATAGGGTTTTATTGAAAAATTAAATTACCTGCTCCCTGTGAAAACCACATTATATATAGCATCAACGGTGAACAAAAAGCTTTATTTAACCGTTGATGCTTTTTAAATATCCAGCTATGTTTACCCATCGGCACAGATATTGGTTTGCATTTCTACTGTCTCTGTATACATACATAAACACTGAGTTTTGTAAGGTGTACTACTATTTTAATATCAGGATTGAATGGTACTATGCTTTTGCAACGATATTATCAATTACATTTTTAATTTTAGAAATTAACCGGCTTGCTGAACCAGTTGTAAGGAAAATATGGCCTCTTGAAAAAAGTAAGATTAAGTATAAGGTGGCTTTTTTTATTGCTGGCAGTATTACGGCAACAACCCTCACGATAGCAATAGTGCTCATTGTGGGAATGATAATACATCCTTTTTCTCTACAGGAAAATTATACACCGCTAAAACTTAACTTGATGTACTGTTGGTTAGTAAACCTGCTGTATCATCTTATTAACACTATTATTTTCTATTTTAAAGAATATAAAATGACGAGCCTGGAAGCGGAACAATTGAAAAATATTACGGTGCAGGCAGAGTTGCAATTGATAAAAAACCAGGTGAATCCACATTTTCTTTTTAATAACCTGAATGTATTGGCAGCGCTTATAATGAAGGATAACAATGAAGCCAATCGTTTCATCGAGGAGTTTTCAAAAGTTTACCGTTATATTCTCAGCAACCATGACAAAGAACTGGTGGAACTAAAGGCAGAGCTTGATTTTATTAAACCATATATTTTTTTACTGGAAAAACGATTCTCCGATGGACTCCAAATAAAAGTAAATATTGAGGATGGGCAGTTAAATAAGTTTATTATACCGGCAAGTCTGCAAATGTTGATAGAAAATGCCATTAAGCACAATGTGGTAAGCAGAAATAAGCCGCTTGTAATTGATGTACATACAAACGGAAGTAATACTATTGTAGTAAGTAATAACCTGCAGAAAAAACAAACAATAGAATATTCATCAGGAATTGGTTTACAAAATATAATCAGGCGATATCAGCTTGTAAGCAATCGCCGGGTGGTTATTGACAATGCAGGCAATAGTTTTACGGTAACGATTCCCTTGATAAATATGAACTAAATCTATGGATGTTGTAATTATTGAAGATGAAATGCTGGTGGCAGAAAGGTTGCAATCGCTGATAAAAAATTATGACGCATCAATAAATATTGTGGCAATGCTGGAAAGCATTGAGGAAGCTGTGCAATGGCTGCAGGCAAAACCACATCCCGATTTGCTTTTTGTAGATATACACCTGAGTGACGGTCATAGCTTTGAAATATTCAAAAAAATAAACCTGCTAAAGCCGGTGATATTTACTACTGCTTATGACAGTTATGCGTTGGATGCATTTCGGCTTTTCAGCATAGATTATATTTTAAAACCCGTGTCGGCAGAAACACTTGGCGCAGCAATTAACAAATACAAAAGTATTACCGGAATAGCAGCAGCCAACTATAGCCTGCTGAGTGACGCAGTAAAAGAAAACTTCAGTACACGGTATAAAAACAGGTTCCTTGCAAAAGTGGGACAACGCTCTTTCTTTTTGCAGGCAGATGAAATAGCTTATTTTTTTGCTGATAATAAAATTGTGTACCTGGTAGATAAAGAGGGCAACCGCTTTATCATCAATTTTACTTTGGAAAAGTTAGAACCGCTGCTCGACCCGGTTGACTTTTTCCGCATTAACAGGAAAATAATTGTGCATTCAAAAGCCATTGAACAGGTGAAACCCTATTTCAATAACCGCCTCAAGCTTTCCCTTAAAGGCATTAAAGCGGATGAAGAAATTATCATCAGCCGGGAGAGGGTGGCAGACTTTAAAGAATGGGCTGATGCATAATCCGGCGAATGATTGTGTAAATTCTGAATAGCAAGAGGTGGCTTTTTTGCAAATAAAATTGCATATTGCCTGCATGCAACATCTCGAACATCTCCGTAAAGACAAAAGACTACAAGCTATTATTGACCTGCAACAGCCATCCCCATTGCAAAGAAAAAAACAAGTGTGGCTGCACCTTTGCGCCTCTATTATGAGCCAGCAGCTTAGTACCAAAGTAGCAGATGTTATATATAATAGGTTTCTCAATCTCTTTCCCAAAAGAAAACCCACATTACAATCGGTAATTGATATGCCATTTGAAACTTTACGGGGTATTGGCCTCAGCAATGCTAAAACCAGCTATGTAAAAAATGTGTGTGAGTTTTTTTTAAAAGAAAATATTACTGATGCCAGGTTGTACAAAATGGAAAACGAAGAAGTTATAAAATATCTTACGCAAATAAAAGGAGTAGGCCAATGGACAGTAGAGATGATATTGATGTTTACAC
Organism: uncultured Ferruginibacter sp.; assembly: GCA_964494815.1. Taxonomy (GTDB): domain Bacteria; phylum Bacteroidota; class Bacteroidia; order Chitinophagales; family Chitinophagaceae; genus Ferruginibacter. The sequence continues at coordinate 8,824 of CAZBTD010000044.1, read as the reverse complement.
TTGGCAGGGAAGATATACTGGCCCTTGATGATTTAGGAATACAACAGGGAATGATAAAGTTATACAAAATAAAGGCGGCCAGTAAAAAAGAGTTGAGAGAAAAAATGCTGAAACATTCTAAAAGCTGGAGCCCATACAGAACTTATGCCTGCCGTTATTTATGGGGATGGAAAGATAGTGAGCCGTTAATATGAAATTGATAAAAACACGGATGTAACGGATTAATAAAGTGCAAACGAATTTCTTAGTTTGTCAATCGAAACCTGTTCCATCCGTGTTTCTGTTACTTACTTCACAGTTCCTTTAATGCTCAACACTTTTTTAAGAGCAGCATCAACAAAATTTACGGTAATGGTTTTTGAAAATGAACCCACAGACGCTGCATTGTAAATTACCTTTATTTTAGAAGACTTGCCTGCAGCAACAGGTTCTTTACTGTAGTCTGAAGCGGTGCAACCACAACCCGGCACTACATCAGCAATTAAAATCGGCTCATCTCCTGTGTTAGTAAATGAGAATTCAGCCGTTACGGGTTTTCCCTGTACTATTTCACCAAAGTGATGGCTGTCTTTAACCCAATTTATTTTAGCCATAGAGAATACAGCTACATTTTTTAATGTGGTGAATGAAAAGAACGGAAGCATTGCCACCACAATGGCGGCGATTTTAATTTGTTTCATAAAAAGATTTTTAGGTGATAGAATAAGTATTTTGCCTGCTGCAGCAATGGCTTTGTAAAACTATTGTGCAGATAACCAAAAGGCTGTTAAGCATTTTTCAACAGCTTGTAAATTGTTTGTAAACCACCTTTACAAATTTTTAATTGCCGTAACATTGTATAGTGAAGATTAACCGCATTAAGATAATAGTGCTCGCCGGGCTTATTGCTTTTATTGGCATTATTGCTATACAAGTGCTATGGCTAAAGCAGTCTTTTGATGAAGAAGAAAAGAAATTTAGCCAGAATATACAAGTGAGTTTGCTGGAAGTGGCAAACGAAATGAACCACTATTATGGATACACAACAGCACATGCAAACCCGGTAGAAAAACTGTCTAAGGATTATTATGTGGTGAATATGCGGAATGATTTTGAGGCAAAAACACTGGAGCTGTTACTTATTAATAAATTTAAGTCAAAAGGCATTAGCACCAATTTTGAATATGCCATCTACGATTGCGAAACAGACGACATGCTTTACGGCAGTTACATACAGTTTGATAAAAAAGAAGATGCACAGCCGGGCACTTATTTTCCCAAGGCAAAAAACTTAGTATATTATTTTGCCGTTCGGTTTCCCGATAAAAACAGTTTTATATATAAATCACTTAAAGGCTGGATAATATTGTGTGCTGCGATGGTGATAACACTGTTTATTTACCTCTACGCTATATATATTATCCTTCAGCAACAGAAATACGCATCGCTTCAAAGGGATTTTATTAATAACATGACGCATGAATTTAAAACACCGCTGGCTTCCATTTTAATAGCGTCAAATTTTTTATCAAAGAACGAAACAGTGAGCAGTGATGATAAGCTGAAACAATACAGTAATATCATTATTGAGCAGGGAAAAAAATTGGACAGCCATTTGGAAAAAATATTAAACGTGGCAAAAGATGATGTAAACCCCTTGCAGTTGAAAAAAGAAACCGTGAATGTGCCTGAGACGATAAATAAATCAATAGACATCATAAAACTGAAATACCCTGCCGCAAATGTTGTAGTAAACAACGCAGCAAGGCAACAAACGATACAGGCAGATGCATTTCATTTTGCCAATATTATTTATAACTTTCTTGATAACTCCATTAAGTATTGCGATAAAAAGCCGGAAATAAAGATTGATTTAAAAAACGAAGGGAGCAGCCTTGTTTTGCAAATATCTGATAACGGCATTGGTATTTCAGGAAAGCATTTGAAGCATATATTTGAAAAGTTTTATAGAGCACCCGAAAGTAAAAAATTGGCAGTGAATGGTTTTGGCCTTGGCTTGTACTATGTAAAAAAAATTTGTGAGCTGCATGGGTGGAGATTAAAGGCAGAAAGTGAACCCGGCGAAGGAACTGTTGTAACTTTATCAATGAAATGAAACCATACAAAATTTTATACGCAGAAGATGACGCCACGCTGGCCTTTCTTACAAAAGACAGCCTGGAACAACAACAGTTTGAAGTGGATCATTTTACCAACGGCAAGCAATGCCTCGAAGCTTTTGCAAAAAGAAAATACGATGTGTGTATACTTGATATAATGATGCCGGGCATGGATGGCTTTGAAGTAGCTGAGGCAATAAGAAAAACCGACCATGATGTGCCAATTATTTTTCTATCTGCCAAAACATTAAAAGAAGACAAGTTGAAGGGCCTGCGGATAGGAGCTGATGATTATTTAGTAAAGCCTTTCAGCATTGAAGAGTTGGTTTTAAAGATTGAGATATTTATTTCCCGTAACAAGAAAACAAACAAAGCAGAAAAAAAAATTTTTATCGCAGGGCCTTTTCAATTTGACCCAACTAATTTTATAGTAACCAATGGCGATAAAAAAACCGAACTCACACAAAGGGAAGCTGCACTGCTTCAATATTTCTTTGAGAATAAAAACACGGTGTTAAAAAGGGAACAAATTCTTTCAGCAGTATGGGGACAGGACGATTATTTTTTTGGAAGGAGCCTGGATGTGTTTATTTCAAAATTGAGAAAAGTATTTGCTGGAGATGATTCGGTGAAGATTGAAACATTGCATGGGATTGGATTTAAACTGGCGGTGATGGAACACCGATGAATGGGACTAAACAGATAGCTGCAGATAGAAATCCGTTTTTGATCTGTGCAACCAGCGTTATCCGTGTTTTATCCAGCTCACAATTTCTTCCAAATACTTTTTATCCGTTTCATCAAATTCACTTAGCGATATACTATCAACATCCAGCACAGCTTTTACTTCATCATTCCTGATTATTGGAACAACAATTTCAGATCTGGATAAACTGCTGCAGGAAATATGCCCCGGGAATTTTTCTACATCAGGAACAATCACTGTTTGTGCCTGCTGCCAGGCGGCACCACAAACACCCTTGCCTTTTTTTATTCTTGTGCAGGCAACTGGCCCTTGAAATGGAGCTAAAACCAATTCATCTTGCTTGACAAGATAAAACCCAATCCACAACCAATTGAATTGCTCCTTTAATGCACCGCAAATGTTTGCAAGGTTGGCAATTAAATCCGGCTCGCCTTCAATCAATGCCTTTATTTGTGGAAGTAACGCTTCGTACTGTTCCTGCTTTGTGCCTTGTATGATGGATAAATCTTCTGCCATAGTTATTTGTCACGAATTACACTAATTAACACAAATAAAAATCCGCTTTATCCGTTTCAACCTGCTCAATCTGTGTTTCTATCAGTTAAATATTTTCTTAAAGAAATCTTTCATATCCTCCCAACTTTTTTTATCGGCTATTGCATTATAAGCAATAGGAAGGTTGAATTTTTTTCCATTCTCCGTTGCTTCAGGGTTGCTGAAGGCGTGTGTTGCATCGGGATAAGAAATGAATGTATAATCCACTTTAGCAGCATCCATGTTGTCTTTGAATTTTTTTATTTCTTCCTCACTGATAAATTTATCAGCGGCACCATGACATACTAATACCTTTGCTTTTGTCTTGCCTTCTTCAGCAGGCACAACCTGCAACCCTCCATGAAAACTAACCACAGCTTTAAAATCCATTCCCATATTGGCAGCATTCAAGCTCATGGAACCACCAAAGCAATAGCCAATACAAGCTATTTGTAAAGCATCAGTTTGTTCATATTCCTTCAGTTTACTTACTGCAGCCTCTATTCTCTCTTTTGCCAGTTGAGGGTCTTTATAAAATGGCGTTGCCAGTTCACCGGCTTCTTTTGGTGTAGGGCCTTCTTTGCCATTTCCATACATGTCAGCTGCTATTGCAATATAACCTAATCCTGCAAGCATATCGGCACGATGGCGTGCATAATCATTACAACCCCACCACTCATGTATCACTACAATAGCAGGACGTTTCCCCTTTTTGTTTTCATCGTATGCTATATAGCCTTTTAAGACTGTGCCGTCAGCAGATTTATATGTTATTTCTTCGCCTGTAATTTTCGCCATCCGTCCTTGTGCATTGCTATTAAAAATGCCTACAAAAGTTACAAGCAATACCGATAAGAATATCCTTTTCATAAATTTATTTTTTGTAAAGGTAAAACACTAACAATGTTATTTGCAAGTTGTTTGAAAACTTAATTGTTTTTTAGTGCCATTATCATATCGCTGTAAGAAACAGCCATGTAATCTTCTTGTTTAATATTAAACATTGCTGCATAAAAGTCGCATTGCCGCTGTAGTTTTTCTTTTCCAATTGAACCATCTTTATCAATGGCTTCTACTTCTATAAATGTTCCAAGGTTTTCAACTGTATCAAAATGGAATTTGACATTGTCAATAAAATAGATTTTTCTTTTTTTATCAACGACTGCTTTTATGCCAAGTGCTTTTGTAAGAATCGCTTTTAAGTTTTCATCGGGCTGATGCTGGTATAATATTACTTGTGATGACTTACTTCCGGCAGTATTTTCCCTTTCATAATGAATGAGTGCATTTTCAATATTGCCTTCTCTTAGTTTCAATCTTCCATTGGGTACATTAAAGTAGGTATCAATTTGATGGTCTTCGCCAATAAATTTTGGATTGTGCCGCAACAAAATTTTTTCTGCCGCCTGCACATCATTTGTTTTTGCTTTGAATTCGATATTTAAAATGGACATGCTCAAAAATAAAAAAACCGTTCACAATTTGTGAACGGTTTTCATGTTCAAATCGGTCTTATTGCTTTATAAGCTTCAACTCTTTAATCAAATTACTTGCCCCGCCCAATTTATCAATACACCACAATACATAGCGAACATCTACACAAATAGTACGGTTCAGGTCTTTATCAAAGGAAATTTTATGGCTTAATGCTTCGTAGTTGCCATCAAATGCAAGACCTATTAAATTGCCTTTACCATCAATAACAGGGCTGCCGCTGTTGCCGCCGGTAATATCATTAGTAGTGATAAAGCAGGTTACCAGGTCATTCCTGCTTTTATCAATGTACTGGCCGTAATCTTTTTTCTTCATCAACTCAACCTGCTTTGCAGGCAGATCAAATTCATAATCTCCCGGAATATATTTTTCCAAGATGCCCTTGCCCGTGCAGATATAATCGCAATGCAAACCATCACGAGGATTATAACTTTTTACATTGCCGTAGCTCACCCTCATGCTGAAATTTGCGTCAGGATACATTTTAGCAGCAGCAGCCGGATTCATTTCCATCACGCCTTTTAAATATGCTCTTCCCAATTCATCATTCTTGCTTACAAACGCATCATATATTGGTTTATACTTGGAGGTATAATTTTTAAAGAATGCAGCAGCATAAGCAAATGCCGGGTCGTTTTGTAAAACGGTAGCATCAGGGTTTGCAACAAAAGCACTCCATTTGGCATCATCACGTATCATTGTTTTGTCAAACAAATCTGCGGCCCACTTTTTATAAGTGGCATCATCTCTCAAATCGCCAAATACACTTTTCATGCCTTCATAAAAACCAATTGGGTGCTGGCTTTTATCAATGTCATTGTAAAACATCTGGCAGGTAGCAGCAACAATTTTTTCATCGCTTGGCCTGTCGGCGTCATCAAGATATTTTTTTCTTGCAGCGGTGGCGGCATCTAAAGTTTTTTTAGCATCAGCAGAAGACACACCGGTTTTTACCATGTCTGCTTCAAGCTTTACAAGTGTAGAAGCAAACCTTGCCAGCGGCGAACCAAGAATACCCTCATTCAAATAAACCCTTTCTTTAGAATAAGGCGTCCATGTTGCATAATTCTTTTCGTACTCAGTAAAAATATTTTCATACTCAGGCTTGCCCTTTGCCCATGCAGCAAATTTGTTTTCATACGCCTGCTTCTCTTCGTAAGTGCGGAATTTTTTTAACTGCTTTGTTTCACCATCAAAAAATTTCCAGTAGTTGGCAACATTTGCATAGTTGGCTGCTAATTTTAATTTCACAGCAGGGTCTTTTATCATTTGCTCATGCATCAGTTTTAAACGAACATCCCTTAACGCAACGAGTGATGGGTTGTCAATATCTATTTTCAGTTTTACGCCATTGCTTGTTTCGTAGCGGTTTGTACCTCCGGGATAACCATATATCATGGCATAATCACCATCTTTAATTCCCTTGATGCTTACAGGCAAAAACCATTTTGGTTTTAAAGGAACATTATCTGCACTGTATTCTGCCGGCTTGCCATCCTTGCTCATGTACACACGAAAAACAGAAAAATCTGCTGTATGCCTTGGCCACTCCCAGTTATCGGTATCGCCGCCAAATTTTCCAACGCTTTCTGGTGGTGCACCCACCAGGCGGATGTCTTTGTATGTTTTATATACATACATCAAATACTGGTTGCCTTTGAACATGCTGTAAATTCTTCCAGCCAACCCGTTTTCTTTATCTGCGACTTTATCAGTAATTTCTTTATACACATCAGGCAGCTTTTTTATCCTGTCTGCCCACGACAAGCCTTTTACAGCGTCTTCCACTTCTTTGGTTACATCCACAATCCTGTCGAGGAACTGCACCGTCAGTGTGCTTTTTATTTCCTGGTCTTTGCTGAGGGCATAAAAACCATCTCTTAAATAATTGTGTTCAACGGTGCTTGCTGTTGCAATAGCATCATAGCCGCAATGGTGGTTGGTAAAAATTAATCCTTCGCTGCTCACAATTTCACCTGTGCAGCCGCCGCCAAAAATGATAATAGCATCTTTAAGCGATGATTTGTTGATGGAATACAATTGTTCTTTGGTGAGTTTTAATCCTTTTTTCACCATGTCGTTATACACCTGCTGGCCTAATAACATCGGCAGCCACATACCTTCATCAGCGCTGGCTTTTAAAAGCGTAACCGACAAAATCAATGAAACAAAAATCTTCTTCATAATAGCAAATTTTAGGCAGCAAACTTAGGGGGAAATGGGGAGCTGGCAATGCCGCTTATAAATGAAAGGAATCGGGTTTTTATTCTTTTATGTCTGTCAAATATTTCTATCTTGTTTGTAATTGAGGTTTATATTTGTTGCCAGTAATAAATTCAACTATCCTTTACTTGTGTTTTAATACAAAGCCTGATGGCGATAATAGACATTAAACTTCCCAAATCGATTGCCACCGCCCTGCGGCTGCCTGTAAGTACCCCACGCAGGCAGCAACTGAAAGTGCTAAAGAAATTGTTACGAAAAGCAAGATTTACTGAGTTTGGACAGACATATAAGTTTGATGAAATATTGCTAAGCAAACACCCCGGCAAAAGATTTCAGCAATTAGTACCAGCATCTAACTATAATAAAATGTATGATGACTGGTGGTACAAAGCAAAAGATGGGGCTACAGATGTAGCCTGGCCGGGGAAAATAAAATACTTTGCTTTAAGCAGTGGCACCAGTGATGCAGCCAGCAAATACATTCCCATTACAAAAGAACTAATCCGCAGCAATACCATAACGAGTATTAAGCAACTCATCAGCCTTACTAAATATGAGGATGTACCAAAGAGAGCAGTAGGCAAAGGATGGCTTTTGCTGGGAGGAAGCACACAATTACAAAAAGGCCCAACATATTATGCAGGGGATTTAAGTGGCATTCAGCAAAAAATATTCCTTTCTGGTTTCAACGCTTGTATAAGCCGGGTAAAAAAATTGCCAAAGAAAAAGACTGGGCAAAAAAACTGGAGGAGATTGTTGACAATGCGCCCAACTGGGATATCGGCTTTATTGTAGGCGTGCCGGCATGGCTGCAGTTGTGCATGGAAAAAATTATTGAAAAATATAAGCTCAATAACATTCATGATATATGGCCCAACCTTGCCTTTTATGTGCATGGCGGTGTGGCGATGGAGCCATATAAAAAAGGATTTGAAAAATTATTGGGCAAACCCATCACTTACATTGAAACCTATTTAGCAAGCGAAGGATTTTTGGCTTATCAAAACAGGCAAGGCTCACAAGGAATGCATTTGGCGCTGAACAACAATATCTTTTTTGAGTTTGTTCCATTTGATGATAACAACTTCGACAGCGATGGCAACATGATTGATGAACCGGAATCATACATGATTCATGAGATTGAAGAGAATAAAGATTATGCAGTGTTGATAAGCACCAATGCTGGTGCATGGCGGTATGCAATTGGCGATACAATAAGATTGGTTGATAAAGAAAGAAGCGAAATTATAATCACCGGAAGAACGAAACATTTTTTGAGTTTGGTTGGAGAACACCTGAGTGTTGATAATATGAACAAGGCCATTGAAATGGCGAGTGAAGAATTAAATATTTCCATTCCTGAATTTACGGTAGCCGGTGTGCCGCATGGAAATTTCTTTGCACACCACTGGTATATTGCTACCAACGATGCTGTAAATGAAAATGATTTACGCAATTGTATTGACACCAAACTGAAAGAACTTAACGACGACTACGAAGTAGAGCGCCGCCATGCACTAAAAGATGTTTTTGTAACCGTACTGCCCGAAAAAATATTTCTTGACTTTATGAAGAGCAAAGGAAAGGTTGGTGGGCAACATAAATTTCCACGAGTGTTGAAAGGAAAGATGCTGGAGGATTGGAATAAGTTTTTGAAAGGGCAGTTGGTGAGGTGAGATTTTTTTAATTTAAAAAACTGAAATATGGAAATTACAATTGAAAGAATACAAACATTGGTTACAAAAGCATCAGCCATAAATAGTGT
>CAZBTD010000043.1:0-26294 GCA_964494815.1 uncultured Ferruginibacter sp. | reverse complement strand
CCGTTTAGCGCAGACAAAGGTTTTTTTGGGTGTAGGCATTTTTCAAAAACAAATTATTACATGGTGCAGCATGGCAGGCACCCTATCAACTGGAAATTACTTACGCCGTAGATTTGCATCCGTAAAATTTTATCATGGCCAATACCAATTCAAACCATACTTTACAAAAAACATCCTTGGTTACAGAAATCTTTGCCCGTATTTGGGCACTGTGGGGGTTGATAAGTTTTGTTGTTACGTTCCTTATTATTTTTTTGCCATCCATGCTGGCATATTTAATGCCCGGGCAAAAAGGCCAGTTGTATTTTATTGCTGTATCAAGGGTGTGGATGAATGTATGGCTAATCTTAATTGGCTGCCCTGTAAAAATTATTGGCAGAGAGCATTTTAAAAAAGGCGAAACTTATGTGGTGGTGTTTAATCACAATGCTCTGTTAGATGTGCCATTAAGCGCCCCATTTGTACCTGGTGCCAATAAAACAATAGCAAAATCGTCTTTTGCAAAAGTGCCTTTGTTTGGCTGGTTTTACAGCAAAGGATCGGTATTGGTAAACAGAAAAGATGAAACAAGCCGCCGCCGCAGTTTTGACGAAATGAAAAAAGTGCTGCACTCTGGTATGCACATGTGTTTATATCCCGAAGGAACAAGAAACCGCACCCAGGAACCTCTCAAAGCATTTTACGATGGCGCTTTTAAACTGGCTGTTGAGTCAGGAAAAGAAATCATACCCTGCATCATCACCGGAACAAAAAAAGCAATGCCTATCAATAAAAAGTTTTATCTCCTTCCCAAAAAACTCTCCATGAATTTTTTACCCCCTGTATCTTCAGCTAACTTGGAGGCAAAAGCTTTAAAAGAAAAAATTTTTACACTTATGTTTGATGCTTATGTAAGGTTAGAAAATTGATCGCAAACGTTGTAGGTTTAAAATGATGAACACTATTGGCTGTAAATATGTATTTTTGACACAATCGCATTAAAAAATAATGTTGATTTTAAAATAAAGTTGAACGATATTTAAGTTTTGATGAATATAACCGTACAGAAAATTGTTTTATCTCATATTATTACAATTTTCAATTTTCGGTAAAAAAGAAATTGAAGATGAAAAAAAAGGTTACCAAGATTGGCGTACTTACATCAGGTGGCGACTCTCCCGGCATGAATGCCTGTATAAGGGCTGCGGTACGTACTGGTCTTTATCACGGACTTGAAGTGTTTGGCATCATGCGTGGATACAGCGGCATGGTGGAAAATGATATATTTAAAATGGAAAGCCGCAGCGTGGCAAACATTATACAAAGAGGCGGTACTATTTTAAAAACTTCCCGTTGTAAAGAATTTTTTACACCAGAAGGAAGAAAAAAAGCATACAATAATTTAAAGAAACACGGCATTGACGGCCTTGTGATTATTGGAGGCGATGGAAGTTTTCGTGGTGCACAAATATTCAGTAATGAGTTTGATATTCCCTGCGTTGGTTTGCCTGGTACTATTGATAAAGATATTGCAGGTACAGATTTTACCATTGGTTTTGATACAGCTGTAAATACAGCTGTAGAAGCCATCGATAAAATAAGGGATACTATGGATGCACACGATAGGTTGTTTATTATTGAAGTGATGGGCCGTGATGCTGGTTATATTGCTTTGCACAGCGGTATTGCAACAGGTGCAGAAAATATTTTGATACCAGAACGTAAAACAGACATCAATGAAATAGTAAGCCAGTTGGCAGAAAAAGAAAGAAGAAAAAAGTTAGTAAACCTGATAGTGGTGGCAGAAGGAGATGAATTTGGCGGTGGGAATGAAGTGGCAAAAGCTATTAAAGAAAGAATGCCGAATACAGAAGCAAGAGTTTGTATTCTTGGTCATATACAAAGAGGTGGTTCTCCAAGTTGCTTCGACAGGTTGATAGCAAGCCGAATGGGCTATACTGCTGTTGAATGCCTGCTTGAAGGAAAGCACAATGTGTTTGTAGGTATTGTAAATAACAGGATGAGTTATATCCCATTGAACGAAGCAGTAAAAAAGAAACAACGTATAAGTGAAGAGTGGATGAAGATTGTAAAGATATTGGCATCGTAATTTTTTAATACCGTTTCTCCTTTCCTCTCACCCGTTAAATAAAGCCTGATAGTAGCTGCTTTCTTTTATAATCATAAAGAAAGAATATCATGAAGGCTCAACGGGAAACGGAAAATGAGAAACGATCAAAACGAGAAACGGATTTTATGAGTAAAAACATCAGCAAGTACCTGCACCGCCAAATGGATAAAGAAGCAGGTATTAAGCACACAATAAAAAGAACAAAAATTGTGGCAACAGTTGGCCCGGCTTCTTCATCATATGAGATGCTGCTGGATCTTGTAAAAGCTGGAGTGAATTGTTTTCGTTTAAACTTTTCACATGGCTCTTACGAAGACAAGACACAGATAATTGAATACATCAGGCAAATAAACAAAACAGAGCCTTATAATATTGCTATTCTTGGCGATTTGCAAGGCCCAAAATTAAGAGTAGGAGAGTTAGAAAATGGAAAAATAGAATTAAGAGAAGGGCAGGAAATAATTTTTACAACAGAAAAAAATGTTGGCACCCCAGAAAAAATTTATGTGTCTTATGCAAATCTTGCCAAAGATGTAAAAACAGGCGAACGTATTTTTTTAGATGATGGCAAGATGGAAGTGAAAGTGAAAGAAATACTAAATGAAAAGGAAGTACGGATTACTGTAACACTTGGTGGCACACTACTTCCTAAAAAAGGTGTAAACCTGCCAGATTCGGCACTCACGATGCCTTCCCTTACAGAAAAAGATATAGCAGATCTTGATTTTATTTTAGAAAAGGATTTAGACTGGGTCGCATTATCATTCGTACGCAATACAAATGATGTAAGAGAAATAAAGGGAAGAATAAAAGAAAAAAACAGTAAGATAAAGCTCATTTCTAAAATTGAAATGCCAGAGGCATTGCGTAATATCCGTGATATCATTATCGAAAGCGATGGCATTATGGTGGCAAGAGGTGATTTGGGTGTGGAAGTTCCGGTAGAACAGGTTCCCTTAATTCAAAAGGACATCATCTTAAAGTGCATGCACAGGGCTAAGCCGGTAATAGTGGCAACGCAGATGATGGAAAGTATGATGGAGCGTACCAAACCAAACAGAAGTGAGGTTACAGATGTGGCCAATGCAGTACTGGAAGGAGCCGATGCAGTAATGCTGAGTGGTGAAACAGCGATGGGAGCTTATCCAAAATTAGTGGTAGAAACTATGAGTAAAATTATTTTGGAAGTAGAGAATAATGTATATGATTATGATAGGGATGACATACTTACTCCGCAGCCCCATTCACCTTCTATATTAAGCGACGCACTATGTTATAGCGCCTGTAAAATTGCAGATGAAACAGATGCCAATGCTTTGGTAGGAATGACACAAAGTGGTTATACAGCTTTTATGCTTAGCAGTTACAGGCCGCAGGTACCTTTGTTTATTTTTAGTAAGGAACGCTCACTTATTAACCAATTAAGTTTAAGCTGGGGTGTAAGGGCATTTTATTATGCAGAAGAAGAAAGCCTTGATGATATTTTCTTTGACCAGATAAGCATATTGAAAGAAAGAGGCTTTATTAAAAGCGGCGATGTGGTGGTAAATACAGGTAGCACACCGATAGCATTGCATTTGCCTACTAATGTCATTAAAGTAACCAAGGTGGATTAAAAAAAATTTTATATTTAAATGTAAACTGGCTCACAAGGCCAGTTTTTTCTTTTTGCGTAAGCCGTTTTCCCGATTGCTATTCATATAATAGTTGTGTAAGTACAATTTTGCAATTCAAAAAACTGAGAGCACTTTATGAAACTAACTGCAAAAAAGATATTTACATCCGTACCCTTATTTTTTCTTGTTGCCAGCACATCGTTTGCACAAGATTCTATTTCAAAAACAAAATACCTCCCAGGTATTACAATTGTTGGCCGCAACAGCAAAACTGATATTCATCAATTACCTGAGATTGTAGGCACTTCCATTTATGCCGGAAAAAAGAATTCGCTGATAGTGATGGATAATGTAAAAGGTAATGTGGTGACCAATAATATGCGCCAGGTAATTGCAAAAGTGCCAGGTATTCATATATGGGAAAGTGATGGCAGTGGAATTCAAATTGGCATTGCAGCAAGAGGATTAAGCCCGAACAGGAGCTGGGAGTTTAATGTACGTCAAAATGGGTACGATATCTCTGCCGATCCCTATGGATATCCAGAGGCATATTACAACCCTCAGTTGCAGGCAGTGCAGCGGATAGAAATTGTAAGAGGGCAGGGTTCTTTGCAATACGGCCCACAGTTTGGCGGATTGGTAAATTATATTTTGCGTAATGGGAGCGATATAAACAAACCATTACAGTTCGAAACACAGCAGACAGTTGGCAGCAATGGTTTGTTTAATACTTACAATGCAATTGGCGGTGAAACAAAGCGCTCTCACTATTATGCCTTTGTTGATCACCGCAATGCAGATGGCTGGAGGCAAAACAGCCGCTACTATACCAATAGTGCTTTTGGTACTTATACATTTAAGTGTAGCAATAAATTTTCATTGTCAGCCGAAGTGATGCATTCTGCCATCCGTAGCCAGCAACCCGGCGGCTTAACAGACGCACAGTTTAACAACGGTGATTTAAAGCAAAGTTTCCGCAGCAGGAACTGGTTTGATATTAAATGGACAACATTAGCACTTATAGCGAATTATGAAATCAATGAACATTCAAGATTGAATGTGAAAACCTTTTCTATTTTTGGAAACAGGAGCAGCGTTGGATATATAAGAGCCATTAACATCAAAGACAGCATTAATGCCACCACTCTTGATTACAATAACCGCACTTTGGATATTGATTACTATCGCAACAATGGCATGGAAGCAAGGTACCTTACTGATTATTCAATAGGAAAAATGACAAGTACTTTTTCTGGAGGCATACGTTTATACACTGGCAGTACTCATCGCTACAAAGATGGTATTGCCAATACAGGAACAAGCTATACCGGTGAAATTGTAAGCGGAACAAAATGGACAAGGGATATTACTTATAAATCGTTTAATGCTGCTGCTTTTGCAGAGAATGTATTCCGCTTTAATAAGTTACTAATTGTTCCCGGCATTCGCTATGAAATTGTTGAAGGAAAAGCCAATGGAAGAAATGGCTTTAATACAGACGGAACAGAAATTTTATTGCAAAATCAAAAACGCAGCCGCAGCTTTATTCTTGCAGGTGTGGGTACAGAATATCATCTTACAGAAAAAACAGAGTTGTATGCAAACATTACGCAAGCATACAGGCCCATACAGTTTGGCGATCTTACTGCACCGCCAACAACAGATGTTATTGATCCAAACCTTACAGATGCAAAAGGTTATAACATTGATTTTGGTTACAGGGGAAAAGTGAAAAATTACTTGTTCTTTGATGTAAGTGGTTTTTATCTCCGCTACAACAACCGGGTTGGTGTTATCACTCAACAAAATGCTGCTGGCGCTTTTTATAACTATCGCACCAATGTTGGCAGCAGCAATAGCAATGGTATTGAAGCAATAGCAGAGTTTAGTTTTATAAATGCGTTTGCCAAAAAAACTGCCAATACAGATATAAGTGTGTTTGCCAGCTACAGTTACACAAATGCAAAATATGATAACCTGAAAGTGGTAGCTAAAGTTGGGAATGATTTGGTGGAGAGCAACCTAAAAAACAAAAAAGTAGAAAATGCACCAGCCAATATCATCCGTGCAGGCATCACTTATATGTTACAGGGGTTTTCTATCACAGGACAGTTGAGTTATGTTGATAAAACATTTTCTGATGCTAACAATACTGTAATACCAACAGCAAATGGCCAAACGGGTTTAATACCATCTTACAAAGTGGCGGATATAACTGTGGTGTACAAATGGAATAAAAACTATAACATTAAGGCTGGTATAAATAATCTTACCGATGAAAAATATTTCACACGCCGTGGCGGTGGCTATCCGGGCCCAGGCCTGCTGCCGGCTGATGGAAGAAGCTTTTTCGTATCTTTCGGTGCTATATTTTAAGCAAAAAACAATTTTAAAAAAAGGGATAAGTACATTGCACTTATCCCTTTTTTAATTGCAGTAAAAAATAAATCTATTCTTATCTTGTAAAAAAATAGAGTAATGCCCACCAACATTAAATGCCCTAACTGTGGCAACGAATTTGAATTGAATGAGAGCCTCAGAAACGAGGTGGAAAATGAATTGCGTGGAAAAATGAAAGACTGGCAAAAAAAGAAAGAAGAAGAATTTGAAAACCAAAAAGCACAGCTTGTAAAAGAAGCTGTAAATAAAACAGCTGCTGAAAATGCAGCTAAACTAAAACAGCTGGAAGAAGATGGAATACTTAAATCAAAGCAATTACAGGAACTGCAAAAAAAAGAACTGGATTTGTTGAGAGATAAAAACGCATTGGAGGAAAAACAAAAGGGATTGGAAGTTGAAATTGAAAAACGCTTTTTGGAAAAACGTAAAGAAATAGAGGAAGCAACTATAAAAAGAGAGCAGGAATTATTTGACCTTAAAACAAAGGAATATAAACTGCAAATGGAGCAGCAGCAAAAACTGATAGAGGAATTGAAGCGTAAAAGCGAACAGGGAAGTATGCAATTGCAGGGTGAAAGCCAGGAAAAATTGCTGGAAGAAATATTAAAAGAAAACTTTCCTTTTGATGCAATTGAAGAAGTAGGCAAAGGAGTGGAAGGCGCAGACTGCATACAAACAATACGCAACCATACCGGAAAAGAATGCGGGAGAATTATTTACGAAAGCAAACGCACCAAAGCATGGAGCAATAGCTGGATTGATAAACTTAAAGCCGACATGCGTGGCAAAGGTGCCGATGTGGCCATATTGGTAACACAAGTATTTCCAAAAGATATGGATAGGTTTGGCGAAAAAGATGGTGTATGGATTTGTAATTTTTCGGAAGTGGCCAGCGTGGCGCTCTTGCTGCGGAGCGGTATTATTAAAATAAACGAAGCATTGCAAAGCCAGGAAAACAAGGGCGATAAAATGCACCTGCTGTACAATTATTTAACCGGCAACGAATTTAGAGGGCAGATGGAAGCAATAGTGGAAGGTTTTATATCACTAAGAAATGGTATTACCAAAGAAAGAGTGCAGATGGAAAAAATATGGAAAGAGAGAGAGAAGCAACTGGAAAAAGTATTGCTAAGCACCAGCGGTATGTATGGTTCTGTTAAAGGCATTGCTGGTGCTTCTGTAGGTGATATACCTTTGCTGGGTGAAGGCGATGATGTAAGTTTGGAAGAAAATTAATAGCTGCATAGCCCTTGCCACAAGAAACAACTGTTCAGTGCTTTGATTCCTCAGGAAATTCTATTCCCTGCGATAGCATGTCTGAAAATGTACGGGGCGTTGTCGATTCGATAATCCATTCAATAGAGGTACAGCCCTATACTACTAAACAAGAAAATAAAGACGATTCGATTTTCCCTTTTATGATCTTATTCGTTTTTATTATTTTAATTATTTCGGCTGTAAAAAACGCAAAAAAACAAGACGAGGAAGAAGAAGCTAAGGATGCAGGTAAAAGGGATTATGCTCCTGGTAATAATCAAAACAGGCATTTGGTTTATAATGGATGGGATTTAAATTTTGCAGATGAAGAACTGCGGCATATACTTGATAAGCATTTTATTTATTACACAAAAATTAATGAGGCTGATAAGGCCAAATTCATTCACCGTCTTAAAAATTTTATAAAAGATAAAATTTTTGTGATACATGATGAAAGCGGCTTTAAAGAAATGCCCATCCTCATTAGCGCCTCTGCTGTACAAATTAGTTTCGGACTTGATAAATATTTGCTTCCTTTCTTTTCACACATACATATTTTTCCTGAAGAATTTATTGGTTATCATCCCACATTGCGTTTGCTGGAGGGTAATGTTTCTGGCCACACAGTTAATCTGTCATGGAAGCATTTTTTTAATGGCTATAAACTTCCTGATAACGGGCAGAACGTGGGATTGCATGAATTTGCCCATGCTTTTTATTACCAATATTTTGAGGTAAAAGAAAATGTAGAAAGGGATTTTGTGGAAACTTTTCCTTTGTTTGATGCCTGTGGCAATAAGGCTTTTGAAATGGAACAGGCTGGTTTTAATAAACTGTACTCTGATTATGCGTTACGAAACTTCCAGGAGTTTTGGGCAGAAAGTGTTGAAATATTTTTTGAGCGCCCGGCTGATATGAAAAAAAAATATGCAGACTTATATGAAGCCGTTTGCGATTTATTAAATCAAAACCCACTAAATAATAACTCAGGTATTGCTTAATACCCAGGAAAGACAGTTGTTGTTAAAAAAAAGGAAATGCACTTCTAAGTAAACTGTTTTCTTTTTCGATACAATGCAATAAATTTTCCCTTCGTTTTCTTTTACATCAATTTGATCAATATGCAGGTGGTCAATAAAATCAACTTCACCATCGCCATACCATTTAAATAATGACTCCTTTGTGCTCCATGCCACTGTAAGAAATGATTTGTACAATTCACTATTTCCTGCACCCAGGTTTTCAATCAATCCTTGTTCAACCGAAGAAAGAAATTTGTGTTTTATTTTTTCTACTTTCCCGGTTATCTTTTCTATATCCACCCCCACACGGTATACTGTACTTACCATCACAGCAGCATACTCACCACAATGTGAAATACTGAAGTGGTAGGCTTCGTTTTCCAGGAAAGGCTTCCTTGTATCGGCAATTTTTATCAGTTCGTAAGGGAAGCCGGGAAATAGTTCTTTAAGCAAGTATCTGCCAGCAAGGTGCTGCAGTCTTTTATGCGGATGGGTAATTTCTCTCTGCAGCGGTACCTCATTTATAAAAAAACTTTCAGGTTCAGTGATATGCCATACGCCGAGTTTGGTGAAGGGGTTAATATTTTGTTGATAAACCAGTGGCATTTGCAGTATTAAAAAGTGAAAATTAAAAATTGAAAATTTAGTTTTACAAAGTAACAATTAAGCATTTTAACAACACAACAATTTACCAGTTATTATGATTTTGAGCGACACAAGAATTTTAGAGGAAATTGAAAAAGGAACTATAGTTATTAAACCTTATGATCGCAGCCAGCTTGGCAGCAATAGTTATGATGTGCATCTTGGGAAATACTTAGCCACATATAAAGATGCTGAACTCGATGCAAAAAAGCATAATGAGATTATGCATTTTGAAATCCCTGAGGAAGGATATGTGCTGCATCCAAATGTTTTTTATCTCGGCGTTACAGATGAATATACAGAAACACATGCCCACGTTCCTTTTTTAGAAGGCAAGTCATCAACAGGAAGATTAGGTATTGATATACATGCCACGGCAGGTAAAGGCGATGTAGGTTTTTGTGGTAACTGGACGCTGGAAATTTCAGTAAAACAGCCGGTACGTGTATATGCTGGAATGCCTATTGGCCAGTTAATATATTTTCCGGTTGATGGCGAAATTGAAATAAAATATAATCAAAAGAAAAATGCCAAATACAGTGGACAAATAAACCGGCCTGTAGAGAGTATGATGTGGAAGAATAAGTTTTAAAAAACTCTCCTGTATTAATACATCGAAATAAGTTCCTCCAGTTTTGGTTTGGCTTCTGCCCATCCATTGATGATGGCAAATACGGCGTCTGATAATTCAGCATGAAACAGGTTATCCCTGAAAGTAACATCCACTTTTTTGCAATATTTTTCTAATTGGGGCAGGCCTGCCACCACCATCACTGCTTTCATGGTATGGGCTGCTGTACCAATAGTAGCAGCATCCTGCTGCTGCCACGCTTCTTTCATTTTGTCAATGTTCATCTGTATATCGGCAAGGGCGCTGGTAAGCAGTATTTTTTCAAAACCTGCATCACCGCCAGATACGGAGTGAAGGTAGCTGAGATCGATGTTTATCCTGGTGTTGGTAATGTTTTCCATAATGCAATTATTTTTATGAAGTGTAGGTAATCATATCGTCGATAGTATTACTCCGCTTCCTGCTGTTGTTTTGTATTTCTATCGACTCAATGATAGCTGAAAATAAATTTTCAGGCTTAAATGGTTTGGATACATAGCCTGTCATTCCGGCGTTATAGCAATTTTGCATTTCACCATACAGTGAATGCGCCGTCATAGCAACAATTGGTATTTTTGATACAACGTTATTTAAAGACCTGATGCTTTCTGTAGCGGCAATACCGTTTAGTACTGGCATTTGAATATCCATAAGTACCACATCAAAGTGCTGTTGCTGTACGGCTTCTACTGCCATGGCGCCATTCTCTACATGTGTTACAATAAAGCCGCCTTTTTCAAGTACCTGCCTTGCAAGCATGGCATTTATTGCATTGTCTTCAGCAAGCAGTACATGAATTTTTTTGCCTTCAGGCAATGTAAATAATTTGGTCTTTGCGGTTACCTTTTTTTCTTCTGAAACAATAGTATCATATTTATTGAACAGCAGGATAAAATGGAACATCGTGCCTTTACCCGGTATACTTTCCATTTTTAAAGTGCCGCCATACATATCTACAATTCCTTTAGCAATATTTAAACCTAACCCTGTGCCGCCATACAGCCTTTCTGTATCTGTATTAGCTTGTGTAAACCTTTCAAAAATAGCTTCCTGTTTTTCTGCTGCAACACCAATACCGGTATCTTTCACAGTAAAGGCAATATGCTGTTTTGTTTCATCGGGCCCGTTTACCACTTTGCAGGTAATTTCTACAAAGCCTTTATCGGTAAACTTAATTGCATTACCCATCAGGTTAAAAAGTATTTGCGAAAGCCTCAACTGATCGCCTATTACTTTGGAAGGAATATTATTATTGATACTGCATTTTAATTCTATGCCTTTGCTTTTTGCTTTTGGTTCTAAAATTTTTGCTGCATCTGTTACAATTTGTTTTACATCGATGGGTAGCTTTTCCAATGCAAGGTTGCCTGACTCAATTTTTGAAAGATCAAGTATGTTGTTGATAAGCCCCAGCAGGTTTTGTGATGCTGATTGAATTATCTCAACATACTCATCCTGCTCTTTGTTGAGCGGTGTGTTGCCAAGCAAATCAGTAAAGCCAATTACAGCGTTTAGCGGTGTCCTTATCTCATGGCTCATGTTGCTGATAAATTGATCCTTTACTTTTAAGGAGCGCTCTACCATTTCATTGGCAGCAATTAGATCTCTTTCAATCTGGTGACGGCCTGTTATGTCCATGCCTATACCCAGTATATATTTTTTACCCTTTTTATCTGTAAATGATTTTTTGATAACATTGAACCAGCTTGTTGAATTTTCAGTGCAGTCATTGCCTGGCATACTGCCTTCAAGCCTTATCATTTCGCCATCTTTTAACTCAAGCATAGCTTCGTAATCGCCAAGAAAAATATCATTTTTACCTTTCACAAGTTCTTCTACTTGCAGTGAATGCTGCCCGTTATGGTTGCACAGGTAATACTGGCTGAATGTTTTATTATGCAGTACTACTTTGTTGTCTTCATTCATCACAAATATGATGTTAGGGCTATTTTCGATTATCTGGCTGATGAATTGTTGTTGTTTTTCTATTTCGTTTTGTGCTTTTACCGACTCTGTAATATCTATGGCGCTGGCAATAATGTAAGGCTCACCACCTTTATTTTCATACAAAGCATTTTGATACAACCATGCCCGCTTGTTCCCGTCTTTTCTTACAATTTGGAATGAACCATTTGCATTTTTATTCGTAATAATTTCATTCAGATATACATCAAAGTATTGCCTGTAATCTTCTGCAATCAGCATCTGCAAGCTTGAGCCTACTAATTCCTGTTTGCTGTAACCACTAAGTTTTTCGCCTGCAGGATTTACATCTAAAATAATTCCGCTCAGGTCGTGCCTGCAAATAACAGCTTGTGCATTGCTCAGCACAGCAGCTTTTTCCTCTTCGCTTTTCTTTATTGTTAGTTCAAAAAGTTTTCGCTGTGTAATATCTTTTACTGTGCCTACATAGCCAAACAGGTTTCCATTACTGTCTATACGTGGAGCAATGTTGCTCATCATATGCCGTATTTCACCATCAATTATGTAGCGGTATTCTATCTCATTTGTTTCCCCTTTGGCGGCTCCTTCAATACTCTTCCAGATATGTGCCATATCATCCGGATGTATATGACTGAAGAGCTCATCCATTGTAATATCGCCAGTGAGTGGCATGTGATAAATAGTACGCAGTTCTTTAGAGAGATGAAGTGTTTTATTTACTGAATCCATCTCCCATGCACCTACCTGGGCAATCTCAATAGCCTGTTCCAGTTTATTTTTATTCGCAACTAATTTAGCTTCCAGTTCTTTTCTTTCTGTTATTTCTTTTTCAAGCGCCAGTTCTTTTTCTTTACGGCTTGTAATATCTGTTTCAATGGCTATGTAATTGGTAATTTGATTTGCGTCGTTATATATAGGTTTTACGCTTATCATTGCCCAATAAGGCTTACCATCTTTTTTGTAATGAATCATTTCTTCCACCACTGATTCTCCCTTCATCATACTAAGCTTGATATTGTTCACCGACATCTTTTGGCTTTGTGGACCCAGTAAAAAAGAATCGCCTTTTTTGCCAATGACTTCTTCAAGATTATAGCCGGTAATTTTTGTGAAGCCTTCATTGGACCATAAAATACAGCCTGCATTATCAGAAATAATAACTGCTTCATTTATTTGTGCCACCACTTTGCCAAGTAATTTGAGTTGCTTATCTGCCAGCGAACTCATCATTTGCTCATGTGAAAGGTTATTTTTTATCTGGTTGTTAAATGCAACAAGTTGCTGCCACCGGATACCGATGAAGCAGAATAAAAGGCCTAGTATAAGGGGAGAAAAAACAATGATGATAAAGTCGGGGGCATAATCAAAAATATGAAACCATGGCCCGTTGAAGCCGTGCTGCCTGTTGAGAAGGAAAGCATTTACCACAAGCATTAACCCAAGCAAAATGCCTGCGCCTGTATATTTTAAAACACCTGAATAGCTGTAGTTTTTCATAATAGCTTTATCACAGGACTTTTAGACGGCTTTAAAAACATGCCAGAAAATTTTCAATAGATGATCCTCCCTTGTGTAAAAGTTTCGGAACGATGATTTCAATAAAGGGAAGGGAATCCTGTTGTTCCTGACCGTAATTTTACTCACCTATCCACGTAAAAAACGGCACAGGGAGCAAAAAATTGTGTTCACCTGAATTAATAATTGAATATGTATGCTATTGTGGAAAAATACTATGCAGTATGCCAGTTTAAATATGGCCTATGCTAAAAAAAGCATTCAAGGCTCGTGTTTAAAAGGCCACTGCTGCTGAAATTTTGATTTTATCAGGTACACAAGAATACCAGTGCCAAATACAAGGGCAAACCAGCCCATGACATCACTGCCAGTAGAGAAAAAGATTAGCAACCATAGCAAAATGACAAGTATTACAGGTAATGGGTATAGCGGCATTTTATATGGAAGATGCTGTGTGCCATTTCTTTTTCGGAGCAGCACTACACCTATAGCCTGCCCAATAAATTGTAAAAGGATACGCATGGCAAGGATGCCATCAATAATATGTTTCATTTTGAATAACAAACTGAACACAAACGCAAGTGCTGCCAGCGCCAGCAATGAAACAAAGGGAAAGTTCTTTGTTGGATGCAGGCGGGCAAATATTTTAAAGAATGCCCCGTCTTTAGCTGCGGCATAGGGCACCCGTGAGTACCCCAGCATTACTGCAAATAAGGAAGCAAGCGCCACCCACAAAATCATTACAGTAATTATTTTGGCGGCAGTGGTGCCATAAAGCCGTTCTATAAAACTACTTACCACAAAAGGATTTTGTCCCAAATCGCACCATGCCTTTATTTCCTGCCAGTTGATAACACTTGTTACACTTATGTTCATTGCCAGGTACAAAACGGTAATACCAATAATTGAAATGAACATACTTCGGGGGATGTTTTTCCCCGGGTTTTTTATTTCGCCACCCAAATGGCAAACATTATAATAACCGAGATAACTATAAACAGTTTTTACACATGCCTGCCCAAAGAAAAAGGATAGTATTTGTCCCCAGTTAAAACTGGCAGCGGCTTCTTTTACCGGCTGCAAAAAATTACCACTTGAAATGCCGCCAAAAATTATCCATCCCATTGTGAGTAATACGCCACTCCATAGCAGCACACCTATTTTTCCAATATTATCTATTTTTCGGTAGAGCAATAAGGTAATGAACAGGATTACTGCCCCCGATACTGCTTTTTGTTGCCAATCGCTTAAATGAATAAAATAACCAAGGTATTGTGAAAAACCTATGGCGGCAGATGCTGCTACCAATGGTGCTTGTATAATAGTTTGCCATACATACAAAAAGCTAATCATTTTGCCGGGGCCGTTTTTGCCATAAGCTTCTTTCAAAAAATTATAGCTTCCTCCTGCTAACGGGTAAGCAGCGCCCAGTTCACTCCATATTATTGCATCAATTAGTGAAAGCACGGCGCCGGCAAGCCATGCATACAAAAACTGGCTTCCGGTAAGGCCGATAACCATTGGTAAAGTAACAAAAGGGCCAATCCCTACCATGTCAATCATGTTTAACACTGTAGATTGAAAAAGGCCGAGGCTGCGTTGAAGACCTGGTGAAGCTGATGCCATTGAATTTTTTCAGATGGCAAATTAATATTCCTTTGCTTGCTGCGATTTTCGTTTTAAGGTATTTTCTAACGAGTATTACCAGGAAGAAGTAAATTCTTTCATAAACTCAGGAAAGTTTTTTGTTTTGTAAGCGCCATCGCCAAAAAACTTAAGTGGAGCTTCCAGTTCTTTGGGTTTTAAATAACCGGCAAGTGGCGCAGGCTGTGCATCTATTGCAGAAAGAAAAACGGTGGTAGGATAGCTCATTTGCCCATATAAAAGATATACTGCCAGTTCATTTGATTTGTATTCTTTTTTATACCCGTATTGTTTGCCATTCCATTCAAAGTTGTCTTTTGATTCCGCATCCAATTTTACAGCATAGTAATGTTCGTTGATATAAGCAGCTACATCATCTTTAGCATATGTTTCCTTATCCATTACTTTGCACCAGCCACACCAGCTTGTATATACATCCACTAAAATAGGTTTGGGGTTTTTAGCATAAGCTGTTTGCAGCTCTGCCACGGTAAGCCACTGCACTTTTTCTTTATTTTTTGGAACAAAAGAAACTATGCTAATAATTGTAACGATAGAAATGACAAAAGCCGCAACTTTTTGCATATAATATTTGTTTAGCTTACACCAGTATTTAACGGAAAGGTAATGCATAAAATTGTAGTAGCTATCACAGGTGCCAGCGGCACTGTTTATTCAAAGGTTTTGCTCGACAAATTGTTTGCCATTAAAGGGCAATGGGCAGAGCTGGCTGTAGTTTTAACAGAAAATGCAAAGCAGGTGTGGCAGACAGAACTTGACAATGAAAGCTTTAAAAATTACGATGCTAAGTTTTATTCACAACAGGATTTTGCAGCGCCATTTGCATCGGGTTCAGGGCAATATGATATTATGATTGTAGTGCCATGCAGTATGGGCACACTCGGCAGGATTGCAGGCGGCATCAGTAATGACTTAATTACCAGGGCTGCCGACGTGGTGCTGAAAGAAAGACGCAAACTGATTTGTGTGGTAAGAGATACACCCTATAATCTTATTCATATAAAAAACATGGAAACGGTTACTTTGGCAGGTGGTATCATCTGTCCTGCAACACCATCATTTTACAGCAAACCAAAAACGATTGAAGAAGTGGCCGCAACCGTTGTGGACAGGGTGATTGATTTAGCAGGATTGAAGATTGAGACGTACAGGTGGGGACAATAAGTCTTAAAATAGTTCAACCATTTCTTCCAGGTTTTTCTCCACTCCAGCCACTTCCAAAATTCTTTCTATTACATCTTCCACCACAGCATCAGGGCAGCTGGCGCCACTGGTAATTAAAATTTTTACAGGCTTTTTATCAGTTGGTAAAAATTGAAGGCTGTGTATTTCTTCTTTGTTGTGAAAATTATAATGGACAATTTCAGCAGCAGAAATTATTTTATCGGGAGTATTAATAAAATAAGTTGGTAGTTTTTCCTCACACAATTCTACAAGATGGGAAGTATTACTGCTGTTATAGCCGCCAACTACCACAGCTAAATCAGCAGGTGTTTGCAACATGCCATACACTGCTGTTTGATTATCGTTGGTAGCATAGCACAATGTATCCCTTGTGTCAGCAAATCTTTCTTCTGCAGTTGCTTCAGTTAAATTATAATGCAGCATCATCACCTGCTTTAAATAATCTGCAATAGCCTGTGTGTCACTTGCCAGCATGGTGGTTTGATTTACTACTCCAATACGCTGTAAGTCTTTTGCTGCATCAAAGCCTTCGCTAAACCTTCCTTTAAATTCAGTATAAAAATCAGCAACAGGTTTTTCTCCTGTTATATATTTCCCTAACTCAATTGCTTCCTTCATGTCATTTACTACTACTGTGGGAGTGTGAAAAGCAGCATGAGAAAAGGTGGCCCTTGTTTCTTCATGCTTGGGCTTACCATGTACCACAATGCTGTAATTTTTTTTTGCAATTTGCTCACTGCGGTTCCAAACTTTTTCTACA
Organism: uncultured Ferruginibacter sp.; assembly: GCA_964494815.1. Taxonomy (GTDB): domain Bacteria; phylum Bacteroidota; class Bacteroidia; order Chitinophagales; family Chitinophagaceae; genus Ferruginibacter. Next base: position 9,565 of record CAZBTD010000043.1, on the reverse strand, counting down.
AAGGGGCAGGTGGTGTTGTATTTTTCTGTTGCAATACCAATGCTGTTCAATTTTTCCTCAATGGCAAGTGTGGTGCCAAAGGCCGGGATGATGGCAATATCATCTTTTGTCAACGAATCAACCGGAACAATTTCTTTGCCATAGGTATCCTGTAAAAATTGAACGCCTCTTTGCTGCAGGTCAGCATTCACCTGGGGATTGTGTATCATTTCGCTCAATAAAAAAATTCTTTTGCCAGGGTTTTCTTCTACGGTACGAAAAGCAATATCAATTGCATTTTCCACGCCATAGCAAAAACCAAAATGCCTTGCCAGGTAAATCTGTACGGCTCCAAAATCAAGCAGGGTGGGAGAGAAGTCCTTCTTCATCTTATCCTGCAGTTTCCTTTTGTTTTTAATAGCAGAAATTAATGGGCTTCGGTATATAACAGGAACATTAAACTGTTTCATCAGTATTTATTGATGTTGCAAAGATAAGTACCACAACACTGAGGCAGGGCATATCATTCTTGAAAAATTTACATTGATATAAAAGATGGATTGCAGGTAAATCAAAAAAACAATTTTTAAAAAATCCACCTTACATTTGAAAGCAACAATATTTAACAGAAATGAAGAAATTTTTTTTGTGCCTTGCAGGCCTCTGTTGTTTTGCTTTTGCACAAGCCCAGGTAAAAAAGAAAATTACCGTAACTAAAAAGGCGGTACTTATAAGAAAAAAGCCACAGCCTGTATCAACAACTCAAACAAAGAAAGCGCCCATTATGACAAAAGAATTTAAAAAAGCAGACTGGATTAGTAATACAGATGTATATGAAGTGAATATAAGACAATACACAAAGGAGGGAACTTTTAATGCGTTTGCAAAAGAAATGCCGAGGCTGAAAGATATGGGGGTTTCTACTTTGTGGTTTATGCCCATAACGCCCATTGCACAAAAAAATAAAAAAGGCAGCTTGGGCAGCCCTTATGCCTGTAGCGATTATACCAGCATCAACCCCGAATTTGGAACAATTGATGATTTTAGAAACCTTGTTAATGAGGCTCATGCCCTAGGGTTTAAAGTAATTATTGATTGGGTGGCCAATCATACAGGCTGGGATCATGTATGGACAAAATCGCATCCTGAGTATTATGAGATAGATCCTGCTACTAAGGATTTTAAAATAGCCAGTGGTATGGATGATATTATTGAGCTTGATTTTAAGAATCCGGCTTTGCGTAAAGCAATGATTGATGCAATGGATTTTTGGGTGAAGGAATGTGATATAGATGGCTTTCGTTGTGATCTTGCTTTTTGGGTAGAGCTTGATTTTTGGTTAGAAGCAAGAACAGCACTTGAAAAAACAAAAACATTATTTTGGCTGGCAGAGTGTGATGCCATAGACCATGCCAGTTACTTCCAGGCATTTGATGCATGCTATACCTGGACGTGGATGCACAAAACACAGGATTTTTATAAAAACAATGAACAGGCAGGTGTACTGCGGCAGCTTTTGAGAAAATATAATGATGCGGCAGACGGTAAAGCAATAAGACTTTGGTTTACCACAAATCATGATGAAAATACATGGAATGGAACCGAGTATGAAAAATATGGTGATGCAGCGAAAGCATTGGCTGTACTTAGTTTTACCTGGAATGGTATTCCACTCATTTATAGCGGGCAGGAAATGCCAAATCAAAAGCGCTTGAAATTTTTTGACAAGGATCCGATAGAGTGGACAGGAACATACGGTGAAGAATTTTTTTATAGAATGCTGCTGACACTTAGAAAACGCAACCCGGCACTGAATGCTGGAGACAGCAACGTAAAAACATATTTGCTTGAAACAAGTAAGGAAGATAAAGTATTGGCATATCTCCGTGAAAATGGAAAGAACCAGGTGCTTGTTTTATTAAACCTTTCGGCTGAGGATGTTTCTTTTACTACTGTTAGCACCGAGTTTTCCGGCAACTACTACGATATTTTTGATAAATCTAAATCATTGCAGTTTCCGGTAAAAAAAGAAGCTGGTAGCGATGAAAGTGAAATGACCACCAAAAAAATTAAATTAGAAAAAAGAACAGAAGAAATAAAACTGCAGCCATGGGGCTATTTAGTACTGGAGAAAAGTAATAATGAGTAATAAATGAAAAAATATTTTTTGCCCCTGATGCTTTTATGCCTAATGAATAAAACCAATGCACAGGAAGTAAAAGAAAATTATCCTGTTTATACAGGTAAAGATTTAGGTCTTGTTTATCACAAGGCCTTTTCTGTGTTTAAAATATGGGCGCCAACTGCAGAGCAGGCAGAATTGCTTTTTTATAAAGAAGGTGCTGGTGGCGAACCCTTCAGAACCATTCAGCTTGAAAAAGGAGTGAAGGGTACATGGCTTTGTAAAGCACAAGGGGATTTGAAAGGCACCTATTATACATTCCGTGTAAGCATCAATGGTAAATGGAGTAATGAAATTCCTGACCCATATGCAAAAGCTGTTGGTGTAAATGGCTGGCGGGCAATGGTTACCAATTTAAAAGAAACAAACCCACCCGGTTGGAATAAAGACATAAGCCCTTCTTTCTCTAAAACAAATGCCGCTACTGATGCAGTGATTTACGAATTGCATGTACGTGATGTCAGTATTCATGAAAACTCGGGCATTGAACACAAAGGAAAGTTTTTAGGATTGGTGGAAGAAAATACAAAAAGTGCTGATGGTTTGTCAACAGGATTATCTCACTTAAAAGAAATGGGTGTTACACATATTCATGTGCTTCCTTTTTTCGATTACAATTCTGTTGATGAAAGCAAACTGGACAAACTGCAATACAATTGGGGATACGATCCGGTAAACTACAATGTGCCAGAAGGCAGCTACAGCACCAATCCATATGATGCTGTTGCAAGAATAAAAGAATTGAAGCAAATGATTGCCGCTTTTCATAAAAACGGGTTGAGAGTTGTAATGGATGCAGTGTACAATCATGTAGCAGATGCGGCTGCTTCAAACTTTGAGCAATTGGTGCCAGGTTATTACTTCCGTCACAAAAAAGATGGAAGCTTTTCTGACGCTACTGCCTGCGGCAATGAAACAGCGAGTGAAATGCCAATGATGAGAAAGTTTATTGTAGAGAGTGTGTTGTATTGGGTAAAGGAATATCATGTTGATGGCTTTCGGTTTGACCTGATGGGTGTGCATGATATTGAAACAATGAATTTGATTTCGGCAGAATTAAGAAAAATAAAACCTGGTATTTTATTGTATGGCGAAGGGTGGACAGCAGGTGCATCCCCTTTGCCTGATTCAGCAAGGGCATTAAAAGCAAATGCTTATAAGCTTAACCATATAGCAGTGTTTAGCGATGATATTAGAGATGGCATAAAAGGAAATGTGTTTGATATAAAGGATAAGGGATTTATAAGTGGCAAGCCAGGCATGGAAGAAAGTGTGAAGTTTGGTGTGGTAGCATCCAGCAATCATCCGCAGGTGGATATGCATAAAGTAAATTATTCAAAGAAGGCATATTCAAAAGCACCCTGGAATGTGGTTACTTATTGTGAATGCCATGATAACAATACGCTTTGGGATAAATTGAACTTGAGTTGCCCGGAAGCAGGCAGGGTAGAATTAATTAATATGCACAAATTGGCACTCACAATTGTATTTACATCGCAGGGAATTCCATTTATACATGCCGGTACAGAATTTTTAAGAGATAAACAGGAAATAGAAAATTCATTTAATGCAGGCGACAGCATTAATGCTATTGACTGGGGAATGAAACAGCAAAACAAAGCAGTGGTGGATTATGTAAAGCAATTGATAAAGCTGCGTAAAGAACATCCTGCATTCAGAATGACAAACAATGGGCAAATAAAAAAAAATATACGCTTTGACGAGGACGCAGCGCCGGGTACTGTTGCTTTTACAGTTGATGGGAGTGCTGTAAAAGATAAATGGAAGAAGATTTTTGTGGTGTACAATGGCAATGCTAAATACGAGACCATAAAATTTCCTAAAGGAAAATGGAAAAATGCATTTGGAGAAAACGACAAACCAGTTTCCGGGAGTTTAAATATTTCTGCATTTAGCTCTTTAATTGTTTACCAGGATTAAAATGAATCTTCGTGAAGAAATTTTACAAGAACATTCTAAAACACAGTGTAATAAAATTGTGCAATGGGTTGGTAATTCGCAGCAGCGTTTTAATCAATTATTTTCACTTTTTCTTACTGATGAATACCGTGTGGTACAACGGGCTGCATGGTCAATGAGTTATTGTGTGATAGCACACCCGGAGTTTATAAAAACAAATTTTGAAAAATTACTGAACAATTTGCAAAAAAAAGGACTGCATGATTCTGTAAAACGTAACTCTGTACGGTTGTTACAGCATGTTGATATTCCTGAAAAATACCAGGGTGATGTGATGAATATTTGTTTTCAATATTTAGAGAATCCAGCAGAAGCAGTTGCTATTAAAGCGTTTTCAATAACTGTGTTAAGCAATCTGGCAAAACAATATCCTGAAATTATTCCTGAAGTAAAAATTTTGATTGAAGATCAATTGCCACATCAGACAGCAGCGTTTAAAGTGAGGGCAAAGGTTTTTTTGAAAACAGTTCGTTAATTGTTATTGGTTAATAGTTATTATGAGTTGGTGCTTTTACAACTTTCTTATTCCTTACTTCTTTCCCTGTAAAACTGTTTAAATATCAAACGCAGGTTTTGATCGTAAGTAAAATAATTGTATAGCCAGTTGCAAAAAACAAAGAACCTGTTTTTTACGCCCAGTATCAGCATCAGGTGAAGGCCCATCCAAATCACCCAGGCAAAGAAACCATTAAAATGCACCTTTGGTTTAGGGACATCTACAACAGCTAAATTTCTGCCAACCGTTGCCATACTGCCTTTATCATTGTACACAAATTCTTCCAGGGATTTGCTGCTGCTTTTCATTTCTATTAGTTGCAGGTTATAAGCAATTAAATCTGCCTGCTGCATAGCTACTGGTGCTACTTGTGGGTGGCCGTTTGGCCATGCAGGTTCTTCCATATAAGCTACATCGCCGATAGCATAAATATTTTCAAACCCCGGCACACGGCATTGCCGATCAGTTTTTATCCTGTTGCCTTTAGCAATTAAATCTTTATTAATACCAACAGGAATATTTCCTTTAATGCCTGCAGCCCAAATCAGCATTTTTGTATTGATACTGCTTCCATCTTTTAAAGTTACTTTCTCTCCGTCGTAATCATGCAGCAGTGTATTGGTTAAAACTGTTACACCTAATTTTTCCAGGTATTGCTTTGATGAAATACTTGATTTCTCACTCATTGCTGCTAACGTCTTTGCTGTGCCTTCCAGCAGATAAATTTTCATTTTGCTGAAATCAATTTCAGGGTAGTCTTTTGGCAACTGGTATTTTTTCATGTCAGCGATGGCACCACTTAGTTCCACGCCAGTTGGCCCGCCACCAACAATCACAATATTCATCAGGCTCTCCAGCTTTAAAGCATCTTTTTCTATTGTGGCTTCTTCAAAATTATTAAGCAGGCTGTTGCGTATCTGCAATGCTTCCACTGTGCTTTTCATGGGAAAGGCATTGGCAGCAAGCTTTTCATTGCCAAAAAAATTGGTGTCTGCCCCGGTGGCAATCACCAGCACATCATAATCAAAACTTCCAATGTCTGTTACTACTTTTCTTTCTGCTGGTTTAATTTCCTGTACTTCTGCCAGCCTTATTTTTACATTTTTGCTTTTGTGAAAAACTTTTCTGAGTGGGAAAGAAATATTACTTGCATCAAGGCCTGCTGTGGCTACCTGGTAAAAGAGTGGCTGAAACTGGTGATAGTTATGCCGGTCAATTAAAGTAATATCAAAACCAGGTTTATTATTGAGTTTTCTTGCCAGCCTTAAGCCACCAAAGCCGCCACCAATTATTATAAGTTTCATAGTAAATCATTTTCAGAGCACAAAGATATGTAGTTTTCAAAAAATATTGAAAATTAAGAAAATTTAATTTGCTGGATCCTGAAAAATAAAAGCGGCCAATTTAGCCGCTTTATATTCTTGTTTATTCTGTTATCTATTCGCTCAGCTTTTTCTGAAAATCCTTATTAATCTTTACATAATCTTCATTGCCTTCTTGCTTTGCCAGGGCCATTGATTGTTTGGAGCTTTCCATGGCGCCTTTAATGTCTCCCATTTCTTTTTGAATTTTGGCCTTATAAATAATCATCCAATAGCCTTTGGGATAACCCTCAATGGCTTTGTTTACATTATCAAGCGCCTTAGGTAAATTTTTGTCGTACTCAAAATAAAATTGAGCCGCTTCCCAATAAGGTTTTTGTTCTGCTTTTTGCAGTTGTTGTTCAATTTGTGCTTTTAGTTTTGCTTTTATATCTGCTGTTACCGGGATGCTTACTATAGTTTTTTCCCATAGTATTTCAATGCTGCAGCTTTCTGGTTTTACATCGGCAAATTGCATAGTAAATGTTTCTACCATGTTTTTTGTTTTTACAGGCGCAATCCTGAAACGGATTACATCTTCCGCTTCTTTATAGCCATCTACACCCCAGTTGTTTATTCCTTTGTTTAAAATAATTTCCCAGTTTTCTTCTGATGGAATTGTATAAATAACATAAGCACCAGAGTCAACTTTTTTTCCTCCAATTTCAACAGGTTCGCTAAAAACTATTTTAGTAGCCTCGTTTGCTCCAGTACGCCAAAGCTTGCCAAGCGGTACCAAATCGCCAAATACTTTTCTTCCTTTTGCAGATGGCCTTGAATAATTTAATTCAATGCTGCCCATCGCAAAGTTTTGTTTAATAGTTTGCGTAGGGGAGGGTGCAGGCATTTTTACCTGGGCTTTGCTATTCATACATAAGGAAATAGCAACCAAAGTAGTTGTCAGTATTTTTTTCATAATGAAATTTTGGAAACGAAATTAATGAGGGATAGTATAAACCAAAAATATGATTAGAATTTTACTGTAATCTTTACCTTGTTTTTCTTCCGGTTCTTTTTTGTTTCCCATTTAGGCCCTTCTTTTACAAGCCTGACTGCTTCGGCATCACATTCGGCACATAGCGGTTTGTCAACTTTAACAGTGGCTATCTCTCCATTTTCTTTCAGTTTTACTGTCATTTCCACTTCGCCGTGAATGTCTTTATCTTTTGCTTCTCCAGGAAAACGTAAATTATTGTTGAGGTAATTATTGTACTCAACCCATCCGCCGGCCGGCTCATCAAGGCTGCTGCTGTCAATTACTTCGGTATTGCGTTTTGCTTTGCTGCTTTGTTGTTTTGCTGCTCCCACTTTTGCAACAGTAATATTTTGTGGATGCATTGTAATAATATTCTGGGCGTTGGTATTTTTTAATTTTGCAAATTGTGAATTATAACCTGCTGAAGTAATATTTACAGTGAGTGTTGTGTCCCGTGCTGTTATTTTGAATTTACCAGCGGCATCTGTATAAACAGGTTTACTCTGTTGTGGTACACTGATGTTAGCATAGCTTACAGGTTTGTTGTCTGGTGTTACTACCTGGCCAAAAAAATCATTTGTGCTGATATTTTGCCTGCCGGCATTTGCCTCTGTATTGTTAGTTTCTCTTTTGTTCTTAAAAACATTTTCATTTAGCGCTGTATTATTGTTGGCAGCATTGTTGTTGCCAGAAATAACAGCCACATCGTCCGATGCAACTTCTTTATAACGGTCTGCTTCAACATTCTTTTTTTCATCTTTCATGGCCAGGTATTCTGGCTGTGGAGATGGTTTATAAATAAAGTTGCTGTCAGCCCGTGGAGTGGTTTCCGCAGCTCCGGGTGTTGCGCTTTCTTGTGATGCTTGTGTTGTAGTATTAAGAGAGTAATACTGTGAGTTTACATTGTCAACCTTTGCCAGCAAGTGAGCAGCACTGTCGGCAATTGCAGCGTTGCTGTTTACATTTATTGAATCAGTTTTTGCAACAGCGGAAGAATCTGTTACTGAAGATTCAACAACCGCAATTGGTGCTGTATTTCCTTCGTTGTTTTTATTTGTAAAAATATAAGCGGTGGTAGCCGTAACTCCAAGAACCAATACAGCTGCAGCTGCTTTCCACCATTTGATTACAGGTGCTTTGCCAATTGGTGTTACTGGCGTTTCTTCTTTTTTGGTTGTGTTAAACTCCTGCTTCAATGCTGCCAGCTCTTTGCTCCAGTCTTTTTGTTCCACTAATTCATATCCTTCCATTGCTTCAGCAAGCAAAGGATCGTCAAGCGCTGCCATTTCCATAGTGTGCATTTCTGCAGGCGGCATGTCACCGGTTATATACCGTTTTATATCTTCCGCAGTATAAATGATATGTTTTTTATCCTCACTCATTTTTTTGTTCAACTCAGGCGCTAAAAACTTTTTTTTCTTCCATACAAATTTTAAGGTTTCGCTTTCCGTTCTGTATATAACTCCTTACTTTATTCCAGTCATAACCTGTTTGTTCAGCTATCTCGTTGTAACATTTTTTCTGTATAAAAAATAGTGCAATACTTACCTTTTGTTCCTCAGTCAACAGCTCCATACATTCCTCTAATTTCTTAAAATTTTCTTCCTTTTGCAATACTTCGTTTTCCAGATGCGTTGTCTGCGCCGATTGCATAAAGTCAGTATTAAATTCGGTAGTCTTCATATTGCGTGGGCTCCTGAGCTGCATCAGGCAATAATTGCGTGCCAGCACACTCAGCCAGCCTTTAAAATTATCAACCTCATGCAGTTTTAACTTTTTACACAGCTCTTCATAAATATCCATTACAGCATCTTTGCTCCTTTCTCCATCTTTAAAATACTTAAGGCAAACGCCAAATACAAGTTCCATATAGCGCTGGTAAAGAATGCTTACATATTGGAGGTTGCCGCTTTTTTTGTAAGCCGCTATCAGCTCTTTGTCTGAAATATCAACTGTCTTTATGTTTTTTAAAAACGTCAATGGTTAGTGGTGAATGGTGAATAGTGAAACGCCAATTCTCTTTATTTGGTCTTAGTCATTAATCTTTATTCTAAAATCATTTATGTTTTATCTTCACTACTCAAAAAAAACTTTCACAGTTTGATAAAAAAGGCGGTTACTGAGATAGTGCTGCTGCCCTTCTTGTTGTTTTTCTGAATAGCCCTGCAGGCCAAACAAACCTGCTGCGTTGCCTTTGTTGATAGCAATTTCAAGATAACCGGCTGAATTAAACAATGCCAACTTTTCTCCTTCGGGTACGTCTGCGTATGTATCACTTATGCGATCTATCACTTCGTCTCTTTTAAATACCAGCTTAAAGCTTCTGCCTTTGCGTTGTGTTTCAAAATCGTCTTTGGTAATATTTACAATTACATTTTCAAAATTGTCAATAAAAATTATCTGGCCTTCAATCCAGTTGTTGCCCAGCATAGGGCGTAGTGCATTTTTCACATTGATAGATACAGAAGCATCACCAACCTCTTCCAGCATTTTCCCATTTTGTATTTCATTAAATGCCTTTGCAAATATTCCGGTGCAGTACAGTGTATTTTTTTGAGTTGTTTTATCAATAGGTAACGCCACCACTTTTT
>CAZBTD010000042.1:0-26497 GCA_964494815.1 uncultured Ferruginibacter sp. | reverse complement strand
TAAGGATATTGGGTAAAGGTAAAATTTCCTTTTACTTATATGTCATTAACCGGCATTACTTAATATGATTTTAATCACAATCAACTTTTTTGTTTCACAGTTTCTTTGCAGCAATGGTTCCTGTGCAAGTTTCAATACAGCGTTATGCAAGGATTGCGATATTCAATTTATTGCTGATTGCTGCTATCGGTATTATACTGCGGTATAAAATTGCATTCTCTCTTCCACTCGTTGACCAAAAGCATTTGCTGCACGGGCATTCGCATTTTGCGTTTACTGGCTGGATAACACATGCGCTGATGTTGCTGCTGGTGCAATACCTCGTAAAAAAAAAGGATGAAACTGTTTTTAAAAAATATAAATGGATAATTAACGCCAATCTTATTACAGCTTATGGCATGTTACTGAGTTTTCCGGTTGAAGGTTACGGTTTATTCTCTATTATCTTTTCAACATTATCCATTTTTGTTTCGTACGCCTTTGCAATTATGTTCTGGAAAGACCTGAACAAACTACCTCAAAAAAATATAAGTCATTGGTGGATGAAAGCAGCTTTGCTGTTTAATGCACTTTCATCAGTCGGCGCATTTTCACTGGCATTTATGATGGCAACAAAAACGGTACATCAAAACTGGTATCTGGCTGCTGTATATTTCTTTCTGCATTTTCAATACAATGGCTGGTTCTTTTTTGCATGTATGGGTTTGGCAATGGCAAAGTTTCTTTGTCATGTTCCTGTATCAATTCAAAAGAAAATATTCTGGTTGTTTGCAGGTGCATGTTTACCTGCTTATGTGTTATCGGCTTTGTGGCTGCCCATTCCATCTTGGAGCTATATAATTGTTGTGCTGGCTGCATTCAGCCAGGTATTTGGCTGGCTGCTTACAATACAGCAAATAAAAAAGCAATTGCCATTTATTAAATCGAGTTCACAATATGGCACATTATGGGTAATTATGCTTGCATGCATAGCGCTTAGCATAAAATTGTTACTGCAGCTTGGTTCCACCATTCCTTCATTAAGCATATTGGCATTCGGTTTCCGTCCTATTGTGATAGGATACCTGCATTTAATATTACTTGGCGTAATCACTTTATTCATACTCGGATTTATGATGGGTGAAAAAACAATCTTAATGAACTCTTTTTCACTAAAGGCCATAAAAATTTTTATCGCCGGTGTAATTATTAACGAACTGCTTTTAATGATACAGGGAGTTGCTGCCATGACATTTGTACCTATTGCTTTTATCAATGAAATATTACTGGCAGCAGCGGTTATTATTTTTTCAGGGATTGTCCTGTTAAATTTTTCCCAACGCAGTATAAAGTGATTGCAGTCATAAAAACATTTTTACAGCACAGCCATCTTTACAAAAATTAATCATCATGACAAACATTGCTGAACAAACACTTGCTTCTATAGTTACTCAACATCATCAAACCGTGCCGGTACTTGAGAAATACCATCTTGATTTTTGTTGCAAAGGAAAACGTACCCTTACCGAAGCCTGTACAGAAAAAGGGTTACCTGTTGATGAAGTATTAAAAGAACTGGAAGCGTCGTCCCATACTAAAGAAAACATGAACATCCCTTTTGCTGAAATGAACGCAGAACAACTGGTAAGGCACATTTTACTTCATCATCATTTTTATGTACGGCAGTCAATGCCTGCCATTGAAGAACATTTAAATAAAGTGGCTGCAAAGCATGGAGACAAATTTCCGTATATGAAGGACGTACTGCAGTTGTTTACGCATTTAAAAAATGAAATGTACCTGCATATGCAGAAAGAAGAAGTGGTTTTGTTTCCAAGAATAAAAGAGATTGAATCATTTTTTAAGTACAATCAAAAAAAGGAAATTAATCAAAGCTATATTACCAGTCCGGTATCTGTGATGGAAAATGAACATGACGAAGCAGGAACAATAATGGAGCAAATTAGAATTATCACTAACAACTATACTGCTCCGGAAGGCGCCTGCACTACATTCAAAGTAGTGTTGCAGGAATTAAAATCGTTTGAAGAGGATTTACACCAACATGTACATCTTGAAAATAATTTATTGTTTCCATTGGCCAAGCGAATGATTGCAGGAACAGGATGCTGAGGTTATACTGACAGTTGTTTTAAAAAGAACAGATTTTGGGTTTTTCATTACTCAAACAAAAAATACAATCCCAAACACACCAGTAATATTGCTACAGAAGTAAGTCCAAACAAAATAAAATAGTAAAGTTCAGGGAAAGGGTTAAAAATACTAAGCATACAACTGACGAAGCCTAACAAGCCGCCTGCGGCTGCACAGATAAATCCATTAAACCGCCTGTTGGCAAATCTCTCTTTTTTATATTCTTCCAGGTATGCCGCAATGTTTTCCTCCGAAATACCCATCTTTTTCAGCTGTGCCTCTACATGGGCAGGCTCAAGTTTTGCATTTATCCATGAACGGATAAGAGCAGTATCTACCGAAGGCTGGCTTTGCATAGCAATCGTTTATGTAAATGAAAGTTAGGGCTTCTGTTTTTATTGCACATCACAAACTGATTTCAATCATATTCCGGCTTGATAGCTGTCACAGATTAAGAATACCCTTCAAAATACTTTTGACTCCGTTAAAAAATCAACTAAGTGAGCGCTTTATTCTTACTCATCGGTATCAGCATAATAGTAGCAGGTTCATTTCTCACAGCCTTTTTGTGGAGTGTAAAAAATGGCCAGTATGATGATGATTATACCCCATCTGTACGAATGCTGTTTGATGATGACCCTGCTTCTTCTTCCACAACAACTTCTGAACCTAAAATTCAAAATAAATAAATCTATATGCAGGCAGAAAAATTTTATTATGACAACAGGATCGTAAAAAACTTTGCATACGCCACCATTTTGTGGGGCGCTGTGGGCATGCTGGCAGGTTTATGGGTTTCATTGCAACTCATATTTCCTTCACTCAACATTACCCAATACGGTTCTTTCGGAAGACTCCGGCCACTACATACCAATGCTGTAATATTTGCCTTTGTGGGCAATGGTATTTTTATGGGTGTATATTATTCGCTGCAGCGCTTGTGCAAAACAAGAATGTTTAGCGATGTGCTCAGCAAAATACATTTCTGGGGCTGGCAGGCAATTATTGTTGCGGCAGCCATCACACTTCCCCTGGGCATCACCGCAGGAAAAGAATATGCTGAACTGGAATGGCCAATTGATATTGCTATTGCATTGATATGGGTGGTATTTGGCTGGAATATGTTTGGCACCATTATCAAAAGAAGGGAAAAGCACTTGTATGTAGCCATCTGGTTTTACATCGCCACGTTTGTTACAGTGGCAATGCTGCATATTGTAAACTCATTTGAGTTGCCCATTTCGTTTTTGAAAAGCTATAGTTGGTATGCAGGTGTGCAGGATGCCCTGGTACAATGGTGGTATGGTCATAATGCGGTGGCCTTCTTCCTCACTACCCCTTATCTGGGGCTTATGTATTATTTTATGCCAAAAGCCGCCAACAGGCCAGTATATTCCTACCGGCTTTCTATCATACACTTTTGGGCGCTGATATTTTTATACATCTGGGCTGGCCCACACCACTTATTATATACCGCATTGCCTAACTGGGCACAATCACTTGGTGTTGTATTCTCCTTTATGCTCATCTTTCCAAGCTGGGGCGGAATGATAAATGGCCTGCTCACACTCCGTGGTGCATGGGACAGGGTAAGGGATGATGTAATTTTAAAATTTATGGTGGTGGCAGTTACCTCTTATGGTATGGCTACATTAGAGGGTCCGTTATTGTCTTTGAAAAATGTAAATGCCGTTGCCCACTTTACTGATTGGATTGTAGCGCATGTGCATGTAGGCGCATTAGGCTGGAACGGTATGCTTACATTCGGTATTCTTTACTGGCTCATACCCAGAATATTCAATACATCTCTTTATTCAAAAAAATTAGCCAACCAGCATTTTTGGCTTGGTACACTTGGTATTCTGTTTTATGCTATCCCTATGTATTGGGCAGGCATACAGCAAAGCCTTATGTGGAAACAATTTACTGAAGCAGGACAAATAAAATACCCCTTCCTGGAAACAGTAACCTACATGCGTCCTTTCTATGCAATGCGTTCTCTCGGAGGTACATTGTATTTGGCAGGCGTGTTCATCATGTTCTATAATATTTACAAAACAGTAAAAGCCGGTAAACTGGTGGCTGATGAAGCAGCAGAAGCAGCACCACTGCCAAAAGAATATGTGAAACATGCAGGCGAACACTGGCACAGGTGGATTGAGAGAAAACCTGTACAGTTGATGATCCTCAGCCTGGTAGTTGTAATTATTGGTGGTGTTATTGAGTTGATACCTACATTTCTTATCAAATCAAATGTACCAACCATTGCAGCAGTAAAACCATACACACCGCTTGAATTGCAGGGCCGTGATATTTATGTAAGGGAAGGCTGCTATACCTGTCACTCACAAATGATACGCCCCTTCCGAAGCGAAACAGAGCGCTATGGCGAATACTCAAAAGCAGGAGAGTTTGTGTATGACCATCCATTTCAATGGGGCAGCAAACGCACCGGGCCCGACCTTGCAAGAGAAGGAAACACTGCAGGTAATCTTAAGAAAAGCGATGGCTGGCACTTCCGCCATTTTAGAGAACCATCATCTATGAGTGAAGGTTCAGTAATGCCGGCATACCCATCATTGCTTGAAAATACACTAGACACTTCTACTACAGCAGCTAAAATAAATGCAATGATAACCCTTGGTGTGCCTTACCCAAAAGATTATGCAGCTCTTGCCAATAAGGATTTAATGCAGCAGGCGCAAGGTATTGCAGATAACCTGAAAGCTGACAGTATTAAAATAGCGCCCAACAGGGAAGTGATAGCATTAATTGCTTATATGCAAAAACTGGGTGCAGATATTTCCAAATCAGAAAACGCAAAAAAATAATACCATGTTCAAGTTTATAAAACAATACGCAGAAAAAATAGAAAACGCACAGGTGTACCCCATTATTTCGTTGCTCATTTTCTTCCTGTTTTTTACTGTACTGCTTGTGCTGGTAAAAAAAATGAAAAAAGAAAACGTAAAGCATTTATCAAATCTTCCATTTGACACAGAAGAAACAGCTACCTCAACCTTATAAATAAATTGTATGAATAACATAGCATCAATAAGAAAAAAAATAATGTTGCTTGCTGCATTACTGCCAGCCACTTTGCTTACAACAGCACAGGAAACCGCACAGGCTTCCGCCACAAAAACGGAAGGAAGCAACCTGCTGGCAATATTACTTACAGTAGTAGCCATTGTACTGGCATTCATTATCTGGGGCATGGGCCAGGCACTTGTAAGCATTAGCAGGCTGGCACTTGATAAACAAAAAAATATAGCTAAAACATTAGTGGCTGGTTTCGTAATTGCATTTTTATTCATTACTCAAAATGCTGCCGCACAAAATGCTGTGGAGGCAGCAGTAAAATCAGAACCAAATTATGGTGGTCTTACTGCACATGATTTTTATGGTTTTGTTAGTGTTATACTAATTGAAATTATAGCCGTTTTTTTTCTTGCCTTTAATATCAGGAGTGTGTACAGGGATTTAGCGCCGGAAAAAGCAGTAGTTAAAAAATCAAGGTTTAAAGAATGGTGGAACACAATGGATAAAAAGTTTTTTACCAAAGCTGTGCCTGTAGAGAAAGAAGCCGATGCCATGCTTGATCATGATTACGATGGCATACATGAGCTGGACAACGCATTGCCACCTTGGTGGAAATATGGTTTTTATGTAACTATCTGCGTTGCCATTTTTTACCTTGGTTATTTTCATGCTTTTGGCGAAGGCAAAAACCCAACGCAGGAATATGAGGCGGAAATGCACAAGGCAAGCATTGAAAAAGAAAGATATGAAGCCAACAATAAAGACAAAATTGATGAAAGCAATGTACCAATGGCAGACGCTTCTGGCATTGCAGAGGGAAAAGACCTGTTTACGGCCAAATGCTGGGCTTGTCATGGTAAAGCAGGTGAAGGAGGCGCAGGCCCCAACCTTACAGATGATTACTGGATACACAAAGGCTCACTTAATGATATTTATCACAGTATAAAAGTTGGGTACCAGGATAAGGGTATGCAAGAATGGGCAAAAGAATTTACTCCAAAGCAAATGGCTAATATCGCTGGCTTTATCAAAACACTGCATGGCACCAATCCTCCAAACGCAAAAGCGCCACAGGGTGATTTATTTTCCGAAAATAAAGTTGATTCAACTACTACGGCAATTGCAGACTCATCTGCAAGCGCCACAATAGCAAAATAGTTTTTGAAAGTTGATACCACAAACAAAAATGACAAAAGAAGAAACAATTTTAAAAGATCAAAACGATTCATTCAGAGATTCTGTGGCTACCATTTCCAAAGATGGCCACAGACAATATATTCATCCTAAAAAACCCAAAGGGCGTTTATACAATCTGCGTACAAGGTTCAGTATTTTTTATTTGATTGTTTTTTTTACGCTGCCATTCATTAAAATAAATGGGGAACCGCTTTTACTATTCAATATTCTCGAACGCAAGTTCATCATCTTCGGGCTTATTTTCTGGCCGCAGGACTTTTTCATCTTTGGTATTGGCATGTTAACCTTTATGGTTTTCATTGTTTTGTTTACCGTAGTATTTGGCAGGGTGTTCTGCGGCTGGGCATGCCCACAAACCATTTTTATGGAAATGGTTTTTAGAAAAATAGAATACTGGATTGACGGCGATGCAGCACAGCAAAAACAACTGAGGGCAATGCCCTGGAATAGTACCAAGCTAATAAAACGTACCATTAAGTTTATAGTTTTTTTTCTTTTGTCTTTCATCATTGCTAACTTTTTCCTGGCTTACATTATCAGTATGGATAAGCTGCTGGCATACATGTCTGTTCCATCACAGCATATACCCACGTTGATTTCGCTGCTGGTGTTTACGTCTGTTTTCTTTTTTGTGTATTGGTGGTTCAGGGAGCAAGCCTGCATTGTGGTTTGCCCTTATGGACGGCTGCAGGGAGTATTGCTTGATAAAAACTCTATTGTAGTGGCTTACGATTACAAGCGTGGCGAACCAAGAGGAAAATATTCTAAACATGACAAAGAAGAAGAACACGATTGCAAATGTGTGGATTGCAAAAATGATGGTGCCTGTAAAAATATTGAAGAAAAATTTGCTTCATTAATGCCGCCAAAAGGCGACTGTATTGAATGTGCCGCCTGCGTAAGAGTATGCCCAACTGGCATCGACATCAGGAATGGTACACAGCTGGAATGTGTAAACTGTACCGCCTGTATTGATGCCTGCGACGCTATAATGACAAGTATCAACAAACCAACAGGGCTTATCCGTTATGCTTCTGATAAAAGTATTAAAGATGGAGTACAGCTAAAATTTACAGGGCGTATTAAAGCATACTCTGTTGTACTTATTTTACTAATTGGGTTTCTTGTAACACTGCTTGTTACCCGTACAGATTTAGACGCTAGGATAATGCGTACTTCTGGCATGACGTACACATCGCTGCCCGACGGAAGAATTGCCAATCTCTATAATTTAAAACTGGCAAATAAAACACACAAAGACATTCCTTTTGAATTAAAACTGGAAGATGTACAGGGAGAGATAAGCAATGTTGGCAGTGGCAAAACAGTGGTTAAGAAAGAAGATTATGCCAACCTGCAGTTTTTTGTAAAGTTGAAAAGAGAAGATGTAAAAGGCTGGAAAAAAATAATTCATATTGGCTTGTATGAGGATGGTAAAAAGCTAAAAACAATTGAGGCAAAATTTATTGGGCCTGAAGTATATGAGTAAACCCCAAACCCCTAAAGGGGCTTTAAGGTACAGGGATTAAAAATTTGAAAAGTTATTACATAATCAAACTCTAAAGCCCCTTTAGGGGTTTGGGGTAAAACGTTTTAGTATGAGTTGGGGATATAAAATAATGATAGTATACCTGGCATTCGCTGCAGGCATTGCCATAATGGTTATCAAATCATCTTCACAAAAAATTGATTTAGTAACGCCGGATTATTATTCAAAAGAATTAAAATACCAGGAAAGAATTGATGCAGTAAAAAGAACAGAAGCATTGTCTGCAAAAGTGAAATACGAAATAAAAAACAGCAGCATTATCATCACATTGCCTGCTGAGTTTGATTCAAAAGAAGTAAATGGAAATATATTGGTGTATTACCCAGCAGATAACAGCAGGGACATAAAAAAAGATTTTACAACAAATAACAGGACTGCAGCAATAGAAATATCTGCAACTGCCAAAGGATCGTACCGGTTGCAGTTGAACTGGATAGCAGAAGGATACGCCTATTATTTTGAAGAGAATTTGTTTTTATAATTTTTAAGGAGAGAAGACAATGTTAGAAACAGTATTAGCCGCATTTGCAATGGGAGCTATTGGCAGCTTTCACTGCATTGGCATGTGTGGGCCACTAGCTTTAGCTTTACCATTAAAAAATGACAGCCTGTTCTCAAAATTTACCGGCGCATTATTATATAATAGCGGCAGAATTGTTACCTATTCTTTGTTTGGGTTAATTGCCGGAAGCATTGGTCAAAGTTTTTCATTCTTTGGATTGCAGCAGTGGCTGTCTATTGTTGCAGGAATATTAATAGTGCTATTGGTGATTTTACCAAAACTGTTTCCTCTCGTTTTTAAAAATACAAATATTGCCGGCGCTTTTTTTGAAAGTCTAAGGCGAACATTTGGTAAATTATTTTTCAAAAAAAATCAGTCTTCCTTATTTGCTATTGGGTTTTTAAATGGTTTATTGCCCTGTGGATTGGTTTATTTAGCTATCGCTGGTGCCACTGCAACCGGAAACATAAATAAATCAGTCTTGTTTATGGCAGCGTTTGGTGCAGGTACATTGCCGGTGATGTGGAGCATAGCTTTCTGGGGGAATTTTATCAACGTAAAAGCCAGGCAGCACATTCGAAAAATGTATCCGTATATGATGATGCTGATAGCCTGCCTGCTGATATTAAGAGGCATGGGATTGGGCATTCCGTACATCAGCCCGGTTGCAGATACTGCTGCAAAAAAAATTAGTTGCTGTGCAAAACCTTAATCAAATTTTTACAAACAAAGCATATCACAGTATGCTCCATGATGCATCACATAGTAAAGAAAAAATAAGCCAGTTGCAGGGAGAATGTGCTACCTGGCTGGCTGTATTAAACCTTCTGAAGGAAGAGAGCAACTTGCTTAAAACTAAACTAAGTGAAACCCTTGACAACAATACAGAAAAAGAGATAGTGGCGCAGGCAGAAACTTTTAATAACCTTATTATTGAAAGGGATGAGTATATAAAAGATATTACCGCTGATGTAAAGGCACAGGAAAAAAAACTAAAAGAGAGCCAGGCAAAAAACCTGGTGGATAAACAACGGGTAAAGCAACAGCAAAAACTGCGTAATGAAATTGCTTTTCTTGAAAAAGATTTTGCAGGCATGAGAGAAAATTTCTACCGGAAGTTTCTTAAAAATACGGCTCCATGAAAGGCCTGGAACAATTTATCGTGCCCTACGCAATATCCCAAATTGCAGCAATAGCTATACTAATCACTTCACTTAAAAGCACAAGATGGGCAAGGATAGCGTTTGCCGCCCTTTTCTTTTGGGCATTCTGTATTAACATGTACCTCGGCATTACCAATCCCGACAGTTATTTAGACAATGCAAAATTTGCCCTGCCTCTTTATCGTGATTTTATCAATGGCTGGTTTAGCCATTACAATCATATTATTATCCCTGCTATTGCCTGCGGCCAATTGCTGATTGCCATTGGTATGCTATTAAAAGAATGGTGGGTAAAATTGGCCTGTATTGGCGCTATCATTTTCCTGTTGAGCATTTCTCCGCTCATGGTGGCATCTGCATTTCCATTTTCATTAATTACTTCTGCAGCGGCTTTTATCATTCTTCAAAGAGATGGGTTCAATTATGTTTGGCCCGGGAAAACTGGGGTTTCACAAAACAAATAATGTATGGTTGAAGGTTGAATTAAACTGGTATGAGTATCATCATTTATATAAATGACTGGTATCATTTTACCTGCATACCAGCAGAGGTACCTTACACTATCATTAAAAAATCAAAAGATGAAAACCATAATTGCACCTACAGATTTTTCTCCTGCTTCGCTAAACGCAGTAAACTATGCTGCAGATATGGCTTGCGTTACTAATTGCGAACTTTTATTGCTGCATATTTATCCTTATCCGGCAATGGCGGCTGATATACCTATTGCAGTGTATGCAGATGATAACAATGAAGCATATCAAAAAGAAAAACTGGAGAGACTGAGAGAGGATCTCTTGTTAAGAACCAGGGACAGGATAAAAATAACAGCCAAAACAGACCAGGGAGATATATTGGTAAAAATTGAAGAGTACTGCCTGCTGACAAATCCCTATGCAGTAGTGCTGGGGCCAGAAACTGCAGGACGTATTGGCGAAATAGTTGGGCTTGCTATTACTTCTGAAGCAATCAAGAATTTTCAATGGCCAGTGATAATGGTGCCCGAAAATGTACACTTTGCCAATATTAAAAAAATTGGTCTTGCCTGCGACTTTAAGCAAGTGGTAAATAGCATCCCTGTAAATGAAATAAAAGCGTTGATAAAAGAATTTAATGCAGAGCTGCACGTGCTGCATGTACATACTGAAACAGAGCAGGCCTATGATATGGACACTATTGAAGAGTCTGGCTGGCTGCAGGAAATGTTTTATGATATTCAAGCTAAATACCACCTGGTAAATAAAAGCAATATTGAAGAAGGCATTGAGCAATTTGCTGATACCAATAAACTTGATATGCTGATTGTGGTTCCTAAAAAACATGGCGTGCTGCACAAGCTGTTTGCAAAAAGCCATTCAAAACAACTTGCCTTACATTCTCATGTGCCAGTACTGGCTGTACATGAATAAATATCAAAGCAGTGAAAGCATACATAAAAAAATTTAGTGAAACAGGTATTGGAGATGTACCTGAAGTTGGTGGAAAAAATGCATCGCTTGGTGAAATGTTTTCCAAGCTCTCTGCAAAAGGAATTCCGGTTCCGGATGGCTTTGCCACCACAGCTGCGGCATTTACAGATTTCCTGTATCACAACAAACTTGTTGAGCCGCTACAAAAATTATTGCAGCAACTCGATAAAAAAACATTTAGTAACCTGGGGGTTACCGGCGCTGCCGCCAGAAAAATGATACTTGCTGGTGAGTTACAGAATGATCTTCAGGCCGCTGTTATCAAAGCATACAAAGATTTGTGCGGTGAAAATTATTATGAAGTAGCAGTAAGAAGCAGTGCTACCGCCGAAGATCTTCCGCAGGCAAGTTTTGCCGGCCAGCATGAAAGTTATTTAAATATAAAAGGCGATACTGCTGTGCTTGATGCTGTAAAAAAATGTTTCGCTTCCCTGTTTACCGACAGGGCAATTAAATACAGGGAAGACAATGGCTTTGCCCACGAAAAAGTTGCACTGAGCGTTGGCATACAAAAAATGGTAAGGAGTGATAAGGCATGTTCAGGTGTTAGCTTTACCCTTGAGCCTGAATCAGGCTTCAGGGATATTGTTCATTTAAGTGGTGTGTGGGGCCTTGGTGAAAATATTGTACAAGGCACCGTAACGCCTGATGAGTTCTATATTTTCAAACCCACTTTGTTGCAGGGAAAAAATGCAGTAATACAGAAAAAACTTGGTGAGAAAGCAAAAACAATGGTGTATGGAAATGATGAAGCAACTCCTGTTATAAATATTTCTACCCCAAAAGAAAAACAAACACAATTTGTTTTAACTGATACCGAAGCCATGAAGATTGCGGCCTGGGCAATAACAATTGAAAAACATTATCAAAAGCCAATGGATATTGAGTGGGCCAAAGATGGCAACACTGGTGAAATATTTATCATACAGGCAAGGCCGGAGACGGTGCACTCACAAAAAAATCCTTTGGTGATGAAAGAATATAAATTGCTAAAGAAGGGCGTGGCTGTTACGGAAGGAGAAGCCATCGGTTCAAAAATAGCCAGTGGAATTGCAAGAATATTATACTCTCCGAAAGATGCAGGCAAACTGCAACCCGGTGAAATTGTTATTACAGGTATCACCAGTCCTGATTGGGATCCCATTTTAAAAACAGCCGCCGCCATCATTACAGACAAAGGCGGAAGAACAAGCCATGCTTCTATTGTAGCAAGAGAGCTTGGTGTGCCTGCAGTAGTAGGTTGTGGTGACGCAACAGAAAAAATTTTTGACGGTGAAATGATAACCGTTTCTTGCTGTGAAGGAAAAACAGGCTTTGTGTATAAAGGCAAACTTGATTTTGAAGAAACGGAAATTGATTTCAGCAATATTAAAAAACCCGAAAGCACTGAAGTAATGCTGATTGCTGGTGACCCTGATAAAGCATTCAAATTATCTTTTTATCCAAACGATGGTGTTGGGCTTATGCGTATTGAATTTATCATTACCCACTCAGTACAAATACATCCGATGGCATTGGTAAAATTTAATGAGTTGAAAGATAGTGATGCAAAACAAAAGATTGAACAACTTACAAGCAACTATCCCAATAAAGAAAAATTTTTTGTTGACAGGCTTGCAGAAGGCGTTGCCACTATTGCAGCAGCATTTTATCCAAAAGATGTAATTGTGCGAATGAGCGATTTTAAAACGAATGAATATGCTAATCTGCTTGGCGGCAAACAATTTGAACCGGAAGAAGAAAACCCGATGATTGGTTTTCGTGGCGCTTCCCGTTATTACAATGATTTGTACCGTGAGGGTTTCAGGCTGGAGTGTGAAGCGATAAGAAAAGTGAGGGATGAAATGGGATTAAGCAATGTAAAAGTGATGATACCATTTTGCCGTACACTGGAAGAAGGTAATAAAGTAGTAGCTGTAATGAAACATTTCGGCCTTGAGCAAGGAATAAACAATCTTGAAATATATGTGATGGCTGAAATACCAAGCAATGTAATACTGGCTGAAAAGTTTGCTGCTATATTTGATGGCTTCTCTATTGGTTCAAACGATCTTACACAACTTACATTGGGTATTGACAGAGACTCTGCCATTATTAGCAATTTATTTAGTGAAAAAAATGAAGCGGCCATACACATATTTGCCGAAATGATTCACAAAGCCAAACATGCAGGTGTTAAAATCGGCCTTTGTGGGCAAGCTCCAAGTGATTATCCTGAATTTGCAAAATTCCTGGTAGAGCAGGGCATTGACAGTATTTCATTTAATGCAGATGCATTGCTGAAAGGAATTGAAAATATAAATGAGGCAGAAAAGAATTTTGCCCTTGTATCTTCTTAGATTTATCGACAATAATTTTTTTGCATCATGGCCAGTATTGTCACTGTCACCTTCAGCCCCTGTATTGATAAGAGTACTTCAATAAATACACTAGTTCCTGAAAAAAAACTCCACTGCTCCACACCCTGGCTTGAACCTGGTGGCGGCGGCATCAATGTAGCCAGGGTTATTCACAAGCTTGGCGGCGATGTTATTGCTGTATTTCCCTCAGGTGGCTACACAGGAAAATATTTTAATCACCTGTTAGAAAAAGAAAATGTTCCCAGTATCATAATAGAAACAAAAAATGAAACCAGGGAAAATATTATTGTGCTTGACAAAAGCAGTAACAACCAGTACCGCTTTGGAATGCCGGGCACAGAGCTGAATGAAGCGGAATGGAAGCAATGTTTACAGGCGGTTGAAGAAATTAATGATGTTGAATTTATTGTGGCTAGCGGCAGTTTGCCGCCAGGTGTGCCATCCAATATTTTTGCTTTGCTTTCAAATATTGCCGTAAGAAAGAATGCAAAATTTATTGCTGATACCTCTGGCGAAGCTTTGAAAGAAGCTGCAGCAACAGGGGCATATTTATTAAAACCCAATCTTGGTGAGCTGGCATCTTTAGCTGCGGTATCAACTATTGAACCTGGCGAAATTGCTATGGTTGCAAAAAAAATATTACAGGAATATCCTGTTGAAATATTGGTTGTATCAGCAGGTGCTGAAGGTGCTATGTTATTTACAGAAAAAGAATTACACAAAGTGCAAGCACCAACTGTACAGCGCAAAAGCACAGTAGGTGCCGGCGACAGCATGGTGGCTGGAATTATTTACAGCCTTTCAAAAAAAACCAATTTAAAACAAGCATTACAATATGGCGTTGCCTGCGGCACAGCAGCTACTATGAATGCAGGAACAGAACTTTGCAAACCTGATGATGTAGCAATGCTTAATAATCAAATTCTTATTGCACAAGGATAAAGTATTACTAAACAATAACAAGCCTTCGCTTACAACTGACTCTTCTCATAACTACCGCTGACTGCTCTCATCGCTTTCGCCTGTGGCAATGCCAATCTTTGTTGTACCAAAATAGTTTTTATGAACAGGTTAAAAAACAAAGTGGCAATTGTAACCGGCGCTGCTGGTGGTATGGGAGAATCAATAGCAAAACTTTTTGCAAGCGAAGGTGCTAAAGTAATGGCTACAGATATTCAGAAAGAAAAATTAAGTGCGTGGGTACAAAAAGCTAAAGCAGAAAAATTGGAAATTGAGTTTGCTGTGCTTGATGTAAACAATGAAGAAAACTGGAAACAGGTAGCAGAAAAAACAGTTACAACATTTGGCAGGGTTGATGTCCTTGTGAATAATGCAGGCATCTTTCCTGGCTTTGCAGACTGTGAACAAACGAGTACGGAACTTTGGGATAAAGTAATTGCAGTAAATTTAAGAGGGCCTTTTTTGGGCTGCCGTACATGTATTCCATATATGAAAAAAAATGGCGGCGGTAATATTGTAAATATTGCGTCCATCGCAGGAATTGTTGGTGGCAATGGTGCTGCTTATTCCTCATCAAAAGGCGGCTTACTGCTTTTAACAAAAGACATCGCTGTATCTTTTGCAAAAGATAATATCAGGGCCAATGCCATTTGTCCGGGCGGAGTGCTTACACCAATGACAGAAGGCCTGATAAAAATGCCAGGTATGATGGACAGTATTAAAAGCATGAGCCCACAGGGCAGAATGGCCGAACCTGTTGAAATTGCCAACGGAGCTTTGTATCTTGCTTCTGATGAATCCCTGTTTATGACAGGCGCTCATATTACAATAGATGGTGGCGCTGTGGCCCGTTAATGCTGCTGATAAATTTCAGCGTTTATTGTGAGCGCCGTCAGCACAACAATTTTTACTTCTCTGTACTTTGCTTATTATAACAGTTAAAACTTTTTATATGAACAGAACAATTAAAATAATAACTGCGTTTGCCGCAGGAGCCATATTGGGAATATTATTTGCGCCACGAAAAGGGAGTGAAACAAGAGAAAAAATAAAAGATAAGGCAAAAAAAATATCCGGTGACCTGGAAGAAAAACTCTGCAAAGCAGAGCAAGAAATAAAAGACCTGAAAGAAGATATTGAAAATGTGGTTAAAGAAAAAGCTAAAAAATTCTCATAAACAAATTTTATGGAAAGAATATTTGCCAAAACAGAAGAGCTGGTGGAAGATGTAAAAGAGTATGTTGATGTAAGGATTGAATCAGCTAAACTTGCCATTGCAGAAAAAACTTCGCTTGTTATTGCAAATGCAGCTGCAGGAATTGCCGTATTAATAGCGTTGATCTTTTTCGCCATGTTATTAGTAACCGGCTTATCCTTGCTAATTGGCGAATGGCTTGGTAAGCCATGGGCAGGTTTTATGATAATGTCTGCTGTATGCCTTATCAAAGCGGCTCTAATATGGTCTGCCCGAAAAAGGATCATTCAAATTCCTGTGATGAATGCATTATTAAAACAACTGTTCAGCAACAATAAAGAAGATGAAGAAGATTAAAAACATGGGGCATTTAAGAGAGCAAAAAGCCATACTGGCAGCCCGCCAGTTACAGGCCGAAAAAAATGTCCGTATCCACTGGAGCAATCTTAAAGAAGAATTGCGGCCCGGCAACCTTGCTGCAGAGGCTATTGATAAAATAACTCATTACTCAACTGAAAAGCCAGGTGAAAAAAGTATTTTAAAAAGTACATTTACATATGGCCTTACCCTGCTGGCTCATACTCTTGCAGATGTAGCTGAAGAAAAACTAAAACAGGTTTTCAAGAAATAATTGCCTGCACAGATACGGGCATATTTATAAACAAAAATTACTGATGCCCGGCACTACCAAAGAAACCCAGTCACTGCAAGGCCTTGCAACCGAGGAAACCTCGTCTTTGCAAAAACAATTTGGGAAAAATATTTTTTATACCGAGTCTCCCAGGCGCTTTTACCATATCCTGTTAGAAATTGTAAAAGAACCCATGTTTGTGCTGCTCATAGTGGCAACTACACTTTACTTTATTCTTGGCGAAACAGAAGAAGGCATAATGATGCTGGCAGCTACAGTTCTTGTCGCCGCTATATCTGTGTACCAGGATGTAAAAAGCAGCAATGCTATTAAAGCATTGCAACAGTTTACACAGCCGCAAGTAAAAGTGATAAGAGATGGTGTTGAAAAAACAATTGATACCGAAGAGCTGGTACCCGGCGATTTAATAATATTGGAAGAAGGCATGAACATTCCGGCAGATGCAATTATAGTTCAACAAAACGATCTTAGCATAAATGAAGCCGTCATCACAGGCGAATCATTGCCTGTAGATAAAGACGAAACCGATAATAATAAACTTTTCCAAGGCACCACTATAAATAGTGGTAAAGCTATTGCCCGTGTAACTGCTACTGGCAACAATACGGTGTTGGGCAAATTGGGTAAGACTGTTGGCATGTACCAGCCACCCAAGACGTTACTTCAAATGCAGATAGGAAAGTTTGTACGCCGGCTTGCATTGTTTGGCTTTGCTGCATTTGCAATTATCTTTCTTGTTAATTACTCTACTCATAAAGAATTTGTAACCAGCTTACTCTTTGCTCTTACGCTGGCAATGTCTGTTATCCCGGAAGAAATTCCGGTGGCTTTTTCTTCGTTTATGGCTTTGGGCGCTTACAAAATGAGCAGGTATGGAATTATTTCCCGGCAACCACAGATAGTAGAAAGCCTTGGTGCTGTAAGCGTAGTATGCCTGGATAAAACAGGCACTATTACAGAAAATAAAATGCAGGTAAAGGAAGTGTATGATTTTGCTAATGATAAAATGGATGAGGCAGGTGGTAATAGCCAGGTGCTTTACTATGCGTTGCTGGCAAGTGAGGCCGATCCGTTTGATGCGATGGAGAAAGCAATAGTGGAAGCATATACAAAAAAAAGCAACAAGGCAAATACAGGCATGGCTATGATACATGAATATCCATTAGAGGGAAGGCCGCCTATGATGACGCATGTATATGATATTGACAACAACATAACGGCCACAGCAAAAGGTGCCATTGAAAGAATAATAAAAGTATGCAAGCTTACTGAAGCCGATACAAAAAGAGTGGAAGTTGTTTCTTCAGCACTCACATCAAAAGGCTATCGTGTAATTGCTGTGGCAAGCGCTTTACACAAAGAAAAAGATTTCCCGGAACGGCAGGATGATTTTAACTGGCGCTTTGAAGGATTGCTTGCATTATACGATCCGCCAAAACATAATATTGAAAAAATATTCAGCCAATTCCGTGAAGCAAAAATTGATATTAAAATAATCACCGGCGACCATCCGGCCACTACCGCTAATATTGCTGCACAGGTGGGTATTGAGCACAAACAAAAAATTTACACCGGGGAAGAGATAATAAAAATGACTGATGCTGAGCTTTCGGCAGCTGCACAAGATTGCAACATATTTGCACGTATGTTTCCTGATGCAAAACTAAAAGTGGTGGAAGCATTAAAAGCAAATGGTAATATTGTTGCCATGACCGGCGATGGTGTAAACGACGGGCCTGCTTTAAAAGCCGCCAATATTGGTATTGCCATGGGTAAAAAAGGAACGGAAATAGCGAGACAGGCTGCCGACCTGGTGCTTACTGATGATAACCTTGAAAAAATTGTGACAGCTGTTAGTGAAGGAAGAAAAATTTTCAGCAACCTGAAAAAAGCAGTACGGTATATCATTTCCATTCATATTCCTATCATCCTTATTGCTTCCATTCCGCTAATACTAAGATGGAAGTTCCCAAACATCTTTACACCAGTGCATGTAATTTTTATGGAAATCATTATGGGTCCTACCTGCTCTATATTTTTTGAAAGAGAGCCTGTTGAAAAAAACCTGATGCTGCAATCGCCACGAAACAGGAACGTTGGCCTGTTTACGAGGGATGAATTATTACTTAGCATTGTACAGGGCATTATCATTGCATCCTTTATTCTTATAGTGTATTATTACTTTATGAATAGCGGCGCTGCCATTGAAGAAGTGAGAACAGTAGTTTTTACTATGCTTATATTAAGTAACATGTTTCTCACTTTTGCCAACCGTTCCTTCAGTAGAAGTATTTTTTTTACAATCCGTTATAAAAACAATCTTGCACCATTTGTTGTTATTGTTTCTGCTGCATTTATTTGTGCCCTGTATTATGTGCCTGCCGTAAAAGATCTTTTCAGGCTTGGCAATATCAGTCTTACTATGTTCCTGCTCTGTGTAGCAGTTTCCTTTGCATCTGTAATGTGGTTTGAAGTATATAAAAGTGTGTTGGCAAAAGAAAAATAATTTCTATTGGCCGCTATTGCCATTTTTCAATATGCTTTTCTTCACCATGTCTGCCACTATCATCTTACCATACTCATGTCCCATACTTTCAGCAGACGAAGGATCGAACGATTGTGTTTGCACAGAATATAATAGTTGCCCATCATTCATTTTGTAAAAATTGCTTTCCCAGAAATATTTTGTGTTTACAACATAATAATCCTTCTCCGCTATTCGCCTGTTGTACCTTCCGTAATAACCCCAAAACCGGGTTTGATAAGGCTGTGCAGGGCTATAGCTTCTTTCTTTTTCTTTATCAAGCAGCACTATCGTCATTACAGCATCCACGCCGCTGTTTTTTAATTTCTCCAGTGTTGCATTTTCATCCAAATCTTCAAATGCCTTGGGGCCATATTCATTTAATGCTGATACGGCTACATAGCCCAGTGCATTTAAATCACCTACAAAATGGTTTTCCATTTTTTCTCTTATGGTCCTATCCGCTTCCCTTATCAAACCTATTACCAATATTTTATTGAACTTTGCTGGAGTAATACTTTGTGCCTGCCACGAGTTGGTAATTTTAGATGTATTGCAGGCTGCTGCTGTCATTAAACATAACAACATAAAAAATAACTTTTTCATATACTTGTTTTTATTTTCTGCTAAGGAGAATATTTAATGGTTTTAGTTCATTTATTTTATCGCTACTGATTTTTAAAATTGCTGCAAACGGAATAAATAATACCATACCGGAAACACCCCATATAATGCCACCGGCTATTATTGCAACAAGAATAGCAAATGTGCTTACATTCAATTGTGTACCCACTACTTTTGGAAATATTACATTGGCTTCAAGATATTGTATAAATGTAAAAACTGCAATCACTCCAACGGGATACAAGACATTACCTGTATCCATCCATACAACTGTGATAGGCAACAATGCACTGATGATAATACCGAGGTACGGAATAATAGTCATGATAGCGCAAAGCATACCAAAAAGAAAAGCATGGCGAACACCTAAAGCCAGCAACCCTATACAGTTAAGCACCCCTACAATAATATACACAAGCGACATGCCCTTTATATAATTGAAATAAGTATGGATCGTTTCGTTTAGTATATTATCAAGTTGGTGTTTATACTTTACGGGAACTATTGATTGCAGGAATTGTACAAATACATTGCGGTGATACAAAAACAAAGCGGTGTAAATTGGTATCATAAACAGCATAAAAAAAGTTGACGATGCAGCACTGAAAACAGTACCAATCATACCGGCAGCGCCAGATGTAATTCTTTCACCCCAGTTAGGCTGCATTTCTCCTATCCCAAAAAATACTGCTGCTTTTTGCTGCTGGCTATGAATAAAAACGCCTGCTTTTTCAATAATAGCCGGGGCATCTTTTTTTAACATACTTGCCTGCCATAGCAGCAAAAGCACAAGCGCTGCAATCAATACCGTTACAATTAAAAGACAAATAAAAATTGCAAATGATCTTGAAGCTCCTTTTTTCTCAAGCCCCTTACATACAGGATACAATACTATTGCCATGAGAAGCCCAAAAAATAAAGGCACCAGTAAAGGCTGGCCAAAATACATCAGCACAGCAACCAGAAGAATTAGTTGAAGGCGCTTTACAGTTGTATGAAAAAAATTTGCTTCCTGCATAATGATACTATGCAAGATGAGTAATACTGCAAATGTTTTTTATGATAATGGGAGGTTGAAAAAATGACGTTCGTCAGTGCAATTAATTCAGCATGGCTGCCAGTTTTTTTTCATTCTGGATAATGATTTGCCCTGCCTGTATATCTATCAATTTTTCAGATTTAAAATCACTAAGCGTTCTTATCAGCGATTCTGTGGCGGTGCCGGCAATATTTGCCAAATCTTCCCTTGATATTTGTATGGAGAATTTTTCCTTATTGTCTTTTTGATATTTGTGTTGTAGCGTTATCAATGCATCGGCTACTCTCTTACGAAGGGAATTATATGCCAGCCCTAGCAGCTGTTCTTCTTTTTCTGCCACATTTTTTGCCAGTAGTTTTATAAACTTTTGCATCACTTCCTTATTACTTTCAATCAAACCCCTGAACTCTTCTACAGGAATAATGGCAATCTCTGTATCATCTATTGCTTCAGCTGTTTCCTTGTACACGGTTCCTTCCAGCATAGCTATATAGCCAATAAACTCACCTTCACCATGCAGGCCAACGGTAAACTCCTTTCCATCGCTATTTGTCTTAAAGGTTTTTACTTTCCCCTTCTCGATATAATATAATTTATTGGGGTGGTTTCCCTCAGAATAAATTACCTGTTTCTTTTTATAATGATTGGTGTGCCTGTCTTTGGTAAAATCTTCCAGTGCCCTTTTTCCACTTACTTCATTCAGCATCTGGTGCATGCCGTCTGCTGTTGATTCAAAGTTCTTTTTCAACAGTTCAACTTTGTTCAACCTGCTTTCAATAGCACTAAGCAATTCAATATCGGTAAACGGTTTTGTTACATAGTCATCAGCACCCATTTCCATACCTTTTCTAAAGTCGCTTCGTTCTGCTTTGGCAGTTAAAAAAATAAATGGTATGCCTTTCAGCTCAGGGTTTTTATTAAGCAAATGCAACACTCCGTAGCCATCCAGCACAGGCATCATCACATCACAAATGATTAGGTCGGGTTTTTTTGCCAGCGCTTTTTCTACTCCAATTTTTCCATTTTCAGCAGTTTCCACCTTATAGCCACCAAGCTCCAGTATCTCTGCTGTATTTTCCCTTATGTCATCATTATCTTCTATTAACAGTAAATGTTTCATGCTGGTAATATGTCGTTTTTAAAAATAATGGTAAATGTAGTTCCTTTTTCCAGTTCGCTTTTACATTCAATGCGGCCTTCCATCAGTTCTACATATTTACCTACAATATGCAGGCCCAGGCCGGTGCCCTGGATATTAGTTGCATTTTTTGCCCTGAAAAAACGTTCAAACAAATGCTCCTGATCTTCCTGCGAAATGCCCATCCCATTGTCTTTTACTTCAAACACAATATCTGAATTTTCAACCCTGCTATTTACTTCAATTTTTCCTGCTTCGGGTGAAAACTTAATTGCATTAGACAACAGGTTAATAAAAATATTCCGCAGCAAAGTAATATCCAGGCAAACATTTGTGCTGCCAAGGTGTGTATAATTTATTTCCTGCGATTTTTTTGCAATAGCCTGCAATTCGTTGCAAATACCTGTAATAAGCTCCTTTACATTAAAATTACTATAGTGTGTAATAATTTTTCCATCCTCAATTTTTCCAATAGAAAGAAACTCATTAAGTATGTCTGTAAGATTGTGAACAGATGATTTGATTCGCTGAATATGCTTGTCTCTTTTTTCCTGTTCATCACCCTGGGTGTATTTTGCCACCAGCGATGCCGAAGAAAGTATTGTACTTAATGGTGTACGAAACTCATGCGATGCCATTGAAACAAAGCGGCTTTTTAAATCGCTCAGTTCTTTTTCCTTGTCCAGCGCCTGTGCCAACTCGTCTTTTGAATCCTCCAGTTCTTTCATTGCTTCTTCCAGTTGGCTGGTGCGTAACATTACTTTTTGTTCCAGCTCGTCATTTAGTTTCTCAATTTTTAAATTAACTGTTTCCAGCTCTTTTTTTTGCTGCAGCACTTCGCTTTCTATTTGCTTACGCTTGGTAATATCATTTACAAAAGCAATGGCATAATTAACTTCATTACTTTTATAATTACTCAAACTAACTTCCACATTAAACTCTTCGCCCGATTTCTTTATGCCAAACAAATCCATTCCAAGCCCCATGGGCCTGTTTTGCGGATGGGTTGTATAATTTTCCCTGTAGCCCGAATGCTGTTTATGAAACCTTTGAGGTATCAGCACTTCTATCTTTTTACCAATTAGTTCAGCAGCATCGCCATAGCTAAATTGTTTAAGCAAAAAATTATTTACCAGTATAATTTCGCCTTGCTGGTTCACTATCAAAATACCCAGCGAAGCATGCTGAAAAAGTGCATCAAATCTTTCCCTTTCGTTTAATAGTTCTTTTTGTTGTGGAAGCATTTATTTTAAAAGATTAGCAATAGCACAAGGCGTATTGCATTGCTGCAAAATTAGCCGGTATTATGAAACAGGAATTAAGCTAATAAAAAATTTTAATGGCGGGTTTACTTTACAACTGTGAAGCTGGCTTCTTTAACATTGTCTGAGCTTCCCCCGATAAACACTTTAAAATCTCCAGGCTCATAAATGTACTGCAGCTTGTTATTATAAAAACGCAGATCATCAACAGTTAAAGCAAAACTTACTTCTTTGGATTCGCCCTTCTTTAAAAATACTTTCTGAAAGCCTTTCAGTTCTTTCACAGGCCGCACAACGGAACCAAACAAATCACGGATGTACAATTGTACCGTTTCCTCTCCATCATAATTGCCTGTGTTTGATAGAAGACACTTTACAATCAACTTTTCAGCTGGTTTAATGAATGGCCTGTTGAGTTGAATATTGCTGTAAGAAAAAGTTGTGTAACTCAACCCATAACCAAATGCATACTTTGGATACAAAGACAAGTCTGTATAAGCAGAGCGGTAGAATCTATCGCTGTCGCTTGTAGCAGGGCGCCCTGTATTGTAGTGATTATAGTAGATGGGAATTTGTCCTTCGGTTAATGGAAAACTCATCGGCAATTTTGCAGAAGGATTATAGTCTCCAAATAAAACATCGGCAATAGCATTGCCTGCCTCTGTACCCAGCCACCAGGTGTATAAGATAGCAGGCACATTATCTGCCACCCAATTAAATACTAATGGCCTTCCTGCATTTATCATTACTACAACAGGTTTGCCTGTTGCCTGTATTGCTTTTATTAAATCTTCTTGCACACCCGGCAGGCGAATGTTGCTCCTGCTTTTTGCTTCACCACTCATATCCCTGGCTTCACCAACATTCATCACAATTATATCAGCCTGCTTTGCTATTTCAATTGCTTCTGCAAAACCACCGGTTGAATTATCGTTTACATTACACCCTTTTGCATACAGCGTTTTTGTATCAGCACTTACCTTATTTTTCACGCCATCCCACACCGAAACAATCCTTATTGAATCATCTGCCCAATCATAACTCCAGAAACCAAGGTTGTCGCTCTTTGCTTTTATAAATGGGCCAATCAGTGCAATTGTTTTTACAGTTTTTGATATTGGCAATAATTGCTTTTCGTTTTTCAACAACACAATACTCTTCTTTGCCATGTCCCTTTCTGCTTTCAAATGTTCTTTATTATCCCATTGTTCTTTTTCTCTTGCCTCATTTGAAAATTTATATGGATCATCAAACAAACCCATCTCAAATTTCTTTTTCAAAATCCTTCTTACTGCATCATCTACTACACTCAATTTTACTTTTCCTACTCTTACCAGCTTTGAAAGATTTTGAACATATGCTCTGCTCTCCATGTCCATATCGCTACCTGCATTAGCAGCAGCCATTGCTGCTTCATAATTATCCTTTACAAAACCATGATTAATCATTTCACCCACACTTCCCCAATCACTCACCACAAAACCTTTAAAATTCCATTTCCCTTTTAATACTTCTCTTTGTAAATAACCATTGCCTGTAGCCGGGATTCCGTTCAGATCATTAAATGAATTCATAAATGTAGCAGCACCTGCATCTGCAGCGGCTTTAAATGGCGGCAGGTATGTTTCCCACAATTGCCGCAAGCTCATATCAACACTGTTATAATCTCTTCCACCAACGGCAGCACCGTAAGCAGCAAAATGTTTTGCACAAGCCATCACTGCATCAGTGTTGCCAAGCCCTTTTCCCTGGAAACCTTTTACTCTTGCTTTTGCAATCTGTGAACCGAGATAAGGGTCTTCACCTGCGCCTTCCATCACACGGCCCCAGCGTGGGTCACGGGCAATATCAACCATCGGCGCAAAGGTCCAGTGTACACCGGCAGCACTTGCTTCAATAGCAGCAATTCTTGCTGATTGTTCCATTGCTTGTATATCCCAGCTTGCTGCTTCTGCTAATGGTATCGGAAAAATTGTTCGGTATCCATGTATTACATCTTGCCCAAACAATAATGGAATTTTTAACCTTGATTGCAATGCTAACTGCTGCAAATCTCTTGTTCTTGCTGCACCAGTTGTATTGAGCATTGAGCCAACTTTACCTTCTTTGATTTGATCAAGCAATTTATCATCGTTGGTTAATGGGCCTGTTGCAGCCCACGGGCCATTGTATTGATTCATTTGACCAACTTTTTCGTCAAGCGTCATTAGTTTTAAAACAGAATCGACACGCTGGTCAATTGTCTTTTTTTGCGCCTGCGAAATAATTACTGTTGCTATAACTGCAATTGTTAGAAATGATTTTTTCATTTTTATGTACTTAGCTTGGGATTACTATTAAACTTTTGTTGCGTCGCACCCTTGTACGGCATATCGTTATTCATCTTTTCCCACATTGTATTTTTAAACGATGGCTTCGCCATCGTCACTCGTCAAAACATTTTTCACTTTGCGGCGGGTTTCACCCGCCGCTACTAATTTATCGCCCCTACGGGGCTAAAGGCACTCCGCTAATTCTCAAGTTGTTGTCACTATACAAAATTTTATCAAAAATAATCTGCGAATCTGCGGCTATCATTTCTTTTTAGAAAACAACCACGGCAACAATCCTGGCTCTGCAAATGCATTGTCCCAACTATTATGATTCACGCCGGGATACAAACTATATTTTACATCAGCGCCTGCAGCTTTCAATGCATCCACCATTTCCTGTGATAAACTTGCAGGTACCACTGCATCTACATCACCATGAAACACCCACCATTTTATTTTCTTCATCATTGGTGCAGTTGCCGGAGCGCCACCACCACAAATAGGAAATGCGGCAGCAAACAATTTTGGGTTTCTCCTTACAATTTCAAATGTACCCATGCCGCCCATTGACAAGCCGCCAACATAAATTTGTTTTTTGTTTACAGGATAATCATTAATGATTTTATATAAAAGTTCCTGCGCCAGTTTCATGGCAATGGTAGGTTCACCATCAGCCCGGAAACCTAAGGTCCTTTGTTTTGTTACCGAATCAAATTGAAACTGCACATTGCTCCAAAAACTTGAAGCCGGGCATTGAGGAAATACAACAATGGCAGGGAATTTTTCTCTTACACTATCTTTTAAAAACAAATAAGAACCATGCACTAACTGTGCTTCGTTATTATTTCCCCTTTCGCCTGCACCATGCAACACCAATATCAAAGGATATTTTTTTGAAGCATCATAATTCAGAGGTAATAAAATACGGTACGGCAATGTATCGCTTCCCGAAACATAGATTTCTTTTTTGAACAAAGACTTGTCCTGTGATTTTGCCGAAAAGCAAAAAGCAGCAAGAGTAATTATTAATGACAATCTTATTTTCATAATTCTAATTTTTCTTTTTTGAGTATTTAATAACTAAGCCGCCACCAGGAGGTATTTTTACACTTAAAAGCATTTGACTTTCTGCCACCACAGAATGTGAACCATAAACCTCAATTACACTTTTTTCCAAAATATAATCAGATGGATAATTTACTGCGTTAGCCCCATCGCTGCAAAGTATTTGATCATAAAAACCCTCTTCTAAAAATCTAACAGGGAATTCAATCTCCCTTGCTTCCCAATCCGTCATTCCTCCAATCCACCAATCATCTCCTTTTCTTCTTGCAGTAACAATATAATCACCAACCTTACCAGCTAATATTTTTGTT
>CAZBTD010000041.1:0-26678 GCA_964494815.1 uncultured Ferruginibacter sp. | reverse complement strand
ACGCTTTAACACCTTAACATACTTGATTAAGATTATTACTTCTGGTTGCTGGATTATTTGCTGGCGCAAGATGTAAGCAGTGCTTTATTGATGTATGATGAAATAAACCGCAAGGGTTTTGAAGGCGATACAGTACTAAATGGCTTTGCAGAATTTTTACGCAATTTGTTAGTGAGCAGCGATGCTAAAGTGGCTATGCTTTTAGAAGTGGCAGATGATTTTAAGCAGAAGTATCTGCAAGTGGCATCTAAAGTGCCGACTGCATTTATCATCAGTGCATTGAATATTTTAACCGAAGCAGAAATAAGCTACCGCCAGGCAAGAAACAAAAGGCTGCATGTGGAACTGGCCATTATAAAACTTTCTTATTTACAACAAGCGCTTGAACTGGTAAGCGATAATGGCGTAAGCAAAAAAAAAATAACTGACAGCAAGGTGGTGGCGTTTAAAGCGTTGCCGGTATATAAAGTTAAGGGTGATCTGGTATCTGGGATTAGTGAAAAGTTGAAACCAACGCAGGAAGCTAAATTGATAGTGGAAGAGCCGGATGTGAAAATTGAAAGATTGATTACTAAGAAAGCAGCTTTGCCTGAAAACTCCTTGCCCTGTGCCGAACAACCCAAAACAGGGCTTGCTTCTCTACAAAAATTAAGACTGCAAATAAAGGAGCAAAACAGTGGAATTACCGAAACAAAGCTGATAACTGACGAAGAGCTTCACAAAGCATGGGAAGAGCTGCTGAACAAATTGCGATTGAAAGCCAATAATTCTGCAGTTACCAATAATTTAAAGAGCGCTGCTTTAAAAATAATCGATAACAATTGTATTGAGATTATTGTAGGCTCCGATATTCAGAAGGCATTTGTAGAAACACAAAGAGCTGATTTGGTGGACCACCTTCAGGCATGGTTTAGCAACAGGCTGCTTACTTACATAGTGAGTGTTGAAGAAACAGCAATAGAGTCCCAGCCTCAGGAAGTTACGCTAAGCCGCAAGCAGCAATATTTAAAAATAATAGAAGAGTATCCGATGATTAAGGAGTTGAAAGAAAGGCTGAAGCTGGAGTTGGAGTAGATAAGATTGTTCCTGGAAAAATGCAAACTGGTAATATATACAAGAGTGCGACACAGCACAGCAAACTATTAATTCTGCAGCCGGGCAGATAAAAACTTCCGCACTCGTTCCCGAAAACAAAATAAAACCCTGCCTGTTATTTGCCTTTATACTATTTCCTTTTTTTGCATTAATTTCGGCACTCATTATTAATACTTAGAAATTCTCAAAATATGGCAGAAGTGATCAGAATGCCGCTGCTGAGCGACACTATGACGGAAGGCAAAATTGTTACCTGGAACAAAAAAGTGGGTGATAAGGTAAAAAGCGATGATGTGCTGGCCGATGTGGAAACCGATAAGGCAACGATGGAAGTAACCGGGTATGCTGATGGTACATTACTATATATAGGCGTGCCTGCAGGCGAAGCAGCAAAGGTGAACCAGATAATTGCAATAGTTGGTAAAGAGGGAGAAGAGTATAAAAGTTTATTGGATGGAGCAAGCGGAGTGTCACAAGCTGCAGCAGTTCCTGCACCAGTAGCACCGGTGGCTCCGGCAGCAGCAAAAGTAGCATTGCCAAATGGCGCTAAAGAAATAAGAATGCCTTTGCTAAGCGATACAATGACAGAAGGTAAGATTGTAGCATGGAACAAAAAAATTGGCGATGCAGTAAAAAGCGATGATGTGTTGGCAGAGGTAGAAACTGATAAGGCAACGATGGAGGTAGTGGGATATGAAGAAGGCACATTATTATATATTGGAATAGAGGCAGGTAAAGCTGCTAAAATAAATGAGATTATTGCAATAGTAGGCAAGCCAGGCACAGATGTAAGTGCTTATGTAGCTGCTGAAAAATCTGGAACTAATAGTACAGTAGCTGCATCACAGGTAGCTGCAGTAT
Source organism: uncultured Ferruginibacter sp. (assembly GCA_964494815.1). GTDB lineage: Bacteria > Bacteroidota > Bacteroidia > Chitinophagales > Chitinophagaceae > Ferruginibacter. Next base: position 24,722 of record CAZBTD010000041.1, on the reverse strand, counting down.
CACCGACTCAAAACGGGCAACCAGCAACGGCTAACGAGAAACAGGAAATATCTTCTTCTGACCAAAGAATAAAAGCATCTCCACTTGCAAAAAAATTAGCTGCTGAAAAGGGAATTGATATAAACAAAATAAATGGCAGCGGTGATAATGGAAGGATTACAAAAAAGGATGTGGACTCTTATGTTCCATCGGCAGCACCAACACCAGCGGTCAAAACATCAGCATCAGTTTCTACTATCATAAGCGGAACTGAAGGTCATACTGATATTCCATTAACACAAATGCGTAAGGTGATTGCACGTCGCCTCGGTGAAAGCAAATTCAGTGCACCGCATTTTTATCTCACCATGGAGATAAATATGGATAATGCGATGACAGCAAGAGCAGCCATGAATGAAGTGAGCCCTGTAAAAATTTCTTTCAACGACATGGCGATAAAAGCATGTGCAATGGCACTACGTAAACATCCTGATGTAAACAGTAGTTGGATGGGAGATTTTATCAGGCAAAACCATCACATACATATTGGCAGTGCGGTTGCAATGCCTGATGGCTTGATAGTTCCTGTAATCCGCTTTGCAGATCAAAAATCATTATCACAAATTGCCGGAGATGCAAAAGAATTGTATGCAAAGGCAAAAGATAAAAAATTGCAGCCTGCAGAATTCAGCGGCAATACATTTACTATTTCTAATTTGGGTATGATGGATATTGAAGAGTTTACTGCCATCATTAATCCACCGGATAGCGCAATACTGGCTGTGGGAAGAATAAAAGAAGTGGTGGTAAAAAAGGGAGATGGCTTTGGGGTTACAAACATTATGAAAGTTACATTAAGCTGCGATCATCGAAGTGTGGATGGAGCTGTAGGTGCAGCATTTCTGCAAACAGTAAAAAGGTATTTGGAAAACCCTGTGACCATGCTTGTATAAAGCAGAAAAAATATTTTTTATAAGGCGCTGCATTGCAGCGCCTTATTTTTTTATTAACAATTCAACATTGTGGGTAACTTGTAGATTACTACGTTGCCGAATAAAAATCTAATACCTAATTTACTTTCAACTTTTAAATCTGCATGCAAATTTCATTTGTCTCAGTACCTGTGAAAGCAGTTTTAATATAAGTTTGTCCGTCGCCTTAGCATAATAAAGTAAAAGTAATTTCGGGCATAAATTTTGATTTGAAATATATACCCCATAAAAGCATTAAACACAATGAAATTTCATCTTAGCCAAAAGGTTATCCTGCTTGATACTGAATTTAAGCCAGCTGGTGTAGCTGTTATACTCGATCAAAACGATGAGTCCTGTAGATATGAAGTTGACTTTACTTATCCGGACAGGGAGGAGTCTCAAAAATTTTGGGTTCCTGAAGAGAGATTGGTATTAATGCAGGAGATAGGAAATGCAGTATAGCACTTACAAAAAGTATTTTAAAACCGCCTTCAACAAAGGCGGTTTTTTATGCAAATAAATTTAATTTTCAATAAATTTTGAAAATTCAAAAATAGTCTTATCTTTGATCTGTCAAATCAAGCATCATGAAATTAGCCGAAGCAAGAAAACAATTTATCAGCAGTTGGGGTGCTTTTGGAACGCATTGGGGTATCAACCGCACCATGGCGCAAATACATGCACTGCTAATGATAAGCCATGAGCCTGTAACACAGGACGACATTATGGAAGAACTCAACATCAGCCGTGGAAATGTAAACATGAACATACGGGAACTGATAAGCTGGGGGCTTGTGGACAGGGTGATATTACCAGGTGAAAGAAAAGAATATTTTACTGCGGAGAAAGACATCTGGAAAGTAGCAACACAAATCACTAAGGAAAGAAAGAAGAGAGAGCTTGACCCGATGCTGAAACTATTGTCTCAATTAGAGAAGGTGGAAGGAGATAAAAAAGATAAAGAGGTAAAACAATTCACTGATACCATTGCCAGTATAAAAAAACTGGGTGGCCAGGCTGATAAAATGCTCGACATTATGACAAAGGCGGATGAGAACTGGTTTTTGAGTGGATTGTTGAAAGTGTTTAAATAATTTCCCTTTGAACACAGGGGAGCCGCTTTGCGGCTTTTATTTGAAAACAACTTTTCAATTTTTTCTGAAATTTTAAAATATACGAGTATGAAAAGCTTTAAAATAATCGACTGCTGGGTTAGCTTCATTCTGATACCTGTATTTGTCATTTTTGGCTTTATAACAATGAGTGAAAAATCTTTTTATGGTTATTTTATTGTCGGTGGATGGCAGGTAGTAAGTATGATTGTTCATCACTTGAGCAGGTGGTTTACAGAAAAAGCAGAACCAAGGCTTTTTTATCACAAGCTGGTTTTACTATTGATAATAGTTACTGCCTCCTTGATAGCACTTACACAGCTAACAGAAATATTTATTATCCCGGTGATAATAATAATGTTCCTGTTATTAATAGGTTCTCCCATTATGGCAATTTATTATGCTCAAATGTGCTATGAAGAAACTTATGTAAAAATGAAACGCCCTATGGAGCTTTTGAAATAGTATTTATCACTTTTAAAATCAAAATATATGAACCACATTATCAGCACTTACACATTGTATCTTATTATTACCATTTGCCTTACTATCTGGGTGGCAAGAACATTGTTCAAAAACGGCAAAATATTTCTTATCGATATTTTTCATGGCAATAAAGAACTGGCTGATAGCGTAAACAATTTACTGCTGGTTGGTTTTTATCTCATTAATCTTGGTTACGCTGTTTATACATTACAGGTTACAAATGTTATCACCAATACACAGCAGGTAATTGAAGAGCTAAGTTTAAAAATTGGTTTAATAATCCTCATTCTGGGAGGTATGCATTTTTTCAACTTGTATATATTTTTCAACCTCAGAAAAAAAGCGGTGCATGAAAAAAGATTAAGAGAGACTGTAGTAAACCAGTATATTGATAAACAAGTAAACCCCTAACCAGAGCAATATGAAAAACAAAAAGATAATATTAGCAGGAGGCTCAGGTTTCATCGGGCAGGAATTGTGTAACTATTTTGGTATGGATAATAAAGTTGTTGTTCTTACAAGAAATGTAAGTGAGCATAACAGCAATACGTTTGGAGAAAATCATGTAAAAAGTGAAGTAATAAATAACATCCGGTATGTAAAATGGGATGGTATAACAACCGGAGAATGGGCGAAAGAAATTGATGGCGCAAATATCATAGTAAACCTTGCAGGCAAGAGCGTTAATTGCCGCTATACAGAAAAAAACAAAAAAGAAATATTTGATAGTCGAACTAATGCTACTAAAACAATTGCACAAGCAATACAGCAAGCTGTAAAACCACCGAAACTATGGATTAATGCTGCGTCAGCCACTATTTATCCGCATGCTACCACAGAGCCGAGAGATGAATCATTTACTGATTTTGCCAATGATTTTTCAGTACAGGTTTGTAAACGATGGGAGCAAGCACTTTATGAACAACGAACGCCATTTACAAGAAAAGTTGCATTGCGTATGGCAATTACACTCGGAACTGGTGGCGTGATGATACCATATTTTAATTTATTAAAATTTGGATTGGGTGGCAGGCAGGGAAGTGGTAAACAAATGTATAGCTGGGTGCATGTTGAAGATACCTGCCGGATGATTGAATGGATCTACGAACACAAGGAAATAGAAGGAACATACAATTGCAGCAGCCCGGGCGCTGTAAATAATCAAACTTTTATGGCAACATTAAGAAAAACAACAGGACATATTATTGGTTTACCAGCTTATGAATGGATGCTGAAAATGGGTGCTGCATTAATAGGAACAGAAACGGAATTGATTCTAAAAAGCCGTTGGGTGCTTCCTGCAAAAATTACAGCGGCAGGGTTTGAATTTAAATACTCCTTACTTCAAAATGCTTTAAAAGATATTATTCTTAAAACCCCAAGAAGAAGATACCACTTGTTTTGAATACGGTTTTATTTTTAGTTGGAGTGAGTGAAAGCCCCGCCAGCGGTTTTTAACCCTGGCGGCGGTTTTATCAGGAAAGTTTTTTTTCAATTCATGTAAATTTGTATTTCAATGTCAGCACAGCCGGTTATATTATTTGATGGTGTTTGCAATTTTTGCAATGGTGCAGTAAACTTTACCATTAAAAGAGATAAAAATAAAATTATAAAATTTGCACCCTTGCAGAGCGAATCAGGCAGACGATTGACGAAAGAATTTGGTATTCCTGAAAATGATATGCGTTCTTTTTTATTTATTGAAAACGGAAAAGTATATAACAGGTCAACCGCAGCTTTAAGGGTTTGTAAATATTTGAAAGGGTTGTGGCCGCTTTGTTATGGGTTTATCATTGTGCCGCCTTTTATCCGCAATGCAGTGTATGATTTTATAGCAAAGAACCGCTACAAATGGTTTGGACAAAAAGATAAATGTATGGTGCCAACACCTGATGTGAGGACAAGGTTTTTATAAATAATGTATGCAACAGAAAAAAACATTGGTATTAGGAGCTTCAGCTCACCCAGATCGTTACAGCTACCTGGCAGTGCAAAGATTGATTGCTCACCATCATCCCGTAATTGCATTGGGCAACAGGCAGGGCAATATTGGCAATACTATTATTGAAACAGAAAAAAGGCCATTTGAAAATATTGATACTGTTACTTTATACCTCAATCCGGTACGTCAAAAAGAATACTACGACTATATATTATCACTTCATCCCAAACGAATCATCTTTAATCCCGGTACCGAAAATGATGAATTGTACGAGTTAGCAAAAGCAAAAGGTATACAGACAGAAGAAGCTTGCACTCTTGTAATGCTGGGTACAAATCAGTATTAGGCACTTTAAAAAGCAATAAAACGCTGTTTCATACGTTATGATGGGTAAGCCACAGGAGTAGTTACCTGTGTCGGTTTATCCAATCAAAAAACAATCTTATGAAACACTGTACCCAAATAGTGTTAGCAACATTTTGCCTGTTGGCATCTGTAAGCACCACAGCACAAAAAAAATCTTCTGCAAGGCCTTTTCTTTTTAAGGATTATCCTGAAATTATAAACTGTACCGAAGCACAGTTGTCGAGTTTGTTTACTTACAGCAACGACATGGAAGTAACACTATTGTTGCCAAACGGACTTACACTAAAGGGTCCTATAAAATGGTGGGCAAAAAAATACACCAACCTGCAAACGGTTACTGTAAAGCTCACTGAATTTAACAATACACTTTTTTCTCTTACCAGGCGCTTTGATGCAGCCGATAATTTTGTATATGTGGGTCACCTGTTTAATACAGAATATGCCGATGGTTATGAGCTGGTGCACAAAGGCGGAAGCAGTTATCAGTTGGTAAAAATGCAAACAGACAAGATTATACAGATTTGCAGCCGTTAAAAATTAATGCATCACCTGGAAAACTTGCTTTATGAAAAACAAAATTTTATTCCAAGGCCTTATATTTTTTTTATATGGTTTTACTGCAACCGGCCAATTGCCAAAACTAAACAGCTATCCGGTTGCCAGCGCCACCATTTATCTTGATTTTGATGGGGAAGAAGTAAATAGCCCTGTGTGGAATAATGGTAATACAATTAATTGTGCCCCGCCACTATTAAGCAATACACAAGTAACAGAAATTTTCAACCGTGTTTCTGAAGATTACCGGCCATTCAACATCAATATTACCACAGATATTGATGTGTTTTTTGCAGCGCCAATTGATAAACGCATGAGAGTAATTATTACGCCTACCAGCGGTTGGTACGTCAATGCAGGAGGTGTTGGTTATCTTGGCTCGTTCCGCTGGGGCGATGAAACACCTTGTTTTGTTTTCAGTGACAGGCTGGGAAATAACCCCAAGCAGGTTGCTGAATGTTGCTCACACGAAAGCGGCCATACACTGGGGCTGTCTCACCAGTCGAAGTATGATAATGGATGTAATCTTACTGCTACTTATAATGATGGAACGGGCAGCGGCGAAACTGGCTGGGCGCCGATTATGGGCAATAGCTATGGAAAAAATATGAGTGGCTGGAACAATGGCCCCACACCTTACGGCTGCAGCAACAACCAGGATAATCTTTCTATCCTCTCTACTCAAAATGGATTTGGATACAGGGCGGATGATTACAGCGATGACATAAATATTTCACCAGCTGTTATCAGTGCATTAAACAGTACTGTTAATGGAATCATCAGTACTACCAATGATAAAGATGCCTTCACATTTTCACTTTTACACAATACAAATTTTCACCTTGAGGCAATGCCATACAGCATTGGCGTTAATAACAGCGGGGCTAACCTCGATATAAAAATAGGGTTGTACGATGCCGGTAAAAATTTAGTTCGGTTGTATAACCCATCAGAAACAATGGGTGTGGTGATTGATACTATTCTTAATGCTGGTACTTATTATTTGCTGCTGGATGGGAGCGGTAACACAAATGTTAGCGACTATGGCAGCCTTGGTTCTTACAAAATTACCGGCCTGTTTGGTGTGCTGCCTGTTTGTAATATTTTATTGAGTGGCGTTGTAAATAAAAACATGCACCAGCTTAACTGGAATATCGATTGCAGCGAAACTATTACCAACATTATAATACAGTCCTCAACAGATGGGGTGCACTTTAGTAACGTAGGTGCTGTTCTTAATCAATCAACGTTCAGCTATGTGCCAACCCTGCAAACGGCATTATACTACCGCTTACAGGTAATATCATCATCCGGCAGCGTGGTTAATTCATCTACATTGTTGCTGAAAAAAGCCAACAATAGTTTGCCGTTTACTGTATCCGCCTTTGCAAAAAACGATATTACTATCACCGCATCCTGCCGGTATGAATATATACTGATGAATGAAAACGGCAGCCTTATCAGCAAAGGCGCAGGCAATAGCGGCAGGAGCAATATTAATATGACAGATAAATCTGCAGGTATGTATATATTATTTTTATCGGGCTGCGGCAACCAGCAAACAGAGAGAGTCTTAAAACTGTAAAGTTTATTAATTAATTTTTCTGAAGTGAATGGGTTTGCTTTTTAAGCAAACCTCTTTTTATTCCGTAAACCGTGTTTCATTACCTGGTATTGTTTCAAACAGGGTAATGCCCGTCCGTTATTTTAGTATTACTAATTGTAAAATTTTCATCTGCACTTGTTGGTTATATTATAATTCTCCTTAACTTTAAAAAACCCCATTCATTATGCTATGGAGAAAATTTAACGGCGACCCCATTCAACTGCCAATAAAAGACGCAGTAGAAACAGCCATCAAAAGAGAAACTACAGCAGGCTATCACCTTAAAGTTTGCATTGGTACCGACAGCCAGGTAAAAGGAAAAGAAACTGAATTTGCCACCGTAATTGTTTTCTTACGGGAAGGTCATGGCGGTTTCATGTTCATCCACAACGAAAAAACTTTTACTAAGTACAGCATTAAAGAAAGAATGCTGGTGGAAGTAGCCAAAAGCATTGAAATCGCTTACGAACTCTGCGATCTCTTTACGGTGTATGATGTGGACATGGAAGTACATGCCGACATCAACACCAATCCAAGTTTTAAAAGCAATGAGGCATTACGGGAGGCTATGGGCTACATACTCGGTATGGGCTTTGCCTTTAAAGCCAAACCCGAAGCCTTTGCCAGCAGCAGTTGCGCCAATAAAGTGGTGAACTGATTACGAACCCTGTCAGCGACTTATACTGAGTGTAGTCAAAGTATCGTAGTGTAAAAATTACGAAAGGTATAATCGTCTCCTCTTTAGTTTTGTTTTTTGAGATTTAGGTGCCAGTTCTTACGGTTTCTTGTTGAATAAATATGGAAACAAGGGAATAAAACCTATTTCACCCTGAATTCATACACATGTTTATTTACATCTCCTGTAACAGCAGCACAATTACAATTGCCACCCCATTTTTTAGAGCCATCAGTTAAGTATTCACACTTCCATATAGGCACTTCATGTTTTATTTTGTCAATGATAAACCGGTTGGCAGCATAAGCTTCGCTGCGGTGTGCAGAGGCTGTGATAACAACAACAGCCGTTTCTGATACAGCTACTTTGCCTGTGCGGTGTACAGCCATCGCAATATTAAGTTGCCATCTGCCAGTGGCTTCCTCCAAAATAGCAGCTATCATTTTTTCAGCAATACTTTCCTGTGCTTCATACAAAAGATAATCAACTGTTTTACCGTGGCTGTTATCCCTTGTTTCGCCGCTAAACAATACTACAGCGCCAGCTTTGGGATGATGTGCGGTAGCAAGCATTTCGGCAATACTAATTGTATGGGCAGATAAATGTTTCATAGTTAACCTCCGCTGCTTGGTGGAATAATATGTACGCTATCATCGTTTGTTAATGCAAAATCGTTATCAACAAAATTGTCTTTTACTGCATAGCGGCAGGCAGACAAAACTGTTGCCGAAGCAGGATTGCGTTGCATAAGTAAAGTATGCAACGCCTGTACACTGTGCACAGGTTCATCAACAATAAATTCCTTATCGAAATAATCTTTTAATGCTGCGTAAGTATAAACCTTCATAATAAAGTAAAAAATTTAAAACATAAACCACCACAACTTATCAGGGATCACTTGTTACCAATCATCCCCCAATATGCAACATACTCAAATCGCTGCCGGTAAATTTTACTGCCTGCTTTTGGTTCATTGCCTGCTGCAATTTACTTATTAATACAGCTTTATCATCGTTGTTGTTTAAAGCGATAGGATGATTACTACTGAGGCAGCCATAAATATTGCCATTGCTGTCCAGCCGCAAGCGGTTGCAATCCTGGCAAAAAGGTTCGCTTTCGTTGGCAATAATGCCAAAAATATTTCCTTCTGTTGTTTGCCAGTAATTGGCTGTGGAACCACTGGCACGTTTCATTTTTTCAAACGAATATTGCTGGCTGATAACAGACAGTATTTCTTTTTGTGTAAATAAATATTTGGCGGCATTGTCATGCAAATAACCCATTGCCATTATTTCTAAAAACCGGATGCTGATGTTTCTTTTAAAAGCGAACTCAAGCAAAGGCAGCACCTGGTTTTCATTAATGCCTTTCATTATCACTGCATTTATTTTTACTTTTAGCCCGGCTGCAATGGCTGCATCAATACTGTCAAGTATTCTTGTAACACCATTTCGCTTACTCATTAAAAAGAAAATGTTTTCATCAATAGCATCCAAAGAAACATTTACGCTTTGTAAGCCTGCTTCTTGTAAAGAAGTTGCCAGCCGTTCTAATAAAAAACCGTTTGTGGTTAATTTGATATTACTGATGCCAATATCATGTATGCCTTTTATCAATGAAACAAGTTCATGATAAAGCAAAGGCTCACCGCCGGTTAACCTTACTGTTTCTAATTCCAATACTTTATGAAGCTGTTCTATTTGTGTAAGTAAATCAGCAGCACTCACTGTATGTTGGTGCAGATTATTCTCTTTTACTTCATCTTCACCCATGGTACAATACATGCAGCTAAGGTTGCAGCGGCTTAGAAGGCTTATCCTTAGTGTTTTAAATTTCCTGTTGTATTGATCTGTTATAAATGCCATGCAGTTAGAATGAGCTTTACGGCCGCAATGCAAAGTACGCCTGAAAGTATGTATCGTACAGTAGGCAATGCAAATTTATGACTACCGAAATAAGCGCCCAGCAATCCACCAGCTACTGCTGCGGCAACCCATGTGTAAGATGCAGTTGTAAAAATTTCATTTGTAAATTGTACTGCTGCCAACCCGGCAATAGAATTGCAAACAATAAAAAGGCTGGAAACTGCTGCAGCATCTTTTGCATGGCCATATGCCAGCAAAATAATAACAGGGCTTAAGAAAATACCGCCGCCTATATTTAGAAAACCACTTACTAATCCAATCACAGCTCCCCAAATAACAGCTGCAGGAAAATGCACGGGCTTCATTTCCTTTTTTTCTTTTGGCGAATTTGACAGGAGGCGAATGATGGGAAAAATTAATGCAATGCCAAGGAGGAGATTATAAACTTCGTCTTTTGTTTTAAACTGTGAACCTGCATACGCACAGGGAATTGAAGTAATTAAAAAAGGCCATGCCAGCTTCCATTTAAAATAACCAGCACGGTAAAATTGTATAAATGCAATGCCTGCAATAATAATATTCATTGCAAGCACTACCGGCTTATACACCTGCACAGGTATGCTGAACAAAGTAAGTACTGCTATATAACCACTGGCGCCACCATGCCCCACCGATGCGTAGAGAAACGCAACTAGCAAAAGCAAAAAAGGTATTAATAATGCTGCTGACAAAATATAAAAACGTTGTTCAGGCAAATGTAAGTGAACAATTACTTTAATGCAGCTTATTGTCTTTATGTAATTACTTTTACAGCTAATGAGATTACCTGCAGAACAAAATAGTGAGCGAATATGGAACTGGCTTATGCTTGCAGCAGTATTAATAAATATACCATGCCTTTTTAATGATATAATGGAACCTGATGGCGCTTTATATGCATCTATTGCCAAGCAGATAACCACTAGTAATAACTGGAGCCATTTGTATCTTGATGGACAGGATTGGCTTGATAAACCACACCTTCCTTTTTGGGCAGCAGCAATAAGTTTTAAAATTTTTGGCATTAATGCGTTTGCATATAAGCTGCCATCTTTTATGTGTTTTCTTGCCGGGCTTTATTACACCCGGCAACTGGCTTTCTTGCTTTTTAATAATAAAATATTGGCTGCAGTTAGCACTATATTGTATGGTACTGCCTTGCTTACTGTACTTGCTAATTATGATGTTAGGGCCGAAGGTTACTTAACTGCTTTTGTGTGTGCAGCTACTTTCTATTTATTAAAAGTGATGCACCATAAGAGTTGGAGAAATATTCTGCTGGCAGCTCTTTTTTGTGCTTTTGCTGTAATGACAAAGGGTATTTTTATTTTCATTATCATCTTTGCTGGATTTGTATTACACTGGCTTCTTACTAAGCGGTGGAAGCAATTCATCAACCCGGCGTGGTACTGGGTGGCATTATTTACATTCATTTTTATTATACCGGAATTATATTGTTTGTGGCTGCAATTTGACAGCCAGCCACAGAAAATTGTTTTTGGTCACAACAATGTTTCAGGCATTCGTTTCTTTTTTTGGGACAGCCAGTTTGGCCGCTTCTTTAATACCGGGCCAATAAAAGGATCAGGCGATATTTCCTTTTTCCTTCACACAACATTATGGGCATACATGCCATGGTCGCCGTTATTGGTAGCGGCTGTCATTTTTTTGATTAGGAAAAGGGATGAGATAAAAACGCTTTGTAAAGAATTTTCCGTTGTAGCAGGAAGTGCCTTATTTGGTTTTTTGTTGTTCAGTTTTTCAAAGTTTCAATTGCCACATTATATTGTTACTTTATTTCCATATTTCAGTATTATGACGGCGGTATATATCACCAGCATCCAGCCAGCAAATTATAAAGGGTGGAATATTGGTATGCCGGCGCTTTTTGTAATAACACTGTTTTTAGTAATTACGATAACCGTAATAAGCAAAATGCCTTCAACGGCTGGAAGCATTGTTTTACTTACACTGTCAGCGGCTGCTTTTATTTTTAGCCGAAAATTTACAGGGCTGCAGGGGATTATTGTAAAAGGGATTATTACGGCAGCTCTGGTATCAATATTTCTCAATGTTTTATTTTATCCAAAGCTGCTGCAATATCAATCCGGAATGATAGCAGCTAATTGGCTGCAGCGCCAACAGAATACCAAACCGGTAATGCAGTACCATTGTAATTCTTATGCATTTTCTTTTTATAACAAAACGTCTGTGCTGCATGGCAGTGTGATACCAGATATTTTTAAACAAAGTGATACTGCATTACTTTATACATCTTTGCAGGAAACGGATTCGCTTAGAAAAGATGGTATTGCAACCAAAGTGCTTTTTACTACGCCGGAGTTTCATATTACCATACTTACGCCGGAGTTTATTCAGTACAAAACAAGGCCTGGCGTAACTGGCCGGTATGTAATTGCAGAATGCATCAACCAAAAAAAATAATATGCATCAACTGATTACCTGGGATCACCAGTTGTTCCGCTTAATTAATAATGGGTTGGCAAACCCTTTTTTTGATTTTATAATGCCCTGGCTGCGTAATACCGAGTTTTGGGCACCGTTGTATATTTTTTTTATTGCATTTGCCATCACCAATTTTAAAAGCAAGGGATGGCTTTGGGTACTCTTTTTTATTGCGACTGTGACTTTGACTGATACTATCAGCAGTAAAGTGATTAAAGAAAATATATGGCGCAGCAGGCCTTTTGACAACCCGGCAATAGCAGAATGGGTGAGGGTGCTGGTAAGCAGGCCGGGCAATAGCAGCTTTACTTCCTCACATGCAGCTAACCACTTTGGAATGGCGGCCTATATCGTTTTTACATTAAAAGCCACCTGGGGCCGGTGGGTTTATTTTTTTTATTTATGGGCGGCTATTGTTTGCCTGGCACAGGTGTATGTAGGGGTTCATTTTCCAATAGATTTATTTTGTGGAGGGCTTGTTGGTTTTTGTATTGGCTTTGTTATGGCAAAAGCTTTTAATAAAATATGGGGGTTGAATATATCATTTACTCACGGGCAGGCAGTGCTGTGAAGGCTTAATACTCATCACAAGAACTGCCCGATTGCTCATCAAAACCTCATTTAATACAGATTACAGATATTTGCAACTTCAGCTAAGCGGCAATCAACCTAAAGCTGTATATATTTATATAATATGGCAGAAGTAATTATTCTACTGATACTGGTAATCCTTAACGGTCTTTTTGTAATGAGTGAAATTGCTCTTGTAAGCGCCCGGCGTGCCCGGATGGAAACATTGGCAAATAAAGGTGATGTAAAAGCAAAAACAGCACTCGACCTGATTGACAACCCTGAAAAATTTTTATCAACAGCACAAATAGGTATTACCCTGGTGGCGATATTAACGGGTGTGTATTCAGGCGAAAAATTTAGTAAAGACCTGGAACCCTATGTTGCAAAATTTGAATTGCTTAAGCCCTATGCTGCTGATATATCAACAGCCATTATCATCATCCTTGTTACTTTTTTATCAATCATTTTAGGCGAACTGGTACCTAAGCGTATCGGGATGCTGAGAGCTGAAAAAATAGCCCGGGTGGTGGCGGGCCCGGTTAATTTTCTTTCCACTGTTATGTATCCTGTGGTTTGGTTGCTTAATAATATTACTGCACTTATTTTTAAAATATTCAATGTGAAACCATCCAGCGACAGTGCCGTAACAGAAGAGGAAATAAAAGCAATGATAACCGAAGGGAGTGAGCATGGTACAATTGAAGAGGAGGAGAAGGAAATTATTGAACGGGTGTTTCACCTTGGCGACAGGAAGATTACTGCACTGATGACACACCGCACCGAAATTGAATGGTTTGATATGGAAGATACAGTGGCAACTGTGATTGAAAGAGCTGATGATATTATTTACTCCACTTATCCAGTATGTGACAAAACAGTAGATGATATAAAAGGTATTATCTACATAAAAGAATTATTAAAGGCTGATGAGCAGATAAAGTTGAAAGATCTTTTAAAGCCAGCTTTGTTTGTGCCTGAAAACAATACGCCTTACCAGTTGCTTGAAAAAATAAAAACTACAAAAATCCACAGCTGCTTTATTGTAAATGAATATGGTACTTTGGAAGGGATGATTACATTGAATGATATTTTGGAAGCAATAGTAGGTGATGTGCCACAAAGCGGGCAGGAGGAATATGAAATTATTGAACGCAGCGATGGTACTTATTTGGTGGATGCACAAGTAACGTTCTATGATTTTTTAAGCCGCTTTGAAAAAACAGAATGGATGAATGAAGACGATCACCAGTTTGATACGGTGGCTGGTTTTGTGCTGCATGAATTGGAACGCATACCAAAAACCGGCGATACATTTGACTGGCGTGGTTTTTCTTTTGAAATCATTGATATGGATGGACAGCGTATTGATAAGCTGCTGGTAAAGATACCAGAAGAGGTTAAAGAGGAATTAGAAGAGAATGGGTAGGCATAATATTTAAAATGATGGCCGCTGCAAGTAGCAGCGGCCATTATTTTGATAAAAGAATTTTTTACAACGAAGTCTTTCCATCTCTTTCCATTTGGTTTCTTTTCTTTTTGCTGTATTTCTTTTCGTAATCAAGTACTTCTTGTGGTTTGGCTTTATCATCCGGCTTTTTTTCTTTTACAACAGCAGCTTTTGTTTCACCGCCCTCTTTAAGTAACTGGCCCCTGTCGTACCGTTCAATTTTTAAAATATGCCCCTGTGGATTAAAGTATTTCCATTCGCCATGCGGCACACTGTATTGCTCTGCTTTTACAATTTTAAATTCTAATACTTCGTTGCTGCCGGTGCCGTATACTGGTATCGTATCGTAGGGAGCGTCAGGATTATACCCACGCCATTCTTCCTGCCTTTCTAAATTACCAAGAAAAGAAAAGTATTGCTGCACACCGTCTTTGCCACCAAACCGGTAAAGTTCAATGGCAATAATATCACCATTGGCAGTGTACTTTCTCCAGGCGCCGTGTTTTTTGTCATCCTTATAAAATCCCTCTTCTTCGTAGCCAGGTTCGCCACGTATTTCGCCAACAGTATTTACCCACTTGCCCTGCTTCAATCCTTTTTTATCTACAATATTCAGCGTATCACCACTGGGCGATAGCATAAATTCTTTGTATTGTGCATTGGCACCAATTAATACAAACAACAACAGTATTGTAAAACTCCACTTACTCTGCATATACAAGTTTTTTGTGTTTAAATTTTTGTACCTCTTTTTCAAAATTACTTTTTATTATGCTTTTATGATAGCTGTGATTTTAATAACAGAAAATATATGTTTCCATTAACGTACAAAAGTGGGAGTATGTTTTGTAATAAAGCACTTCTCCTGGTTCTGGCAGCGTAAGAAAGGCGAATTTTCTGTACTGCAGTATTGTTAACAAATTATCACCATCCTGCATTTTTTGCAGGAAAGTATTCTTATAATTAAAAAAAGTGTTAGGTTTAGGTCTTTGGTAATTGACCAATCCTGCCTTATTAAAGCATTCGTACCGATTAATAAACTAAACTAAAACTAATCGTATGAAGAAAAGCCATTCTCTTCTCTGCAGGACTGTTGCAGCATTATTGTTCAGCATTCCATTTGCATCAAATGCACAAATTGTTATTTCACAGTATTACGAAGGTGGCGGCACCAACAAATGGATTGAACTAACCAATCTTGGCAACAGTTCAGTCAATCTTGCTTCGCCACAATTAAAACTTGGTTTGTGGTCTGTTACGGGCTCTACGGGTAATATTACTTTTACTGGAGCACCTAGTAATACTTACAACCTTACAGTTACTATTCCTGCAAAAGGCTCTGTGTTGATTGGTAATACAGGCAATGGAACAGAAGTGCCATACTTAACTGCTGGCAGTGCCAACGAGACTTCTAATTCAGTAATAAATTTTAATGGCAACGATGGTGTGGCATTGCTTGATGCTTCCAACAATATCATTGATAAATTTGGTGAAGGTATTAATGCCGCAGATATAAGTTATGTAAGAAGCACCAGTGTAACCGTGCCCAATAGTACTTACACTTCAAGCGAATGGACCAACACCTCTTTAGCAACTGTACAGGGGGCAGCTTCAAATGTACCTGCAAGATTAGGTTATCAATTAGCGCCGCTTTGTGCTGCACCAGGTTTACAAGCAACAGCACTTTCATTTTCTGGTATTACAAGCAGTTCAATGAACGGCTCATTTACTGCAACAACTGCTAATGGGTATATTGTTATTCAAAGCACCAGCAGTTCATTAAGTGCCAGCCCTGCTGATGGCACAACATATTTAGCAGGTAATTCACTTGGTGGCGGAACGGTAGTAGGCGCCGGTTCATCCACATCGTTCAGCACAGCTGGTTTAAACTCAAATACCACATATTACTTCTTTGTATTTGCTTATAACAATACCAGCTGTAGCGGTGGCCCCAAATATTTAACCACATCGCCATTAAGCGGCAGCCAGGCTACGTCTTATCCACCTTGTGTTGCACCCACTAACAATGCCGCATCAATGGTGTTCTCATCTGTTACCAGCACCTCCATGGCGGTTTCATTTACTGCTGCCAGCAGTGTAGATGGTTATTTAGTGGTGAGAAGCACCAGCAGTTCACTCGGAGCTAATCCTTCAAATGGTACTACTTATGTAGTGGGGAATACAATTGGCAGCGGAACTGTTGCAAGTGTTGGCACTTCTACATCGGTTTTACAAACTGGCCTGGCCTCATCCACTACTTATTATTTTTTTGTATTTACCTACAACCAAACCAACTGTACATCTGCACCAGCATACAACACATCACCATTAACAGGCAGCAGGGCAACAGATCCTGCAACACTAAGCTGGTATTTCGGCAACCTGCATTCACACAGCAGTTACTCTGATGGTAACAGTGATAACACATCAAAGACGCCTGCTGATGATTATGCCTTTGCAAAGACAGCAATGTGCATGGACTTTCTCGGTATTAGTGAACATAACCATGCAGGCGCAGGCATGAGTTTATCAAACTGGGCACCGGGCATTACGCAGGCAACAGCAGCCACCACCAGCACATTTGTTGCAATGCATGGACAGGAGTGGGGCGTTATTGGTACACAAGGAAGTGCAGGCGATCATGCAGGTCATGTAATTGTTTATGGACTTGATTCGTTGGCTGGATGGGAAGCAGGTAACTATCAAATTTATGTTCCCAAAAGTGTTTATACAGGCACAGGCGGTTTATTTGATATTATTAACCGCCATAGCAACAACGCATTCGCAACACTGGCACATCCAGACAATTACGATTACAACGATATACTGCATATCAGTTATGATTCAAAAGCAGACGATGCTATTGTGGGTTCAAATGTAGAAACAGGCCCGGCGTTTTCTACTGATACAACATATACCAACCCCGGCACGCTTGCC
This sequence comes from uncultured Ferruginibacter sp., assembly GCA_964494815.1. Classification (GTDB taxonomy): domain Bacteria; phylum Bacteroidota; class Bacteroidia; order Chitinophagales; family Chitinophagaceae; genus Ferruginibacter. The sequence goes on along the minus strand of CAZBTD010000041.1, from coordinate 7,699 downwards.
ACTTTTGCTTTTTATAAAAACATGCTGGCAAAAGGGTATCATCTTGGCCCTACTGTTGACCACGATAACCACAATATGACTTTTGGTAAAACAGCTAAATCAAGACTGGCCATTATGGCAACTTCTTTAAGCGAAGCAAATATTTTGGATGCTATGCGGAAGATGCGTTTTTATGCTAGCGAAGACTGCAATGCAAAAATCAATTTTAATATCAATACAAGCAACCCGATGGGAAGCATTATTACAAAGGCCGGCGCACCCACCATTACTGTTACTACTGTAGCCAGCACCAATGCTGTTACTTTAATTAAACTGATGTATGGTGTGCCTGGAAGCGGTACTGCTGCCACACAATTAACTTCTACTACCAGTAATTCGCTTACCTATACACATACAGCGCTTGCAAACCTTGCCACCTGTTATTACTTCCTCGATATTACAGAAAGTGATGGTAAAAGGATTATTACTTCTCCTATTTGGTACACAAGGGACAACAGTGCTTCAAGGCCGCTTTTTGTTACGTCGCTCTATACAATTAATGAACCCAGTAAAGTAGCATTTAAGTGGACAGCTTCTTACGAACCTGTTAGCATCAGCTATGAAGTGCAGCGTTCTGCTGATGGAAGAAACTTTATCAGCATCGGAACAAAAGAAGGTGCAGGGTATGGAAACGATTTGACCACTTATGCTATTGAAGATTTGAATCCATTAAACGGGCTTTCTTATTACAGGTTGGTAAACAAATACTCTGATGGAAGAATTGTGTATTCAGAAGCCAAAGTGATAAACAGGGGAATACAGCAACCTGCTTATGTGCTGGCTTATCCCAATCCTGTTGGCAATATACTTAGCGTGAAAATAGCTTCTCCACTTGCAGAAAATACAATGCTGGATATAATGGATATGGCTGGAAGAATAATAAAACGTATTCCCGTATTGCTCAACAATAGCGAACAAACCTTACAGGTAAATGTATCAGGCCTTGCTAAAGGAACCTATGTTTTAAGAGTGCAGCTGGAAAATAAAATACTTACACAGATGCTGAGTAAGCAGTAGTGATAAAACTCTTGATAATAAAACGGCCTGTCTTATTTAAGACAGGCCGTTTTATTATTGTGAAATTAAATTTTGTTATTGCTTATTTATCTCTACTACACAGCCCACTACATTATTTTGTTCGCCTGCGTTAGCTTTAAAATAAATAGTGCCACTATTGGTATTGTTGTATTGCACATTTTTAATTGATACTGCATTAATTGCAGCATTCAATTTACCGGCATAAGTTGGCTGACTGCTTTTATTAATGGCTTCATTCAGTGCATTGTAATCAAGCGGCTGTTTGCTTACCACTATACCCATAAAATCTTTATTGCCGATACTGTCTGCACGGATAGATTGTTGACGTGGGAACAATCTTGTGCCTGTGATACCGCAGTATGGCGAATGAATTGGTTTATAAGGAAACAATACAAAACTGCTGCCTGCTGCGTTGGGTGTAAACAGATAAATATAACACTCTACTTCATTCTTTATCTCCATTTTAAATTTTGTTCCTTTTGTAACAGGCGAAACAGTTGTAAACAAGTTGCTGCCGCTTGCTTTTAAAGGAATGTATTGTTTGGTTTCGTTGTTTACCAGGCCAACTGTACATTCAAAAGCTTTGTTGAGAGCGGCACCACGTTTTTCCATAGGATCCACACCATAAGCTTCTCTTACAAACTCTTTAAAATCTCCATAACGAACCCAGCCAAAACCATTCTCACCCCATTCTGGGCCCCAACTGTTCATTATTTGAAAAGCACCGCCTTCCAGCCTGTCATCATAGCCAACAACACACATGGCATGGCCGCCAAAGCCCATTTGCTGGTAGTCTTCATCCGTTGGATGCCAAACTTTTTGCCCCATCATATCCTGCATAAATGTTCCGCCAACCATCATGCCGATAACAACGGGGGCGTCTTTTGCCAAATGTTCTTTAATAGCACGGATGTTTAATCCATTTGGGTCGTCAGTTTCCGTTAGCCTGTTAAACCCATGCATTTTATGCTGTAGTGCTTCATTCCACTGCTGGTTGTTAGGCTGGCGGCTGCAGTCCTGGTCAGTATAAGGAAAATCATTGTATGGTACCGAACCTTTATTCGTCATAAACTCCATTGCCCTTATGATGTAAGAACCTTGGCAGCCATCCAGGCCAATTTGATTGTATAGAAATGCAGGGCTGTATGCAACACTGTTTGGATTAGCGCCGGTGCTTGCTGATTCAATTATAGAACGGGCAGCATAGGCACTACTCCATGCCACGCAACTTCCTTGCTGGCCCTGGTTTTGCCTGTCGGGTGCAAACTTTGCAAGCGATACCATTTCTGGTAAGGGATTCTTTGTATTATCATCTTCAAGTCCTTCATATACACTTGCTTTTTTAAATTGATTAGGGTCAAGATTGCCTCCTTTGGTGAATTGAGAAATCACATCCGTTAAACCGCCGCCACCACAGCCGCCATTTTTCATTAGGAAATAACCGCCTGCTACTAATAGCAGAATGATAATGATACCACCTTTACCGCCACCTCCCCGGAAGAGGGAAAATAATAGCGGAAGAAAATTTAATAAACCTCCTCCGCCTCCGCCAGTGAAACCACCTCTTCTGCCTCCACCTGAATTACTGGTATTCTCGTTATAGTCCTGCTGGTCTTGCGGATCGTCAACCATTTCTAAAGGCATAGTAAAAAATTTTGTAGTGAATAATGAAAACTAAATGTAGGGAGTTTTTTTAATTATGCGAAAGACTGGGGAAAGGCATTGAGAGTTGTTTGTGGAGGAAAAATGATTCCACGCTGATGCGCTGAGAAGAAATTTCTATACAATGTTTCTCTTCCAAGACAAACTCTGTGTTCTCAGCGCCTCGGTGTGCAACAAAATCCTGTTTACCCTACCACCTGGTTCTTTAACAGATCTTCAAAAGTATCCCTGTGACGAATCAGTTTTGCCACGCCATCTTTCACCATTACTTCTGCAGGTTTTAAACGGCTATTGAAGTTGCTGCTCATTTCAAAACCATAAGCACCGGCATTGTAGAAAACAAGATAATCGCCTTCACGAACCTCATTTAATTTTCTATCCCATGCAAATGTGTCTGTTTCACAAATATTACCTACAACATTATAAATTCTTTCCGCACCATTGGGGTTGCTGATGTTTTCAATGTGATGATAAGCATCATACATCATTGGCCTTATCAAATGATTAAAGCCGCTGTTTACTCCAACAAAAACTGCTGATGGCGTTTGTTTGATAACATTTGCTTTCACAACAAAATAGCCGGATTGGCTCACTAAAAATTTTCCCGGCTCAAACCAAACCTGTAATTTTTTCCCTGTTTCTTTTTCAAACTCTGCAAATGCTTCTGCAACTTTTTCTCCCAGTGTTGATATGTCTGTTTCAGCTTCGCCATGCTGATATGGCACTTTAAATCCACTGCCCAAATCAATAAACTTTAAGTTAGGGAAATGAGTTGCTGTGTTAAACATTACTTCAAGCCCTTCTAAAAACACACGGATATCTTTTATCTCACTTCCTGTATGCATGTGAATACCTGTAACATTCAACTGAGTTGTTTTCACAATTCTTTCTATATGCCGGAGCTGGTGAATTGAAATGCCAAACTTACTATCAATGTGCCCGGTGGAAATTTTATAGTTGCCACCAGCCATAATGTGTGGGTTCAATCTTATACAAACAGGATAACTGTTGCCAAACTTGTTTCCAAATTGCTCAAGAATAGAAATATTATCAATGTTGATATTAACGCCTAACTCTTTTACTTCTACTATTTCATCAAAGTCAACACAGTTGGGTGTGTACAAAACGTTCTTTTTATCAAAACCTGCCAGCAAACCCAGCTTCACTTCATTTACACTCACACAATCTAATGATGCACCTAATGATTGCACATACTTAAGCACATTAATATTGGTAAGCGATTTACAGGCATAAAAGAAATGAGCATCGCAATGTTTAAATGCCTTCTGCAGTTTTTTGTATTGTGCAGCTATACGTTCTGCATGATATACATACACGGGGGTGCCAAATTCATTGGCCACTTCAATCAGTTGCTGATGGGTGAGATTTTGTGCCATTTGTTTTTTACTGTTTGTTTTTTGAGGTTTATAAAAATGCTATAAATAAAAAAGGTATGAGAACTTCCGTTTCATACCTCTTATAAATTTATTCTGCAAACAAGGTTATGAGCCGGTTTCTTCGCCGTCCTGTTTCGCCTGTTTATTTTCAATTATTTCACCATCTGCTGTTACCGATAAGTTTGTTTCAACCTCTTCAACCGTTGGTTCTGCATTTTCCTCTGCATTCACTATCGTTTCTTCAACCGTTTCTGATGAGGCTCCATTTATCATTGTGGCCTGCACCAGTTCTTCCATCAACACCTCACTTATTTTTGGCAAATCGCTTGTGCTGTTGATACCAAAATAATCCATAAAAGATTTTGAAGTGCCATACACCAATGGTTTGCCAACGGCATCTTCATTTCTACCTGTTATTACTACTAAATCTTTTTCCAATAGTTTCTGTACTGCATAATCACAATTCACACCACGGATGGCTTCAATTTCACTTTTTGTGATGGGCTGTTTGTATGCAATGATGGCCAATGTTTCCAATGCAGCAACAGAAAGGCGTTTTAAAAATTTATCGCCATTTAGTTGTGCTACTGTTTTGTGATAATCTTTTTTAGTAAGAAACTGCCAGCCACCACCACTTTGCTTTACTTCAAATGGATAAAACTCTGCATTGTATTTTTCACGGATACCTTCTACCGCTGCTTCCACCTGTTCTGGTGTGGCCCTGTCTTCAATAAAAGCCAGTGCATTGTTCAACAACTCTGTAATTTCTTCGTTCGTCAGTGGTTTATCGCTGGCGAAGATGAGCGCTTCAATATGTGGTATAATTTGAGAGAGTTCCATTATATACTTTTATCCATTCAGTGCTGCAGCACCACTTACAATCTCGGTCAATTCTGTAGTAATCGCAGCCTGTCTTGCCCTGTTGTAACTAATCTTTAATGATTTCAGCAATTCGTTTGCATTATCACTTGCCTTGTCCATTGCAGTCATCCTTGCGCCGTGTTCACTTGCATTGCCATCCAATATTGCCTTGAACAATTGTGTGTTCAAAATTTTCGGCATCAGCTCATTTATCAGCGTGGCTTTATCGGGTTCATAAATAAAATCTGCTTTTTTCTGTCCTTCTTTTGCCACTACTTTTTGCACAGGTAAAAATTGCTCTGTAACAAACCGCTGTGTAGCTGCATTTTTAAATTCGCTGTACACCACTTCCACTGCATCCACTTCTTTATTGTTGAAAGCCTGCATAGCATAACCGGCTGCTCCCTGTACTTTTTCAAAACTTAAGCCAGTAAAAATTTCCCAGAATTTATCATATACTTTAAAACCGTTCTTGCTGAAATGTTCGTACCCTTTTTTGCCGATTGGCAAAATCATCACGTTTCCTTTGGCGTTTTGTGCAGCATATTTTTCTTTGATAAGCTGCTTGGCCAATTTTATAAGATTACTATTATAGCCTCCACATAATCCACGGTCGCTGGTAACAACAATAATTAATACTTTTTCCGCTGGTCTTTCCGCAGCTAGGGACATATTTACACTACCATCGCTGTTGCTAACAATATTGCTCAGCATTTCCTGCAGTTTTTGTGCATAAGGCCTCATTTGAGTAATGGCATCCTGGGCACGGCGGAGTTTGGCCGCACTCACCATTTTCATCGCCTTGGTAATTTGCTGGGTGCTTTGTACACTCTTAATCCTGTTTCTTACTTCTTTTAATGCTCCTGACATACCAGATTAATTAAAATTTCCCGTTGTTTTTTCCGGTGTGCAAATGTAGGGCAAAATGGCTGAAAATGAGGAGAGATTTTCCACAGGAAGGGCGGGTGGTCAGTAAAAAAACTATTTGTGATAAGTGATGAGTGCCGGGTCTATAAAAACTGATCATTAATCACTGATCAATTTTTTTCGTTTTAAAACACCTTAATTTCTGCATTTTTATTCTCCTGCGGTCCTATGCCACGCATGCCCGGGCCTTTTGGCCGCTGGCCCTGGAATTTTTGCAGCCTGTAGGTAAATGTGAGCATAAAATAGCGGCCCAGCCTGTTGCTGCGGCTATCAGTAATAGCATTTGCCGATACACTGCGGCCAATATTGGCATTTTGATTAAATAAATCGTAGCCTGCCAGTTTTAATATGCCATTCTTCTTTTTAAAAAACTGCCTTTCTATTGAAGCCGACATGATGGCCTGGTTACGGGTAACTGAAGCATTAAGGCCATAATTAAAAGTGTAATCAAAGTCGTATTTAATTGTCCAGTTTTTATAATCCAGATCGATATTGCTGCTAAGAACAAGTGAACTGCTTTGGGTATTTTGCAATGATGAAAGCTTACCATTGTCAGGGTTTTGATATGTAACATTATTGATACTGTAAGTAGCACCATTGCCCCATTGCAGCCATTCTTTGTAATTAAATTCAAATGTAAAACCCTGCGATGCAATCCAGTTTTGGCCAATGTTGCGGATACTGTCTACCAGGTTTACATTATGGTTATAGTTTACATTGCCAGTAAGTGTAAGTACATATTTTCTCTTTTGATATGGCTTTGAAAAAACATAATACCCGAGCACATTATAGTAGCCATTTACATTTTCAGGGATGGTTAACTGGGCACCGGTACTGTCTCGCCTGATGGTATTATTTACAATCTGGTTGCGGATGGTGCTTATAGTGACATTAGTAAATATCATTTTACCTGTAACAATATTAAAATTGTTGTAGCTGAGGTTAAGATTGTGGTTGATAGCAGGCTTCAAAAAAGGATTGCCCCTGGTAATCGCCTGTGGGTTACTAATGTCAAGCACATCCTGCAACTGTGTGAAGGTAGGTTGTGTAGCATTGCCACTGTAAGCAGCGCTGAATGCTTTCATTTTTGAATATGTATAAGTAAATCTTGCAATCGGAAAAATATTGATGCGGTTAATGGTTTTATAGGCACTGTCTTTTGTTACTGATTTTCCTTGCAGGCTTACGGGTTGTACACTTACACCAAAAGTGTAGTTGTATTTCTTTTCGGTTGTTCTGATAGAAACACCTACCCGGTTGTTGTAAAAATTATTTTCAAAATTGTTCGATAAAAAAGGCAGGAATGTTTGATTGCCAGTGGCAGAATCCACATTGTAAACTTTTTTGTCATTACCCGAAAAATTAAGATTGTGTGAAGCGGCAATATCAAGGTTTCTTGTTTTGCTTAATGGTTCGCTGTAGGTAAGACGGACGCCATAGTTATGATTAGCATTGTCCTGGCTATTAAACTGGAACTGGTTGAAAATACCAGCAGGGTCAACAAACCGGGCGGTGGAGTTACGGCTGTCTTGTTCGCTGTTGCTCTTTGATGTGCCAAGGTTTATATTAGCAGAGAAATTTCTTCCTTTTTTATGAAAGCGGTGATTGTATAAAATATTACCGCTTATGTTCGGGCTTTTTGATTGTCTAAAACTATTGTTGTAGCCAATGCATGTTTTGTCACCTGCCGAGGTGAAATATTCACAAATTGTTCTGCTGTTTGTATTGCTGTTGGTATATGTTACGGTAGGGCTAATTTTTAAATAATTCATGGA
>CAZBTD010000040.1:3015-27171 GCA_964494815.1 uncultured Ferruginibacter sp. | reverse complement strand
GAATACCGCGGTGAATATTTATTAAGTGTTCTGTAGGTTCCCCTTACACCAATTTTTGTAGAAGGGAGTACAAACCAATCCGGCTTAGCCACTTCTGTAGAAATGTCTGCCATCAACTGCAATGGGAAAGTGAGGTTGAAATCACGATGATAGTCAAATGGTCCCCAGTCGTTGAATTTAGCAACAGTGGTAAGTTTTAGTTTTTTGTAAATAGTCCTTAAATCAACCCCAGTTCTATTGATAGTCCTTTTATCATTGCCGTTGGCCTGGCCGTTACCTATGTAAAAATTTGCAATGATGCCAAAGTCTGGATTAAGCTTGGAAACAATCCTTGTGTTTACTTCCCACAAATCCTGCGCTGGTGCCGAACCGGGGAATGCAAATAATGTTCTCCCATTTCCTAAAATACCAATGGCGGCATCCTGAATGGTGGGCAGGTGACGATAAACAAAATCGGCACTTATTGCAAACTTAGCATCTTCGGCTCTGTCATTGTCCCATTCATACATCCATGTTGCCGGGGTAGGGTCATATGTTAGTAACAGTTCGCCTGCAACTGTTTCCCTGTTTGACCGCACAACAAACGGGTCATCCAAAATATTCCTTGATCTTGCAGGCGCCTGCAACCCGGCTGCCATTGGCCCTTCTATTGGTTTTTGATACAAAAAGTTAGGAGCTATTTGCAGTTTTCCAACATTATAGGTGAAGCCGCTTAATACATTATACTGGTTACCACTTCCTCCATCTTTTAAACGCCAGCCGGTAAACGTTTTTGTAAAGTCAGGGCCGCCATTTGCAACAAGGCCCATATAAGCGCCCTGGCCATACCAGTTAAACCGTCCGCCTGTGTAAGTGAATTTTATTTTGCCACCGAAATTATCTTCGGATTTTATCACATCCTGGAATGCCTTGTCACTTCCATTTACAGTCCTCATCAACTGGAATGTGCGGCCATTAAGTGGCTGTCCTGCCCACAATCCGCCAACATCAAAACCAAATTTTCCAAATTTTCTTGCAATACTCAATGCCGCCTTTCTTGTTTTTGGCTGCGGCACAGCAATAGAACTCTGCAGGCCGCTGCGCTGTGTAATATCTTCGTGGAACATGGCAGTTACATCAAACTTCGCAAGCTTTAAATTGTATTTCGCCATCACCGCAGGGTTAGCACCCCACCATAGTTCCGGGCCAAATGCAACCTTTAATCCTTTAAGCGCTTTTTTACCTTCTATCTCAAAACCAAAAGGCGCTTCGCCATTGTAAATATCAATATTGGGTCCGTAGTTAGCTTCCTGGTACAGGCCAAAGAAGTCGCCTTCGTACCCCCAATGATAATGGCCGGTACGATAAAAACCTGTTACCTTAAATGCTTTTGCATCCCAGTTAAAACTACTGCGGTACAACTGCACCCTGTTATTTGAATTGATTTGCTGTGTGCCGGTTGGTGTTACCACCGTTATTTTTCTTCCCCTATTTTCATAAAACACTTCATCAATAGGGTTTTCGGCTACATTACCCAACACATTAAACTGAACATTGGCTGTTACGTTTGGCGCTGGTTTGGCAGTAACTCCTATAAACATAGACTGTGTATGGTCAAAACCTAATTTTGTAGGATAGCTGCTTTGCGGCGGGTCTGTTGATTTAGGTGTTGAAATAAGGCTGCCGCCTGTATTGTATGTTGTAAAGTTGATACCGAGATTACTGATGTACACTTTGCTTTTGTCATTGGCTTCAAGCGCTGCTTTATCGCTTCTTGCTTTTAATACAGCATCTGCCAATGCAATATTTTCTGTATAAGCCTGAACTGATTTCCCTGCAGATGTGTAAGGGTTAAACTTATGTACTTCCTGCAAAGCATAGTAAGCGGCCCTTGGGTATAATTCATAATTACCATTATCGTTGGTGGTACCTTTTGCACAAATGCCAAACCACTCCTCGTTCATATTATTTTCGCCGGGTTTATAATCATTTTGGTAACCGCCATTAGACCATGAGGCTGTTGCGTCATGCTCATCTAAGTTTGAAGTCTGTCCTGTTTTCCACCAGCCGTCACTAAACTGAAAAGTAAAACCGCCAAGGCTGTTACCGTTTTTTCCAATACCTGTGGCATTTGCATAAATTTCATTCCAATTACTCACCAGCACATTTGCCTGGTATGCTTGGTCTTCACTGTTGGCCTGTGTATTATATGCATCAGCACCAAACTCTGTGAGCATAACAGGCTTACTGATGCCCTTTTTTGCCACATCATACAAATCTGTAAAGCTTGGGCCACGATAAGTGTTAATACCAAGAATATCTATATCTGTACATTCTTTTGCAATAATATCAAGGAATAAAAGGTCTCCATTGCAAATAGCAACAGGATGGCTTTTGTCAAAATCTTTTATAGCCAGCACCCCCTCATTGAATAATTTATAGAGATGTTCTGCATCTTTAGTAGACTGCCTTAATTCAACAGGAATGTTCTCTGTTTCGGCACCTCTCCAAAAAAGACCATAGTTATTTTCGTTTCCCAGCAAAAACATCAAAAGGCCGGGTGTATTCTTATATTCCTGTGCCATTTCCTTCACCTCTTTCAACAGCAATTCTTTCACCAGTGGATTGGAATAATCAGTATTTGCTACCCAGGCGCCTTTCAAAGTGAGCCCATAACGGCCGAAGGAATGATTGAGTACAGTGTAAATCCCGTATTGCTCATATATATATGTAATCCATTTTGCAGGAACGCCAACATATTGCCTGATGGTGTTGACACCCATATTTTTCAGCAAGGCCATTTCATAATCTAGCGCTGACTTAATTACTTTGTCCGGTTGTTTCCAAAGACTATAAGAATAGTTGGTACCGATGGGAAAGTAATCCCAGTTCATACCATTTATAAAGAAGTCCTTTCCTCCAACCATGAGCTTATATCCGTTGTCTGACTTTATGACACGAACATTAGCTTCTTGTGCAGTAGTAGTAAAGGAGGCAAATAAGAGCAGCAGTAAAAAAAAGGCGCTTTTTTTCATATAGCAAATTTTGGTGTTGATAATCAAGAACCCATCTTGCTCTAAAGCAAGCGAATTATTTTTCACAATCGTTAACGGAAAAACACTGGTTTTTTCAGCAGGAAATTAGCAGTGTAAATGTATTATCCAACAATACCTTGTTCCAAAAAAAACACCCCTTCACCACTACTACAGATTTTATAAAGCATTAATTTTAAGCACCAAAAACTACATCTATACTACATCAACGCATTTATATTAGAATTGTTCGATTGTTTACCGCCAAAATTTTTGCCATTTCCCTGGTAATAATATTTTGTGGTTACAGAGCTAATGGCCAAACCGCCATAGGTAAGACTGAGGTAACTACTTACACCAGGCCTGAGTATGCAGCAGGCACTCAAAACTGGGGGATGGCTCTTGACCCAAATGGAAGATTATACATAGCTAATAATGAAGGCTTGCTTATTTATAACGGGACAAATTGGCAATTATACCCGGTACCAAATAAAACAATCTTGCGGTCAATTGCCTTTGGAATAGATGGAAAATTATATGCTGGCGCACAAGATGAACTGGGTTATTACGCACCCGACAATGCAGGCCGGTTGGTTTATACATCTTTAAAAAAACTGTTGCCGCAGGCAGACAACAGCTTTGCTGATATTTGGGATATCGAGATAACTGAGAAGGATGTTTTTTTCAGAGCCACTGATAAAATGATTAGGCTTACCAATGGCAAACTATCCATTTATAAACCTTTGGCCGGTTGGTTATCACTATCAAAACATCAGGAAAAAATACTGGCACAGGATGGCCAGCGTGGCGTGCTGGTGTTTCGGGACGGGCAATGGCAAACACTGATTGAGCAAAAAGATTTGCCTACCGGTTTTATCATTACTGATATTATACCTTATAATAAAGATACAAGCCTTGTAAGCACCAATGGCAACGGATTATTTCTGCTGTGGCAAAACACTCTTCAGCCATTTACTTTAAGAAACAATATAACAGAGCGGTATTTTATTTCGCTGGCAGCGCTGGACGAGAATATTTTTTTGGCAGGATCTTACGCCAATGGTATTTATCAAATTAAACGGGGTGGCGATGTATTGCAAAATATCACTGATAAAAACGGGCTTCAGAATAAAACTGTACGCTGTATTAATGCCAATGCTGGTGGCAATGTATGGATGGGCCTAGATAATGGCATTGCATTCATGAATTGCAACGATGCCATCAAGCATATTAACCCGGCAGCGTTTAATAATGGCAGTGGCTATTCGGCAAAAGTTTTAAATAGTGAATTATTTTTTGCGCTGTCCACAGGTTTGCAATGGCTGCCTTTGTCTGCCACTGCCGACATCAGCACAGCAAGTGGTGAGCCCATTAGCATACTGAATGGGCTTACATGGAACCTCTCTGTAGTAAACAACCAATTACTGGCTGGCCGGGATGATGGTTCTTGGAAAATTACCGGTCACCAGGCAACGCAGGTTTCCAAAAGCCCGGGTTACTGGATTTATCAACCTCTTGCAGGAACTGTGCCTGTGCAAATTGCAGCAGGCAATTATGAAGGCATTCATTTATTTGAACAGAAAAATGGGAATTTTATTGATGACAGCAAGATAAAAGACTTCAATGAATCCAGCCGGTACATGGAAACTGATGGCAGGAATATCTGGGTATCGCATCCGTACCGAGGCGTTTTTAAAATAAACCTGGGTGATAACAGCGTAACAAAATTTTCAAAAGCAAATGGTTTGCCTTCGGATTTGGACAATCATGTATTTAAGCTGAAAAACCAAATTGTATTTGCAACTCCCAAAGGCATTTATGAATACAATGCTGCGGAAAACAAAATGGCACCATCATTAAAATATGCCAGCTTGTTTGGCGAAATGCCTTTGCGTTATTTAAAGGAAGATGAAAAAGGCAATATCTGGTTTGTGCAGGATAAAATGATTGGCGTGGCAGATTTCACTGATTCAAAACCGGTAATAAATTTTATACCTGAATTAAAAAACCGCATACTAAGCGGTTTTGAAAATATTTATCCCTACAACAGCAGCAATGTATTGATAGGTTCCGAAAGTGGCTTCTATCATATTAATTATGAAAAGTACCGGCAAAAAATCCAACCTTTCAACACTTACATCACATTGATACAAATTATTGGCACCGGGGACAGCATTATATATGGTGGGTATGGTTTCAGCAACAGCGAACAGCCAGTGAAAGCAAACATCCCTTACAAATGGAACTCACTTCATTTTTCTTTTGCCGCTTCATTCTATGGACATGAACCTGAAACAGAATTTAGTTTTTATTTGGAAGGCTTTGATAAAAACTGGAGCCAGTGGGGCATCCAGTATGAAAAAGATTACACCAACCTGCCCGAGGGAAAATACGTTTTCCATGTTAAGTCAAGGATAAGCCCTTCACATGAATCAGCGGCATATATGTACACCTTCAGCATACAGGCGCCCTGGCACAGAACTCTATGGGCATACAGTTTTTATATGATTACGTTAGCATCACTTTTGTATTTATTATACAAATTCCAGGAGAAAAAACACCGCAAAAAACAGGAGGAGCGCCGACTGGCTGACCAGAAAAAATTTGAAGAAGAACAGCGTCAGCTTACCTATCTGCACCAACTTGAACTTGAAAAAACAGAGAAGGAATTAATCAGTCTAAAAAACGAAAACCTGGAAGCAGAGATAGAACGTAAGAATGCAGAGCTTGCCAGCACCGCTATGAACTTAGTGCAGAAAAAGGAATTTTTATTGAAACTAACAGACGAGCTGAATAAACTAAATAAACCAGGAAAAGAAACCGTTGACACATCTGAAATAAAAAAAATAATACGCAGCCTTAGTTCAGAAGAAAAATTAGATGAAGAATGGAAACAGTTTTCTATTCACTTTAATAAGGTACACAGCGACTTTTTAATTACCCTTAAAAATATACACACTAATTTAAATGCACATGAGCTAAAACTCTGTGCTTATTTACGCATGAACCTTACAAGCAAGGAAATGGCTCAACTGATGAGCATTTCATTAAGGGGAGTGGAAATTAACCGTTATCGCCTGCGTAAAAAACTGCAGCTGCAACCAAAGGAAGATTTGTTTCAATATCTGCTGAACGTGGATGCATCTAACAAAAGTAATAGCTGATATTAAACCATACCTATGTAAAACCAGTAAAATACAGTTAGTTTAATAAGTATTCCTTTTCTATTACTAACTACAAAGCCATATTAACTGCTCCGGCATTTTCATTTTCCAAAAATCTTCCTCAAAAACCCATTAATGTACTCAACAGTGGGTTGAAACCAGGGATTGAACAGGCAAAATGTGTGTGGCGAATTATCAAAATTTTGTACTTCTGAATAAATATTGTTTTCTTTAAGCACATTGATATATGCATCCCTTCCGGCATGCATGGATGCAACAGAACTGTTAATGAATAATGTGGGTGGTGAATTTTTGTTTACATGAGCAAGTGGTGATGCTTCCTGCCATAATTGCAAACTATCTTTTTTGGCAATGCCTAACCACTGTGTGGCAGCAGACAATTTTTTACTGTCATCACCCTCACTACTTTCGGGATGAACAAATGAAAGCGTGCCATCGATGTCAATCACTGCGTTTGCCTTCGATGAAAAACCCTTATTACAATCACCGTTTTCAAATTTTTGACTGCCGCAGGTTGTACCAACAAATGCTGCCAGTTCACCACCTGCAGAAAAGCCAAGCAAAACTGTTTTTGAGGTGTCAATATTATAAGTAAACTTATTTTGCTTTACCCACTTTATAGCTGCCTTAATATCAAAAACAGCTGCAGGAAAAACTGCTTCAGTTGACAACCGGTATTCAGGAGTAAAACATGTATAGCCCAATGTAGCTAATCTTTGTGCCAGCGGATAATGCATCGCCCTTTTGCCCGAACGCCAGCCGCCGCCATGAATAATAATGATAGCTATACTATTTATTTTGTTTTTGTCTGCCGGTCTAAAGACATCTGTTAATAATTTTCGTCCATTCAAATCGCAATACACAATATCCTTTTCTTCTTTAATTTCCTTTAAATGAATTTCTGCAGCTATACTAATGCCCGGGTATTGTTTAGCTGCTTTTGTGTAAGCGCTGTAAACCGAAAATGATGTATCAGGAGCTACTGGTATTTGCCCATGTACTTTTATCAATCCAAGAAAAAATAATATGATCAGCCTTGCTTTTGTCATTTAAATTCAACGGGAATAATCTGAATGCAACATCAGCATTTTCTTAAAAATGTCAGCTTGCATGTTACGCATTTTACGCAATCGTTCCCGGTTGCGATTGCACAAAAAAATACATCAAAACACTATAATCCCGTAGTGTGTTGGTATAGTTTTGTCTCCGTTTTCGACGGCGCTTGCTTGTAACTTATCACAAAATATTTTCCAGGTAACGCTAAGTCAGATATTGTTTCCTCCAAATTAAAAACAAATTAAAATGTTAGTAAAAGTTAGAAAAGCTTTTCGCTGGTTTTTGAAACCATAATTGGTTTGCCTTGCCGGCCTGTTGAATTTTTAATATCAAATTACTTTGATATTTTTTTAAAGTATTGCTTGCCTCTTGCCACTGCATTTATTTGCCGGTTTACCCTGTGAAGCATTTTTTAGTTCATCTTTAAAATACAACACATGCAAAAGCGGTTGCTTACCCTGCTATTCGTATGCCTTTTATTTTCAACCCTTTCTTTTTCACAAGATCAGTGTGCACCTATAGGCTGGGCCACACAAAACGGAGGAACCACTGGTGGAGGTTCTGCTACGCCTGTTACAGTAACGACTTTATCTGCCCTGCAAAGCCAGGCCAGTTCAAGCGGCGCCAAAGTAATTTATGTGTCCGGCACAGTCGGCACTGGTGTCGGCACAAGGGTAAATGTTGCTGCAGATAAAACAATTATTGGTTTACCCGATGCTAAACTCATTGGTGGCTTTGATGTAAAAGCCAAAAATATTATCATCCGAAATATGATAATACAGGGGCCGGGTGCCGTAGATGTAAATGGTGTTGATTGTATTACTATTGATGGGTCTTCAACGACTAACGTTTGGATTGACCACTGCGATATTTATGATGGGCAGGATGGCAATCTTGATATAACAAACGGTGCAAATTACATTGCAGTTACCTGGTGCAAATTCCGTTATACATCTGCATCAAGCAACCACCAGTTCAACAGCCTTATTGGCAACTCCGACAGCAAAACATCTGATAGGGGCAAACTGAAAGTTACCATGATGTACAACTGGTGGGGCACTGGTTGTAAAGAAAGAATGCCAAGATTAAGATTTGGCCAGGTGCATGTAGTAAATAATTATTTTAACTGCACTGGCAACAGCCATTGTGTACGTGCCGGTAAAGAAGCAGACTTGTTGGTTGAAAGCAACTACTTTGATGGCGTTAGCACTCCTATTGACCTTTATCAAAATAATTTTACTGCAGTTATTTCAAGAAACAATACCTTGGTTTCTACCTCTGGCAATTCTGCTGGCAGCGGCACATCATTTACGCCGCCTTATACATTAAACATCACTCCATCAGCCAATATAAAAACTATTGTGATGGCTGCAGCAGGAGCAACACTGTCAAGCCCTACAGCATGTGGTGGCTCAGCACCTTCTACATATACGCTTACAACAACAGCTTCTCCTGCGGCTGGCGGTACAGTTAGCGGTGCAGGCACCTATAATTCTGGCGCAACAGCAACAGTTGCCGCAACGGTAGCAAATGGTTACACATTCAGTAGCTGGAGCGGCGATGCCAGTGGAACATCTGCAAGCACAACTGTAACAATGAATGCAAACAAATCTGTTACAGCAAATTTTGCCGCAGAAGCAAACCTTTTATCACTTGCATTTAATACAACAGCAACTACCGCTCTTGTAAACCCGCCATATGTTAGTAGTGTTATAAACGACCCAACAGACCCTGCAAAAACAAAGGGCATTGTGGTAGATGCAAAATATAATAGCGCTTCCATTGTTGCAGCCAACTATACTTTGACAGCAAGCAGCAGCAACACAAGTGTTGTTACCAATGCAAATGTGATAATTACTAAGGCAGATGGGCAGGCGACAATAAAAATCACACCAACAGGTGTTGGGTATGCCAATATCACACTAACGCTTACCAAAGGGCCAAATACAAAAACATTAGTAATTAATTATGCAGCTTCTGCCACAGCTTTAGTTCCAGCACAAACAACATGGAACACGGGCATATCTGATGGCTCTGCTGCCATTGCCTTGGATGATGAGTATTTTTTAGTGGCTGATGATGAGTTAAACAATTTATTTGTTCATTCAAGAAAAGAATCTGGCCTGCCGCTTACTTCTTATAACTATGCAGGGAGCTTAAGCTTGCCTGACGGAACTGCTGAAGAAACAGACCTCGAAGGTGGCGTGAGAAGCACAACGGTTAGCGGAAGGGTTTACTGGATTGGTTCTATGGGCAATGGCAAGTCGCCGAACTTCAACAGCAAACCAAACCGCAACAGGATATTTGCAACCACTATCAGTGGCACTGGTGCAGCTACTTCCTTATCTGTAGTTGGCTATTATGCAACATTAAGGGAAAAAATTATTGCCTGGGGCGATGCCAATGGTTACAACTTTACTACAAGTGCTGCCGCAGGCAAAGATTCAAAAACAATTGATGGCTTTAACGTGGAAGGCATGACATTTGGGCCAGATAACACTACTTTGTATATCGGCTTAAGAGCACCGTTAGTCCCCACAGGTAGCCGTACCAAAGCAGTAATAGTTCCTTTATTGAATTTTGAAACATGGTTCAACAATGGTTCAACATCCGGCAACCCAACATTTGGTTCGCCAATTGAGTTAAGCCTTGGTACAAGAGGCATCAGGGATATTGTACGCTTGTCAAATGGAACATACATCATTGCAGCAGGCAGCAGCGACGATACACAAAACAGCGCTTTGTACAAATGGACGGGTAATGCAGCAGACGCACCTGTGGCATTAAGCAGTTTTACAACAACAGGTTTAAATATTGAATCTGTAATGGGTGTAAATGAAGGCGGTGTGCTATCGCTTACTAAACTGCAAACAATCAGCGACAATGGATCGGTTATTTTCTACAATGATGCCATTGAAGCAAAAGACCTCACTCAAAACAATTTCAAAAAATACAGGAGCGATGTATTGAATGGGGATTTATCTACCACAATAAATTATACGCTAACAACATCGGCAAACCCTGTAGCTGGCGGTTCTGTTAGCGGCGCCGGCTCTTATGCTTCAGGAACAGTAGTAACAATTACTGCTACCCCGGCAGCTGGTTATACTTTCACAAGCTGGAGTGGAGATGCAAGCGGTACTAATGCCACTACCACGGTTACCATGAGTGCCAACAAATCTGTTACAGCCACATTCACAGCCATACCGCCAACAAATTATACATTAACTACAACTGCTTCGCCAGCAGCAGGCGGAACAGTAAGTGGCGCAGGAACGTATACTTCAGGAACAGTTGTAACCATTACAGCTACGCCAGCAGCAGGCTATACATTTAGTAGCTGGAGCGGTGGAGCAAGTGGCACTAACGCTACTACAACTGTAACAATGAATGCAAACAAATCTGTTACAGCCAACTTTACTGTAATACCTCCAACAACTTATACATTGACTACCGCTGCAAGCCCTGCAGCTGGCGGCACTGTTAGTGGTGCCGGTTCTTATGCTTCCGGCGCAACTGCAACAGTTACAGCTACCCCGGCAACAGGCTATGTATTTGTAAACTGGAGTGGCGATGCAAGCGGCACAAATGCTACAACAACCGTAACAATGAATGCCAACAAATCTGCTACGGCTAACTTCCAGCTATCTGGTGGAGGCGGCACTACTACAATAAGAATAGAAGATAATGCAACTACTGCAACAGGGCTGTGCCTGGTTGAAGGTGCAGTAAGCAGCAACAGTGGCGCAGACAATACTAAGGTTATCAACTTAACCAACACCGCAGGCAAAGCAGTTGTATGGAGAGTAAATGTGCCATCCACTGGCACTTATACTTTAAACTGGCGTTACGCCAATAGCAGCACCAGTAATACTTACAGCATGAAGTTTATTTTGAATGGTGTTGTAGTTAATGCTGCATTGCCATTCCCCAAAACAAGTGGCAGTTCAATATTCTTAAATACAATTGTAAATGTGACCTTGAATGCAGGCAACAATGATATCCGGTTAGAGAGCATTGCATCTAACGCTACTGCTGATATTGACTGGATTGAAATTACCGGCAACAGCCCTGTGGCTGGTAACTGCACCGCTGCAAGGCCTGCGCCAGTTGCAACAGCTATTAATGAAATAAATAAAATAACAGGTGTATATCCAAACCCTGCAAAAGGAAAAGCAACTGTTGGTTTCAATTTAACTGCTGCAGAAAATGTGACTATTGTGTTTGCAAATGCTGATGGTAAAATAACAAATGCTATAACTAAATTTTTCCCATCCGGGTATAACAAGGAGGAATTAAATATTACAGGAAAAGCGCCAGGTTTTTACAATGTAATTATCACAAGCGATAAAGGGACAAAACAAGTATTCAAATTAATCATACAATAAAACCCAATCTAATTCCCGCTTTAAAAAAGATATCCTTTGCAAAGCTGCATTAATGGTGCAGCGTTTTTTTTCTTCAATAGCTTAAGTATATGAGACGGTTTTACGGCATTTATTATTCAATTGTATTTTTAACCAGTAAATAAAGCTGAAGATTATAAAAAAAGGAACTGCTTAGTCACAGTTCCTTTACACTTCTTGCTTGTGGTTTACTAATTAATCAGTTGCACTTTTATTACGGTTATCTTACCTGAGGGTGTGGTTATTTTTAATTGATACATGCCGCTTGTCAAATGTTGTTTTAACTGGATAGTTTTTACAGCCGTTCCCCCAGCATGATTAATTATATCTGTATTTACTATTTGTCCATTTTCGGCCAACAAATTTGTTGTATAAACTCCTGCGTTTGCTTTGTTTAATTGCAATTTGATAATGCCATTAGTTGCAGGGTTTGGATAAACTGATAATGCAGCTGAGTTATTCTCCATTTTTACTTTTTCACTGTATGAAGTGCTTCCATCTTTACCGGTGATTTTTATCCTGTAATATTGTTCTTCGGCACCAGTTTTTTCATCGAGTGTACTGTAATCTGCTTTATGTTGCAAGACAGCAGGTTGCACTTTCGAATTGAGTGTAAAAAAGTTTACTCCATCAGTTGATTTTTCAGCTTCATAATAGCTTACTTCTGTTTCATCTTGCACTGACCAGTTAACTACAGTTGCTCCTTTTATCACCTTTGCATAAACATTTGTACTTCCATGTGCATGTCCACGTCTGAACACAAGCATGAACCGGTCTTTTGCATAACTGCCAGTATCCTGATTTACAGTAAAGTTTACAAATGTTGTTCCTGTAAGGCTAACCGGAGTTTTTTTATTGAGATATTTATCTTCCAAAAAGGCGTACGATTTTTTAGGCACAGAAGCGGCATGATCCATTACAAACTCCAGTTGATAATTTTTTTGCTGCATCCTATTCATAAAATAAAAAATTGTATCGGCAGTTGCAGGCAATTTTTTCCTCTCAATTGCCATGATACTTCCATTACGCTGCACAGCAAAATTCTCATTTACATTCGACAGTTTTCTTACATCATTTAAATCAGCTGCATTATTAAAAGTATTATCGAATAAATTTAATGCAGCGTCGGATACATATGTGGTGTTGTCATCATTAATTGTTTTAAGAACAGTCATTAATTGATACACAGCAGATCTTGGTCTGAAAGCATTAGTGGTGCTTGCAGTACTCTTATCTGCCTCATCCATTGTAAGGGTGCCGCTTCCGGCAGGAAAATCCACCATAATTGCTGCACCAGAAGGAATGTAGCGGTTGTCATAACTGCTGGTGCCGGTACCTGTTAGCGGAGCTGATCTTGTAAAGTCGGTGCCATTCCATGTAAGCGCTACAAAAGCCCCAACACCCTGAGAGCCGCCAAGCATAGGATCCCAAATATAATATGTGGGTTGTGCAGGCCATCCAGAACCTGTTCTTACCATAGAATTATAATCAACTGCTGAGGCATATGGATTACCAACTGTGGTTATGCCGCTTGAAGTAAGAGATTTGGGGCCAATAAAAACCTGTCCTCTTGGACGCAGGGTTGTAACAGTAGGTGCTTTGTATTGATTCGTTATTTCACCAAAATTCTTTCTATCCCCTCTTACAAAAAGCAACCATCCTTCCTGGCTGTTTACACTGGTAGCATTTGTATTGACTGGTGCATACCAACTGCCGGCACTGAAATATTTTATGGATGCATTATTCAAAGGGCTTATATCAAACCCATTAGCAGTAGAGCCGCCTGTTATTTGTGTACCATACCCTGCTGTAATGGTGTCTGTTGCTACCGAAGCCACCCAACTTGAAGCAGTATAATCAAGACCAGTTGATCTTTCCTGCCACGCCTGGCCAATAGTATGTGTGCCACCACCTGGCTTTAGTGGAGCATTTACCAGTCTCCACGATCTTCTGTCTGGCACATAACGCTGCATAATAAACTGGCCGAGGTTATCAGAGGATCCGTAAATGAAATTTGTATTCGCCAAGCTGCTCTGCCCAACTCTTGCAGTTTTAGCAGCAGTAGATATAATAGTGATGAATTTATTATTTGTTCCTAAATCAACTGTGCCTTGCGTAAATCCAATCTCATCTGTTATGCTTACTTCATCGGCCAGCGTTAGTTTGTTTGGCTTGGCTGCTTTGTCAACATACATATATGGAAACACTTGTCCTCCATCTGCAGTAATTGTTCCGTCACTACTTCCATTAAAAATAACTGACCTGCTGCCAGTACCAAAATTTACAATACCAGTAGCTGTACGGGTCCAGTCTTTGCCAATATATACATCACCCCCAACAGTATTGCTCATATTAAGAGTGCCTGTGGAGGAGGCTCCGCCAATAAGTAAGCTGCCGCCAATATAAAGCGGTGTTGCACCAACTGTCGCAAGATTAAATGTGCCTGCATCTGCAGCAGAAGGATTGCCTATAGTAACATCACCGGCGCAACCAATTGGTGATGGTGTTGCTGCTGTGAAATTTAAGGTAGTTCCGTTTTTTATTACTACATGATAAGGATAACCTGCAGCTCCGGTTGTATTATTATCCCATTCATTGTTTCGTGTATAGGCACCACCTGTATTATAAATAAGTTGTGAACCAGTTGCGTATTTAGGTGCATTGGGGTTTACAAGGCCGAGATTATTAATTAGCAGAATTCCATTTATCCTGGCATTGTTTATAAAATCAACCCCACTACCGCTGTTTCCTATAGTAATATTATATAGCTCTGGCGTACCCTGTACAGAGCCGTTTGCAGTAAAGCGAATAATATTATCATTTGCGCTTCCTGATAAATATTGATTTCCTCCGTTTCCAATTACCGAACCTCCAGCTGCAATTAATAAAGTACCTGCAGTTCCTGCATTTAATCTTCCAGCAGTAAGATTAAGTACAGAAGTAGTTGTATTGTCCGTTGTGAGTGTTACTATGTCAGATGGGCTTGTACCCGAATTATCAATAGTTAAACTACCGGTGATGTTATTTGGTAACCCCGATCCTGTATTTTGTGATACAATACCATTATAGATATATGAGGCAAGTGGAGGTAATGTTCTCACTCCAGAGTTTCGCAGGTTGCCAAGTATAACAGAAGCAGCAACAATACCATCAGGCGAGCCCATACGAAGTGTACTGTTATTTTGCATAGTGAATGTGCCTGTACCCGATATGTAGCTTGTATTCATATCCAGTATAGCATTAGTGTTTACAGTAAAATCAACAGCGGTAACAATGCTGCCCCCGGATGTATAAAACTGTGGCATGGTACCATTAAAAATGATATCGGCATTACCAGCATTTCGTTCTATTATGCCATTTGAATGAATAAAGTTCCCTGCAACATACAATGTACCACTGGCGGAGCTTTCGCTAATCGTCATAGTGCCGGTGCCGGTGAGTGAAAAATCTCCAGCCAGATTAATTACTGCGGAACATGGTATTGCTGCAAATCCTGTTTTTGCCCCTGCAATTACAAGCCGTTGTCCGGCACTGCCGGTAATATTTAAATCACCTGTTACATTTACTGCCGGCACACCAATTCCGCTTGCGTATTCATTGGTATTATAAAAACTACCAGTGCCGGAAATAAATAAATCCCGGCCAACAGATAAAGAAGAAGAAGGTGCTGCGAAAGAAGAAGAAGCACCATTCAATATCAAAGTGCCACCCGTTACCCTCAAATCACGGCCTATAGAAAGTGTTACGTTTTGTGTGCTTGCCAATCTTAATTCAAAACCATTTGTTTTTGCAACAGTAAAATCGTTTTGTATTGGTCCTGTTATGCCATTTACTAGATTTATATCTCCTGATTGATTACAATCCCATGTAAGATCATAAAAGTTTTGACCAAGCCCGGCTGGTATTGTTGATGTAATGCCGGTAACATAACAAAGAGAGCCGGCATTCCATGTGGCCGCTGGAACAACGTAGCCATCAAGTGCATGTTCAAACGTGCCGGTAACATCTAACGATCCTGCACCGGTAATATCTGACAAGTTTTTTAAATAACCGCCTGCCGAAACTGAAATCAATGAGCCTCCATTTGTATTGAGTGTGCCACCGGTATTATTATTAAGTGTACCACTAATAATTGCATCTGTTCCTGAGCCATCATTAATATCAAGCAAAGCGCCTGAGTTAATATTTAAAATACCTGTTGCTGTTATCGCCATTTCATCTGCCGTAGCAGTAGTAGTGAGATTGATTGTATGGCCGGCCCTGATGGTAATGCCGCCGCTGTTTACGGCAGTTGGTTCATACAAAGGTGTTACTGGTGCTGGTGATACGAAAAGCGGATCGGTGGAAACCTGCCATGAATTGATATTACTCCAGTCATTGGGGCCGGCTGCGGCACTTCTGTAATATACAGGCCCGGCTGCTCTTGCAGTAATATCATTTCCGTCAAAAAGATTTGCAGAAGAAGGCCCACTGCTTATGCTTAACACATTGGATGCAGCACTGCTTGAGTTATGTACGATCCAGCTGCTGCTGCCGCCATCCCATGCACTGCCCCTGAATAATCCTTCTGGCCCGTTTACAATATCATCACTTACATAGGTAAATGAAGCGCTGCCCCATGTGAAAACACCGCCTGATGTATAATAGTTCCAGTAACGACTAATATAGCTTGTAACTGGTGACATATTAGGATGCACATCGTCTGTAACTCCAAAACCAAAACTGCCTGCGGCTGATGTGGAAACAGAATTAACAGTAACCGGCGTATATTCTGTTGTTCCTGTTGTATCGCCTAAGGGCCATGTAAAAGGCAGCCCTGCTCCTGCACTGGTATAATTTCTTATCAAGTGTCCTGCTCCATTTGTCACAAACATTTTACTGGTTGAAAAAGGCCCACCATTTATTGCCGAACCTGAACCTATGGATAAGTTATTATTACCCAGATAGAAGATACCACTATTTGTGAAATTGATATTGCCAGGATTGTTTATATCAAGGGATTGATTGAGTGTTAATGCAGTTGTTCCCAGCCAGTCTATCCTGTTGGCCGCAGTTACTGCAGAAGGAAATCCTGTATTTTGAGGAGCGCTGCCTGCAAACTGGTATATGCCATTATTACCTGCTATTTTTCCTGCTGCAAAACCAGACAAACTTCCTGTTACACCATTACTATGTTCTGTTCGAAGTACTGCATTAGCATTGATTGTAAAAGCGCTGTTAGCATCTGCAGCTGTTATTACCTGATTTACACAATCTAGGGTACCGGATATAGTAAAGTTGGAAAAAGGGCTTGCACCTGAGCCAAGCGTTAAACCTGTTAGCAGCTGCAACCTTGCGGATGCATTTACCTGGTAATTTGTTTTGGAAGAAACTCCCGAACCGGAATAAGTAAAAGTTTGTGTACCACTTGTATTATTAAATACAAAACCTGCTGCCGGGGTAGCCACCGATGTGGTGCTGGCGCCAAAAGTACCGGTGCCGCTATGGTCAAAATTTCCTTTGATATAAATACCATTATTGGTAAGCGTGCCAGTAACACCCCAGTCAACAATACCACCCACGCCTGATGCATTTGCCACACTGCTTCCGGTGGAAATAAAATTACCAGTAACATTTATAATACCGGCTGCAGAGGCTGACGCAACTGGTTCTAAGTTAATTTTACCTGTACCGGATACTGTAAGGTTACCGGATATATTGGCTGTAGCACCATTTGAAGTTGACAATGCTACCATCTGCAAAATCCCTTTGTTTTGTATGTCAACATTGCCCAACACCGTAAGCCCAGTTGAAACACCTGCGATACTTCCAATATTTAAAACACAGGAGGTGCCAGAAGCGGTAATGGTAAGATTGCCTGTTACAGTAAGAGTAGTACCAGAAAAAAGACTGAAAGTAGCGTTGCCTGTGCTGTTAAAAATTAGATTGTGGTAAGTAATGCCAGCAAGAAGATAAACATTTGGGCCCGTAAATTCCACAGTGCTATTAGTGGTGGTAAGCGCTCCTGTAGGCAAACCGAAAAAATTTCCAATGGTTATTACATTACTATTTGACCCAACAGTTGCTAATGTACGTGGACCTGTTCCGCCATTACTTATATTCCAGTATTTAGTAGTAGGTATTATTTGTGCACCGGCGCTACTGAAATTAATTGTGTTTAAACTACCAGTGGTTACCGTTCCTGTTGTAGGTGTAAATACATTTGCAATATCGATGTTACCAACACTTGCATTATTGTAACTTCTTGGGCCATTGCCGCTGTTGCTAAGGTTATAATAATTTACATTTTGTATAGTTTGTGCAACGCCACTGTTATAATCAACTGTACTGCCAACGGTAGCGGTATAGGTTGTTCCTCCACCTGGTGTAAATGTGCCGCAAATACCAGTAGTACCTACACTCCAGCTACGGGTTGTGGCAGGAGCACAAGTAAGGTTTCCATAATTCCAGGCAGGAATTGTAAGTGCGCCCACTTTGCTGAATGTGATGGTACTTGAACAATCTAATGTGGGTAACACAGATGACGAATAAGAAATATTATTAGTAACAGTCAAAGAAGCTCCAGCAGCAACCCTGAAATCGCCTGTAAGATTTATTGTGACGTTAGTTATTGAAAAAGAGCCGCTGTTTATAATACAGGGATTGATGGCTGCTGATGATATTATAATATCATCAGCAGCACCCGGAACAGTGCCTAAATCCCAGTTACTTCCTGTATTGTAATCATTAGAAGTAGCTCCAGTCCAGGTAAATATTGCCGAAGGGCTGGCAGGTTTATTTTCATTCTCCGTAAACGCAGTATTTCCAGGCGCTTCATCTATTGACACAAAGGATCTTTCCCCCACCGAGTTACTCCCGGCAGCTCCATCATATAAACGACTGTTCTGTTGCTGGGAATATACTTGACCAGCAAACAATGTTGTAACAGCATAGAACAAAAGTTGCTTTACAAATGAGAATATGTGGTTTTTAGTCATCAACAAGTAAACAAATTATTATGAATAACTTTCATTTTGCATAAGTAAATCATCGTCCTCTGCCGGATGAAAATTTACATTTGTTTCTATGGGGAGATTAAATAGTGCCGGTTATATCAAGCACAACCTGCGCTTTGGTTTACCGTTATCAAACCAAGGGTAATATGCCTGCCAGAATCAGTGAAACTTAACACTAACGGGCTTTGCAAGGTATTTATTTTTGTCAAATATTATACCTAACCCCTCATTGATTTAACTTGGATGAATTTAAAATGGAAATTGTAAGGATTAGCGGATTAAAATAGGGCTTTTGCCTTGAAGGCGTTTATTTTTTTGCTAATGCAATATAGTACTTATCATTGATACTTTATAAGCCGGGCACCTGTTTCTGCGCCCGGCTTATAATTTTTTACTTGCTGCTTACCAGCACTTTTATTGTGTTTACAGTATTATCCGGCGCCAAAACTTCCAATTGGTATATACCACTCACAAGTGTATGGCCCGGTTTGATAATATGTGTGGCGCTGCCACCGCTATGCT
This sequence comes from uncultured Ferruginibacter sp., assembly GCA_964494815.1. Lineage (GTDB taxonomy): Bacteria > Bacteroidota > Bacteroidia > Chitinophagales > Chitinophagaceae > Ferruginibacter. Next base: position 7,996 of record CAZBTD010000040.1, on the reverse strand, counting down.
TTATTGCTGACGCAGACAATACCTGTCCATTGGCACCAGTCAACCTCACATTGTATTCGCCGGCCGCTGTTTTGTTCATCTGCAATTGTATTATACCGTTGGTAACAGGATTAGGGAATACATATATGCCCGGACTGCCTTTTACAACTTTTACTTTTACAACATCGCTGTAAGTTATCGCTCCGTTTTTACTTACACTCTTTATCCTGTAATAATATTCGCCAGGAGCAAGCTGCAAATCTGTTCCGGTGTAGTTTACTGTGGTCTCAGTATCGCCGTTGGACGTTTTTTCGGCCACCAAAACAAAATTGTTTGCATTGCTGCTGCGTTCAATTTCATAATGATCAATATTCCATTCATTAGCTACGCTCCAGTTTACAGCAACATCAGTATTCAGCACTACGGCATCAATATTTGTATAAACAACCGAGCGCCTGAAAACCAGCCGGAATCTGTCGGTGGCTGAGCTTGCAACATCATCTGTTACAATAAAATCCACTTCACTAGTTCCCGTAATACTCACTGGTGTTTTCTTTTTTAGGTAGGTATCTTCAAGAAATGCCGTAGTAGTTGCTGGCAATTCTACATTGTCCATCACAAATTTTAACTGGTAGCTTTTCTTCTGCATCCTCGACATATGGTAGAAAATAGTGTCTGCATCTGCATCCAGTTTTTTTCTTTCTATCGATAAATAACTTCCATTTCTTTTCAGGCAGAAATTTTCATTAATGTTCCCTATTTTTTTGGCATCATTAAAGTCTGCATCGTTATTAAAATCTTCGCCAAATAAATTCACAGCGCCATCTGCGATAAATACTGTGTTATCTGCATCTTTAGATTGCAGCACAGTTGACAATTGTCTTACTGGCCTGAAAGCAGTAGTGTTACTATCTGTATTCTTATTTGCTTCATTCATAGACAATGTACCTCCAGCTGGAAAATCAACCAAAATGGCGGCCCCGGAAGGGATGTATCTATTATCGTAAGTACCGGCACCATAAGGCGATGAACGGGTAAAGTTGGTACCATTCCAGGTAAGAGTTACAAATGCACCTACACCCAATGCACCCCCCAATGCAGGATCCCATACATAATATGTTGGATTTGCAGGCCAACCTGAGCCAGTTCTTGTCATAGCAAAATAATCAACAGCAGACGCATAAGGATTGCCTACTGTTGTAAGACCGCTTGATGTAATTGTTTTTTGCCCGATAAATATTTGTCCCCGGGGACGAAGTGTTGTAATTGTTGGCGCTTTGTATTGATTCGTTATCTCACCATAATTTTTTCTATCTCCACGTACAAACAACAACCAACCTTCCTTACTGTTAACCCCGGTAGCATTAGTATTTGCGGGGGTACTCCATGTGCCTGCACCGGCAAAGAATTTTATTGAAGACTGGTTATTTGGGCTAAGATCAAAACCAGATGCAACAGAAGTATTGCCCGTTATTTGTGTACCATAAGATGTGCTTATGGAATCAGCCAATACAGAAGCAGACCAGTTTGCAGCTGTATAATCCCTGCCACTGGCACTATTGCCCTGCTCTTGCCATGCCTGCGAAATAGTATGTGTGCCAGCACCTGGCTTTAATGGCGCATTTACTAAACGCCATGCTCTTCTTGCTGGCATATAGCGATGCACAATAAACTGCCCATTAATATCGTCAGAACCATAAACAAATGCAGTATTTGCCGAGTCGCTTACATCTACTCTTGCATCATAGTTTGCATTTGAAAGCAAGCTGAAAAACTTATTGTTTGTGCCAAGATCAAGTGTGCCTTTTGTAAAGGTGACTTCAAAACCGATGCTTACATGATCAGCTAGTGTTACTTTATTGGTCTTGTTTGCTTTTTGCATCCGCATATAAGGAAAATATTGGCCGCTGGTAGCAGTAATAGCCACATCTGTGTTTCCCTCAAAATAAACAGAACGTCCATTGCCCCCACCAAAGTTTACGGTGCCAACTGCATTTCGTGTCCAGTTACCGGTTAAGTAAAGATCGCAACCCACACTATTTGACATAGTAAGTGTGCCTGCTGCTGTACTGCCAATATTGATATTGCCTTTTACAAATAAATCATAAGGTTGTGTGTAGCTGGACAGCACCAGTGTTCCTGCTGTTGTTGTACCGAGATTGAGATTGCCTCCACAACCCAAATCAAATCCGGGGTTCTGTACATCCAGCGTAGTGCCGTTTTGTACTGTTATATGGTGGGGGTAGCCGGCAAAACCAAGGCCACTATTATTTCCCCATTCAATATTCCTGTTATAAGACCCTCCTGTATTATATATCAAATAAGACCCTGTATTGTACTTTGGTGCGTTGTTTACTACAAAGCCACCGTTATTTATCAGCAGTATTCCATTTATCCTGGCATTGTTTTGAAAATCAACCCCAGTACCACTTGTACCAATGGTTACATTCCACAACTCTGGTGTGCCTGATACAGCACCGTTAGTGGCAAAGCGGATAATATTGTCATTTGCTGTTCCGGATAAATATTGATTGCCGCCAGTACCAACAACCAAATTGGTGCCGCCAGTAATAATAAGTGTACCACCTGTGCCGGCATTAAACTGGCCGGAGACAAGGTTAATTCTTGGGGTGGAAGTATTATTTGTAGTTAATGTAACAATATCAGTGCCTGCGGCTCCTGTATTGGCAATAGTTAGTTGTGAAGTGCCGCCAAGTGTCAGAGGTAAACGGTTGCCGGTTACCTGGCTAGCACTTCCTGAATAAATAAAATTGCCTCCAACTCCTGTATAGCCAAAGTTAGTAGTGCGTATGTTGCCCGATACCCCTGTTGTATTTATTCCATTAATACTCTGTATATATATTGAGCCGGTATTTTGCAACTGCACAAGCCCGCCACCTGCAAATGGCAAAGAGGCTATATAATTTTCTCCATTACAAATTAAGTTGCCATTTACATTAATCCTTCCCTGCGTTGTAGCAAAAGGATTACTTACATCCATATTTTTTTGCAGGCTTGCAGTTGTACCTGCATTAATATCGAGTATTGCATTACTGTTTACACTAAATGTGCCTGCTCCCCAAATGATTTGTGTACTACCACTGTTCATATTTACTGTACCTGAAACAGAAGGGGAGAAAGTGAGAGTGGCTCCAGACGCAACATTAATATTTCCTCTGATTGAGTGGTCTGGCGTGGGTGTTCCCTGTAAGTTTAGATTGAAAGTACCAACGGTAACAGTAAGGCTGTCGCAAATAAATGAACTTGCAGCAGCAATACTTGTTGTTTTGTTTGCATTCCATGTAAAATTAGAGTAAGTGCGTCCTGATACCGATGGCGAAGTAGCCACATTAGGATCTGAATAACGGAACAAACTACCTGCCTGGAAAGTAGTTATATTGACACCTGCGCCACCAAATGGATTTGAACCTTCAAAAGTTTCACAGATTGAACCATTCTGAAATATTACAGCGCCATTAGTACCTGCTGCTCCAAATGGATTACCACTAAAGCCTGTTGCCGGTACAATACCTGTTGCAAAGTAACCTCCCGAAGGAAATACCAAAGCACCAGCGGTTGCCACTGTAACAGTATGTGCAGATTGCTGAAGCTTTAATGTGCCAGCTACATTACCGGTAGCGCTTGCAGGTAAATTAAAGTTTACAGCATTGCTTCCATTAAATGTTAAAGACGACCCTGCCGCTACGCTAAATTGCGGTGTAGCTGTACCTGGGAAAACCAAACCAACCGAACCTGCGGCACTTGCCAAAATATTTGCTGTATTATTTAATGCCACCGTAAACTGAGTAAGGCTTATCCCCGTCGGCATATTGGTAGTTGTGTAAGAAGGTGATCCGGCAGCATCAAATATTACACCATCCCCACTACCTGGCACCCCAACCGGAGACCAGTTGGCAGGCGTTAGCCATGAGCCTCCGGCAGCATTAACCCAATGGTAAATAGCTGGTGCAGTATATACCCTTCCAACCCATTGTGCTGTGGCAGATAATGTCCCGGTAGATTCATTTAATGAACCACTGGTGATAGTAAAGTTTGTATTGTTTACAACACTGGCAGCATCGTTTACCCATGCACTTCCTGTCCACCTGTTCAGCCTTATGTTAGCGGCAGTACCTACCATGTCACCATTGATATACGTATAAACAGATGTATAAGAATAAGTACCCGTTGTTACACTAAGATCAGTATTCCACCACCTGTTGTTAATATAATCCGTTGCAGAAACGTCGTTGGGGTTTCTTGGTGTTACTGCTCTTACAAAAAGATTTCTTGCAGTGGAGTTTGCAGTAAATGTATAACTCGCCGGTGTGTAATTGCCGCTATTACCTACAGGATATAAAATAGTGGCGAGTGAAACTGGCTGGCCCAGTGCACCGGTACTGTTGGTGATCACCATTTTTGTATTCGAGTAAGGGGCACCGGTTACGGTAGCAGCAGTTAAGTCAAATGTGCTTAACGTAAGTGTGCCGGTAGTCATTTGCAACGCTGTGGTTACATTATAGCTTGCACTTAAAGTGACACCCGAAGCATGTGTATTATTAATTACCATGTTGGCAACAGTAGAAGCTGTAGGTGTAGTGGTAAAAATGCTAGACGCCTGTGCTACTGAGCCATTAAATTCATACGTAGCGCCACTACTCAAACTTGCATTAGCAACTGTTGTATTTATTGACGCAAGACCTGGGTTTAAATCATAAATACCTCCAGAATGGCCTGTGCGTAATGTAGCTCCGGTTTGTAACGTAAATACAAAAACACGGTTACTAAGTCCTGGATCTCCAATTGAATTGGTACCACAGTTTAATGCACCACCAGTATTTACTGTAAATGTCCAGCTGTTGGAGGAAGATGTGCTTGCAGGTATAATGCTGTTGTTAAGCGTTAGTGTTTTACCAGAAGTAACAAAGAAGTTATTTTTCTTATTTGGTGAAGTAACAGACATTACAGCTGGTGCAGCCGTGTAAGTTACTGATGCCGCACC
>CAZBTD010000040.1:0-2915 GCA_964494815.1 uncultured Ferruginibacter sp. | reverse complement strand
CCGGTTGTAAGCGTAAGCGCCGAACTGCTACTCGACGAAAGGCCGAAAACACTCGTACTGCTTATCAAAACATTTGCAGTTGACATTGTATAGGTTCTGCCGCTGCCTGGCGATGTAATATTTCCTCCGTTCATTACTATATTACCAGTAACAGTAACAGTGCCTGTTGTGCCTGAATTGTTACAAGGAATGAAAGTGCCTCCCGAAAGATTAAGATTTCCTCCAATAGTAAATGTTGTATTTCCAGTGCCCGAGTTGCCAGACACTGTTCCTCCTGAAATATTGAAATTGCCGCCAATAGTTGTATTATTCAAAGCTGTTCCAGTAAATCTAAATTCGTTAGCGCCTCCACCTGTTGCAGCAATGGTTAAATTACCCTGTACATTTGTAAGTAACCCAACCTGGTTCCAGCTTCCTGCAAGCGTTGCCACATTTATTGTAAGATTACCCCAACCAGGGCTACCACTTGCCGGAAGATTTATGGGGGCTAGTGTGCTGGCCCATTTTGTTATCACTACATTACTTGTATTACCAAAAGAACGCAATGTGCTTCCAGGAAAATCATTTACAACACCAGCACCTGTGCTACCCACCGCATTGTGGTTGTAATTGCCACCGGCATAAACATAAAAATTAGCGATGGTTACTGCAGCAGCATTGGCACTATTGTTTGTAAAAGTACCGCCGCTGTTTATTATAAACTTTGGAGAGATAAACCTGCCTGCTGTTAATAATACTGGTGCTCCAGAGTTGTCAACGGTAAGCGTACCATTTACAGTAGTATTATTCAGATAAGTTGTTCCAAAAACCAGGCTGTTATTCTGGTGTGTCAAACTCCCTGTGGCAAGAATGGTAAATTTAATTGGATCAGCGGCTACATCCAATGTAACTGCATCGCCGGTGTTAATAATAGCGGGTGCATTATTTACAGGCAGGGCATTGTTGCGCCAGATAGTTGCTGTACTCCAGTTGCCACTGCCGGTTCCACTACCTTTTGTTATAAACCCAGAAAATGTAACATTATTCAATATGTTGGAAAAAGTACAGGAGCTTGTTGCAGCCACCTGTATATACATTAATGTATCTGTTATTGTAACAGGTATTGTTAAATCTGCTGTTGTAGCAGTGGTTGCTCCTATGGCAACGTTGATATCATTAATGGTGGCGTAGGCAATGCCCGACAAGTTTGTACCTGTAATAGTAATTACATCCCCTGCATAATAAGGAGCGGCGCTGCTGACACTTGTAATAGTTGGTGTGGCCGGGCAAGGTGTACTCACAAATTCATCTGCACCAATATCCGGCGTTGAACCAGACCTTGCTTCATCATCATAATCATCGGTAATACTAATTGCAGTTCCTGCATCTGAAGCAGCATTAGAACCATTCAAATGCAAAAACTGAAGGCTTGAACCTGTAATACTCAAGAAAGTAAGTGCAGAATATTGCGATGCAGCATCTCTTGTTGCAACTCTTGGTTGATAAGTTGCCATAGCCTGGTCGCTGTTAGTTCCATCATAAAAAATTAACCTTGATGCACTGGCTGTACCTGCATAAAACAGGTTGTTATTTGATGTGGATGCATAGCTTGTAAGGGTTGTGTTGCTGCGCCTGTAAGCAACTGATTTACCTGTCCCAAAAAATGAAGACGTATTGATAAGAATATTATTTCTCATATCAACCGTTGGTGTAGTACTTGCATATAATGCAGAAGAGCCAAAATTTGCGCTGCCGCCTGCTGCTGTAAGATTTACAGTATTGTAATAGATATTCACTGTGGTACCGCCTGTAATGCTAATGCCCCTTACCACATCATCAACCGTGTTAGTAGAGTTAAGAAGGCCTATTAAGTTATTATCAACCGTTACTGTGGTACCATTGCCAATGCTTATGCCATCTGTTGAAGCAACACTTGTAAAATTGTACAGTTTGTTTTTATACACCCTTACTGTTGTGCCGCCTGTTACTGAAATTCCGGCAACAGCGCTTGTTGCTGCGGAAGAACTCAAAGTATGAATCACATGATAATACACATTATGAGTTGTGCCGCCAGTAATTTTTATTCCTGTAACAGGAGAGGAAGCATTAACTGAGGAAGATAAAGTGTTAATTGTATTTGAGTAAATACTAAAAGACCCGGCCGTAACCGTTAAGCCTGCTACAGCGTTTTGTGATGAAATATTGGTAATGGTATTACCATAAATACCACCTGCACCATTTGTAACCTGTATGGCATTAATAACTGTACTTGCCGAAGAGGTAATATTGTTAAATGTATTATTGAAAATATTTTTGGTTGGGGCTGTTCCGCTGCCGTCTGTATTAAACCATCCCTGAACAGGTATGGCTCCGTTAATTGTTATATTGGAAAAATTATTCCCCTCGTTAGTGATAGTGGCTCCGGCAACTGAACTTCCGGCATCAAAATAAAAATAAATATTACTGCCGCCACCGGTTTTTGTAAACGACGTAACAACAGCATTGTCCTTTATTATTTTTGTACCAGTAGCCCCCAATGAAACACTGTTGGATATAAAAGTAACGCTCCCGGTGGTATTTACCGAAAGTGCGGTAAATGTATTGGTGTTGATGTTTTGAGAAAGGGTGGCTGCACTGTTCAAGATATAAGTATGATTGCCCGATCCTGCTACAGTATGTGTTATTCCCCTGATATCATTAGACTGTATTGTTAAAGTTGCTGTACTGGCACCTGCAGCATTATATATACCTGTAACGTTTGTAGTATTCGCAACAGAAAAGGTGATAAGTCCGCCACTGGCATTGCCGAGTTTGTTATTATTGATATTGATAGCCGTAGTGACTGCAGCTACATTATATATCCCTGTAAATAAGCCTGAGCCAGATGTAATGATATTGCTCCTTATAACATTGTCTGAAATATTAAGCGTGGATGC
>CAZBTD010000039.1:24481-27257 GCA_964494815.1 uncultured Ferruginibacter sp. | reverse complement strand
TGCAACATCACCAATTTCTTTCCTGCAAGGGGAAAAAATTTAGAAGGCGTTGCCCTTGCTTCATTGTTCAGCAATACCACACCATCCACAGACGGGCAATGGAAATTAGTTGCTGCAAGCCCAGCCAATACTTATGCTTTAGACGGCGGGCAGGCAGGTGCTTACGGCGGCGACTACCCTTACCTGTTATCAGGCATCCCTGATTTACCCGAAGTGTATTCGCTGCAGGTAACAAGTGGCAGCGGAGGAAGGGTGAATGTGAGGGTGAAAGGAAAATCAACTTATTAATGTACCAGCAACTGAACGTTATGAAAAAAATTTTTACAACCGCTTTATTGTCAGCAGCATTTTTTTATTGCCATGCACAGCAAATAACCGTGCTGGAATATTTTTACGACAACGACCCCGGTATCGGCAACGGGCAATCAGTAACATTGAATGCTGCACAGATAGATTCCACCTTCCAGTTTAGCCTTGCTGGTTTACAGCCGGGCATTCATCGTGTAGGTTTTCGCATGAAGAACAGCAATAACAAATGGGGCAGCACCACCTGGAACAGTTTTAATTTGTTTAATGGAAGCGCAGGCGCATCACAGATAAAGCAAATAGAATATTTCTGGAACAATGATGCAGGCATAGCACAGAATACAATTGTGCCAGTGGCGCCATCAGCTTCTATTGATACTACTTTGTCGGTAGCTGTGCCAACAGGAGGAGCGTCTCCCAAATGGATTGGCGTGCGGCTGATGAACCGGGCAGGCGATGTGGGCAATGTGGCGTATGACACTGCCAATGTTTGTTCTGTATTTGCACCTAAAGCAGGTTTTTATGTGGTGAGGGAAGGGAATATTTTCAGTTGTATTGACACTACGAATTTCTTTGGCTCACAGCGGTCGCTTAAATGGTATATCGCAGGCATCTACAGGCCGCAGTTTGACAATACCAAAGTATTGAACTACGATGCCACAGGCATCCTTACAAATACAGGTGGTGCCATACCAGTAAAATTAGTGAGCGGCATTGGGTGCAATACTGATTCTGCAACAAAGTTTTTTGAAATTTCAGGGTTTCATAAAGTTGTTCCCAAAAGCGTTGACGGGCAAACTAAATATGTAACACTCTACCTGCATGGCGGTGGTTTTGATTCCACCAACACCACTGTTGATTTAGTGCCGCTTACTGATAATGCCAGGCCATACCTGTCGCCTAACAACGAGAGCGGCACAGCAGCAGTGCGGTCATCCTATAAAAAAGTGTACAATAATTCCACTTATATGGAAACAAGGTTTGTGCTGCCTGATTCTTATTTGCCTGATGATGAAAACAGGAAACTGTTTGGCGTAAGGATTATTCAAAACGGGCAGCCGTTTTCAGGCGGAAGCCTGGGTTATATTGATGCCACATTTGTAATGTATGGAAAAAACTACTGGAAAAAAGGCAGTGAAGTTTGCCTGCTGTATCAGCCTCCTCAATGCCCGGATTATTATCATTCCTGGCCTGACCTTGGGCAGATAGTAGGCAAGATGGATGAAAGGCGTGGGCAGGTTGGCAATGCAGCAAGGTTCAGCCTGCAGGTAAATATTGGAGGGCCAAAAGAAATAAGGCTCAACCAGCAGGTGGTGAAAAATATTGAAATAACCAATACTGGTAATGAAGAGGCGCTTGATGTACCGGTGTATATCAGTATGCCATACAACAGGGTGCGTTCTACCTATATGATTTCAAAATGGTGGGAAGACCCTGCGTTTTGCAACCCGCCAGGAATACAGTGTGCCTATCCGCCATTTGATACTGTTGACCCTCCTGCCGATACCGACCCTGGTGCAGATGAAGCAGCTTATCCCGATGATGATTATCCGGGTGGAGATAATAATTTTATTGAACCCACCGACCAGACACTACGCACACACGTAAGGCAGGATTTAAAAAGATATCCGGCAGCAGACCGCCTGCCCGATGGCACCTTGTATTTGCATGACAGGTTTGATGTAACAGGGTTTATAGTGCCAAAGATACCCCCGGGGCAAACCTATACCATTCCGGTGAAAGTGAAACCGCAGCCACGAAGGCCGCAGGATAACACCAGGAAAGTTCCTATACAGGCAACCGTTACAGAGCCGCTCACATTGCCAGACCAGTCAATGAATCAAAGCTCTTCCAGTGTGTTTGACTGTATCAACGAATACATACGGCTCACAAATAATTATGTTGAAGATAATCCTGATTTTGCAAGGGCCTGGCGTGAGTACCAGTTTCAGCGAAGGATGTTTTATGATAAGAGTGAAACTTATGGGCAGGAAATACAATCTATGCAGTTTTTACTGGCACGATACCTGCACCCACGCTCAGCACTGTCACAGATATACACCAAACGGCTTAAAGACCGCAACGCAATTCTGGCAAGCTATGAGTCACGCTGGCAAAAACAACTGCAGTTGAAAAAGCAGGCATTTGATGCACTGAAAGAAAAATGCAAAGACAATGAACGTTTTCTTCCGCTGATTTATGAAGATAAAATTGATGGAGGCGCTTCTTACGACCCCAATTATATTGCAGGCAACAGCCAGTATGATAAAACAAAAAACTGGATTGACAACAAAGCATCGCAGCATTATACCATCGGATTTGAAAACCTGCCAACGGCTGCTGCCAAAGCACAGCATGTGTTTATTATTGACACATTGCCAAAAAACAAACTTGACCTTCGGACACTGAATATAAACAGCTTCAGGATTGGGGACTCTTCTTATTCCATAAACCCCTATAATGAAACAGC
>CAZBTD010000039.1:0-24381 GCA_964494815.1 uncultured Ferruginibacter sp. | reverse complement strand
GACAGCATTAAAGTGGAAGGCAAGGTTGGACAAACATGGCAGTATTATACGGTGGCTGTTGACAATGTTGGAAACACAGGGAAAAAATCCCCCATTGCTGAAGTGTCGCATACGTTTGGAAGTTCACCCAACACCACACTATTTGTTATTTATCCTGTTCCATCGCAGCAATTCTTTAAAATAAAAACAGACAAAGTTTTAAAAGATGTACAGGTGTACGACATGCAGGGAAGGCTGATGAAATCTTATGGCGTTTCTGCTGTAAATAATTACAGTACTTATGGTTTGGCAAATGGTGTGTATGTGGTGAAAGCGATAACAGATAAAGGCGATAAACTGACAAAGAAATTCATTGTACTGAACCAATAAAAAATCACTCATGAAGTTATCGCATGTATCACTGGCAGCAGCGTTGATGTTTGTTTTGTTTTCCTGTTCACAAAGCGAAAGCAATAACAGCGGAAGTAAAAAAAGCAATGCTGAAAACGGGAAGTATGTCGAAGGGAAAGATTATTTTTTGCTAAAGCGTTTCAGGGTAACAGATAGCAAGGGCTTCAACCAGCCTGTGGAAGCATTCTCTTTTATGCTACCTGCCAACTGGCAGGTAAAAAGCGATATACAATGGAATGGCGCCAGCAAGTGCATGGTTGAAATTTTGCAGGCATCCATGAATGCTTCATCGCCAGATGGGGAATATGAATTGATAATGCTGCCCGTAACACAATTTGACTGGAGCGATGACCAGCTTACACTGGATGCAATGCAGCGGGGCGGTTTTGTATATAGCTGCCGTTTGCAGGAGCCAATGGATGCAGCGGCATATATACAAAGTGAATTAGCGCCATCTGTAAAAGCAACAGTTACAGATATCCAAAGCCCACAACAATTGCAAACTGCCATGCAGCAGGGCGCCGCACAAATGAAACAGGCAGCCATGCAGGCAGGCAACAATGCGTATGATTATGCCCCAAGCGCTGCCGAAGCAACTTTGAGTTTTGCTGATGGCAAAGAAGGGCTGGCGCTTGTTACGCTTATGCAGACAATTGTAACGATGCCCGGCGCATTCAGCAATCAGATAAAAACATTTCAATGTTATGTTTCCATGCGGTTGGTGATGAAATACCCCAAAGGCAAAGAGGCGGAAGCAAAAAATATCTTGGGCACTGTTATCAGCAGCACAAGAGCCAACCCTGAATGGGCATCAGCAGTGCAAAAGACATTTGCGGCGATACAAAAAGGGGCACAGGCAACGCTGGGGCAGATAATTGAAATCACAACGAAGACCCAAAATGAAATCAGCAACAACATTACCCGTTCATGGGAAAATGCCGCCAGCACGGATAACAATTCAAAAGCATGGAGCGAATACATCCGTGGCGTGGACAGCTGGGCAGATGAGGGTGGCAACAAAGTGGAACTTACGTCAGGCTACTCCAATGCCTGGCAAAAGGGAGACGGAAGTTATATCCTTACTAATGATGTTTCCTTTGACCCCAATGTAACTTTTAATGAAGACTGGAAAAGATTAAATAAATAACCAAAAATTAAAGACTATGCACAAGATGTTACTTTTTCAAAAAACACAAGTACGAAAAATTTAATTGGGGTGCTGCTATTTTCAGCAATACTTTTCATCAACTCATCATGTAAAAAGGAAACTGCGGCACCAGCGTTTACTTATTTAGGCAAATGGACAGTTGCCTACAACTTTACCACAGGCTCAATGGCAAATGGCACATTTACAGCAACATTGAAATCAGATGGCAAATGGGATTATGTGGAGGGCAGCTTCAGTCAAACAGATGCAGGCACATGGACATCTTCAGGCAACAACATCAATTTTGTTTTTAATTTTTCAGGACTTGCCAGTTATACTGGCACTAAAGTAAATGACAACAAACTCAGCGGCACTGCTGTTGGAGATGCTGGTGTTTCAACCGGTACATGGACAGAAAGACGATAAGCTGAATTAATGAAAAAAATTTACTCCACTATTCATAATAACTAACAATAATGTAATTTTAGTATGCTTAAAAAGCCTCGCTTGTTGTTACAGTGGGGCTTTTCAATTATAAAAGTTTGTGTTTAAAATTACGCAGCGCCACCGCCACCCAACAAATTATCAACCGCCCCTCCCAGCATCGGGAATTTTTCTGTTACATATTCTTTTATCGTTGCTAAAACTTTCTTCGCTTGCTCGTCATTAATACCTGCGTTCTCTTTTAGTTTATCGATTAACTCTTGCATTTGTTTATAATTTAAAATTCAACATTTAAAATAATTATTACGCATCATACCTCACCACTCTTTCTATGCCTGGCAATGCTAAAAGACGGTTACATAATTCATCAAACTCATCTTTATCATGAACAAATATTTTCATATTGCCTTCAAAGATGCCGTCTTTTGCTTCGATAGACATGGCCGAAATATTAAACTTCATTTCTCCGCTGATAAGGTTGGTTATTTTATGTATCACGCCCACATCATCAAGCCCGATAATTTTTAAACCAGTAAGGAAAGAAATTTCTTTGTTCTTCGCCCATTTTGTTTTCACAACCCTGTGGCCATAGTTTGCCATCAATCTTGCCGCATTAGGGCAATTGGTGCGGTGTATTTTTAATCCTTCGCCGGTAGTTACAAAACCAAATACGTCATCACCGGGAATAGGCTTGCAACAATTAGCCAGTGTGTAAACAATCTTATCGCTGCTTTCGCCAAATATGATTAGTTCAGAATCCTTTTTATCAAATGTTTTTTCCTGGTCGGGCTTTGTTTCCGGTTCTGGTTTTTCAGGCTTTGGAAAAAACAACCTGTCGCCTGATGCCGTAAAATCTTTTAATTCTTTAAGGTCAATTTTTTTCGTGGCAATATCATACAGCAAATCAAGCGAAGAATTTACTTTATAAAATGAAGCCAGTTCATCGAGATTGTGCTGTGTTGCTTTACCCCCGATAGCATCCAGCTTCTTCTGCAATAAGGCACGGCCTTCATCAGCCACACTTCTTTTTTCTTCCTTGAGGGTGTCTTTTATTTTTTGTTTGGCTTTGCTTGTAATTACAAGGTTCAACCATTCAAGATTAGGTTTTTGTTTGGCACTGGTGATGATTTCAATCTGGTCGCCGCTGCGTAGTTTATGGCCTATGGGCACCAGTTTGTGATTTACTTTAGCACCAATACAGCGGCTGCCCACGGCGGTGTGAACGCTAAAAGCAAAGTCAAGGGCGCTTGCACCAACAGGCAGCATCTTTACATCACCTTTTGGTGTATAAACATAAATTTCTTCCGTAAGAAAAGAGGTTTTGAAATCCTGCAGAAAGTCAAGTGAATTACTGTCCTGGTTGCTCAAGGCTTCCCTTATCTGGTGAAACCATTTATCAAAGCGGCTTTCGTCTGTTGTGCCCTCTTTATATTTCCAGTGTGCGGCCAGGCCCTTCTCTGCAATTTCATTCATGCGCTTTGTCCGTATCTGCACTTCCACCCATTTGCCGCCGGGCCCCATCACGGTGGTATGCAGTGCTTCATAGCCATTGCTCTTGGGATTGCTCAACCAGTCTCTCAATCTTTCAGGAGAAGGATTGTATTCATCCGTTATCATGCTATATACTTTCCAGCAATCTTCTTTTTCTTTTTCATGTGGACTATCAACGATAATACGGATGGCAAACAAATCATATACTTCTTCAAAACTCACTCCCTTCTTTTTCATTTTGTTTGAAATAGAATGGATGCTCTTTGGTCTGCCTACAATCTCAAATTTAAAATCTGCCTTCTCCAGTTTTTCTTTCAGCGGCCTTATAAAATCATTAATATATCTTGTTCTTTCCCGTTTTGTATCGCTTAGCTTTTGGGCTATATAGCGGTAAGTATCAGGCTCCAGGTATTTCATTGACAGATCTTCCAGTTCCGTCTTAATGGCATACAAACCCATGCGGTGTGCAAGTGGAGCATACACATACACGGTTTCGCTTGACACTTTCAGTTGTTTTTCTCTCTTCATGCTGTCAAGCGTACGCATATTATGAAGCCTGTCTGCCAGTTTTATCAATATTACCCTTGGGTCATCGGTAAGCGTCAATAATATCTTTTTAAAATTTTCCGCCTGCTGTGTGCTGTTGGTATCCATCACGGTACTTATCTTAGTAAGCCCGTCCACAATTTTTGTAATCTCAGCACCAAATTCCCTTTGCACATCTTCCAGCGTAATGTCTGTATCCTCAACAGTATCATGCAGCAATGCACAAATGGTACTCCGTACACCAAGCCCTATTTCTTCCACACAAATTTTTGCCACAGCCAAAGGATGCAGGATATATGGCTCGCCACTTTTGCGTCGCATGGTTTTATGTGCTTCCACAGCCATTTCAAAAGCAATACGCAACAGTTCCTTATCGCCAGGTTTCAGTTTTGGCTTTAATTCTTTCAGCAAACCACGGTACTGTCGCAGGATTTCCTTTTTCTCTTCTTCTTCGTTGAGATTGTATTTAGCTATCGTTTCGTTTATATCCATTAAAACGAATTTACTTGAAAAAGTGATAATACACTTATTATGAATAAAAGCGGTTTTAAAAATAGTATTGTCAGCCGCAGATACGCAGGTTATATTAAACAACGAGTCAGCCACTACTCAACAAACTTTGAATCTGTGACGGTTTTATCCATTTTTTTCAATTTCAATCTTCAAAAATGCCTGCAATCCCTTAGCTTTGCACCCCTTTCCGGATGTGGCGAAATTGGCAGACGCACCAGACTTAGGATCTGGCGGAGCAATCCATGTAGGTTCGACCCCTATCATCCGGACTTTTTAGCCCCAACCCCTTCAGGGGCTTTTTAAATCTATCAATTCATGCTGTAAGGGGCAGCATTATAAAACCAGGGTTATGGCTACAGTAGCAAGAGAGAGCATCGGTCCGCTCAATGACAAGATCACCGTAAAAATTTCCAAAGAAGATTATTTACCGGCTTTTGAAAAGAAAGTAAAAGAGTACAGCAAAAACGCTAACATTCCCGGCTTCCGTAAAGGCAATGTGCCTGCTGGCATGGTAAAAAGAATGTACGGCTCTGCCATTTACACAGAAGAAGTATTAAGAACGGTAGAGAAAGAATTATACACTTATCTCCAGAATGAAAACCCTGATATGTTTGCCCAGCCAATGGCATTAGAAAATGGCGCTCCAAAACTGGATTATGCAAATCCTTCAGAATATGAATTTGGTTTTGAAATTGGGTTGAAACCAAATTTTGAAATTGCTCCATTAAAAAAAGCAAAACTTACCCTTCATAAAGTAAAGGTAACTGACGAAATGGTGCAGGAAGAAGTGGACCGTATGCAAATCAAAGGCGGTAAAATGACTGAGCCGGAAGAAGTAAACAGTGATGAGAATGTATTGAATGTTCATTTTACTGAAAGCGATAAAGACGGCAACGTTGTTGAAGGCGGTATATCAAAAGAAAATTCTGTTTTATTAAAATACTTTTCTGCTGCCCTCAAAAAACAGTTGACGGGTAAGAAGAAAGATGACACTGTTGTGTTCCAGTTATCAAAAAGTTTTGAAAAAGATAAACTGGATATGATGCTTGCTGATCTTGGCCTTGATAAAGAAGATAAAGAAGCAGCGAAGAAATATTTCAAGCTTACTATTGTAAAAATTGGTTTGGTTGAAAAAAGAGAACTGAACGAAGAATTTTTTAAAGAAGTTTTTCCAGGTGCAGATGTTGCAACTGAAGACGCTTTCAGAGCTAAATTGAGAGAAGAAATAGCACAATACTGGGATTCACAAAGCCGCAATCAATTGCATGACCAGTTGTATCATTATTTTATTGACGAAACACCAATGGAGTTTCCTGCAACTTTCTTAAAACGCTGGTTGCAATCTGGTGGCGATAAACCAAAAACTGCTGAAGAGGCAGAAGCTGAATTCCCATTCTTCAGCAACCAATTGAAATGGACTTTGATAAGTGACAAACTTATTAAAGACAACAGCCTTCAGGTAAATGCTGATGATGTAAAAGCATCCATGAAAGCAGAAGTGCTTCGCTATTTTGGCGGTGCAAGTTTAGGGGAAGACCAAAGCTGGCTCGACAGTTATGTAGAAAGAATGATGAAAGATGAAAAACATGTGGACACTACTTACCGCAGGCTTATCACAGATAAATTATTCCAGTGGGCAGAAGCACAGGTATCTCCCAAAGAAAAAGAAGTAACAGGTGAAGAGTTGAATGGGATGATGCATAATCATCATCATTAACCCCCTCCGCCCCCTAAAGAGGGAACTAAGCAAGAGTATAAGAAAGGCAAGTGCATTTATTTGTTCTTGCCTTTTGTTTTTTGTCTGAATGGGGATTTAGAAGGATTAAAAGGATTTGATGATTGGGAAGATTGATTATTTGTTTGAGGCATTTAGTTTAATAAATCCTTTAAATCCAATCAATCTTTTCAAATCCCCGCCGCCCCGACACTTCGTGGGTTCCGACAATTTAAAAGAAACAACAAACCTAAAAGCCCCCCAACGATAAACAGCCAACGAACAACAAGCAACGAGAAACGGATTAAGACTTTTTGTCGCATTTTTTTTTCAGCACACAATTTGGGGAATGCAATCACTTATATTTGTTATCCTAAATACTAATATCAATGAACTTTGGAAAAGAATTTGAAAAATATGCGGTGAAGCACCGTGGCATCAGCAGCAATACATTGGACAGTTACATCAAACACAATGTAACCAATCTTACTCCCAACATCATCGAAGAACGCCCTATGAACATTGCAGTAATGGATGTGTACAGCCGTTTGATGATGGACCGTATCATCTTCATGGGTTATCCTGTTACCGATGAAGTGGCAAATATTATCACCGCACAATTTTTATTTTTAGAAAGTACCGACCGCACCCGTGATATACAAATGTACATCAACAGCCCGGGCGGCAGTGTATATGCAGGCTTGGGTATGTATGACACCATGCAGTTTGTTACTCCTGATATTTCAACCATCTGCACAGGTATGGCAGCCAGCATGGCACAGGTGCTTTTATGTGCAGGTGCTAAGGGAAAGCGTACGGCATTAAAACATAGCCGCATAATGATGCACCAGCCAAGTGCAGGCGCAGGCGGCCAGGCAAGCGATATCGAAATAACAGTAAACGAAATAAAAAAAATTAAGAAAGAGCTGTATGAAATAACTGCGTTACATACAGGACAAACTCCTGAAAAGGTAGCAGAAGACAGCAACAGGGATAAATGGATGACTAGTTTTGAAGCAAAGGAATATGGCATGGTAGATGAAGTGCTGACAGTAAATCCGAGGAAAGGGAAAAAGGACTAAAACCCCTGTCCCCTAAAGGGGGGACTTAGTTACAGTCATTATTACAATAGCAAACTTTTTTTTGAATTGTTACTTAGTAATGTTTTTGTTACAGACATTTGAATAAGAAATAAACATCGTTGTGTCACTCACTTGTACATTGACAGTTCTATTCATCAGAAAGAAATCCCAAGTATAATTTGCCAAAAGAGAAACGGCCAACGAACAACAAGAAACGAGAAACAAAAAATATAACAATGAATATTTACAACAAGAACATACGGTTTGACGAGGAAGAAGAAGAGCCAAAAGAATTGCCGGAGAACCCGATGGAGAAAATGATGAGTGGCTGGCAGTTTGATAAAAAATTTATTGAACAGCGCAAGATATTTTTATGGGGAGTGGTGGATGATAAAAGCTGCAAAGATCTGACTGCAAGATTGCTTTACTTAGAAGCGATTGATCCCGGAAAAGAAATTACTTTTTATATCAGCAGCCCCGGTGGTATGGTTACCAGTGGTATGGTAGTGTATGACACCATGCGTATGATAAGCAGTCCTGTAAGCACTGTATGTATGGGCATGGCAGCAAGTATGGGAAGCATCTTATTAAGCGGCGGAGAAAAAGGAAGGCGTTTTATTTTTCCGCATGGAGAAGTAATGATACACCAGCCAAGCGGCGGCGGCCGTGGCGTAAGTGCCGATTTGGAAATAATGGCAGAGCAAATTTTGAAAACGAAAGAAATGGGTGCAAGGATTTTAGCAGAAAACTGCGGCCAGCCTTTTGAAAAAGTAATGAAAGATTTTGACAGGGATTACTGGATGGATGCTAAAGAATCTATTGCATATGGTATTGTGGATGGTGTTCTGGATAAACTTTAAATATGTATTTTGGATAAAAGCAAAAGCCTGCATTGTGCAGGCTTTTTGCTTTTATAAACCGGGAGGCTGCAAAACCCACAACGGTATTAAATTGATTTGTTTATTTTGAGGAAGCAAATGAAAAAACTGCCCAACCTCGACGAACTGAGATGTATAGCTGCTTCCCTGGTACTAATGTATCATATTGATGCCGGACTTGTCCGCAATCATTACAAAGAAGAATACTATAGTATATTCCCGTTCAACTTTGGTTCGCTTGGTGTAGTTCTGTTTTTTGTATTAAGCGGCTTTCTCATTACATGGCTGTTACTCCACGAAAAACAAACCACAGGTATATCAGTAAAGCGGTTTTATTTAAAACGTATTTTAAGAATATGGCCGCTTTATTATCTCATAATAATTCTCTGCTTTTTATTTTTAAATGACTGGGCTTTTCTTGAATGGAAAACTATTGCCCCTATTCAAACGATTATAATAGATAAGGGGCTTCTCATTTTTCTTCTTGTAATCATTTGCCCAAACGTGGCCTTACTTTTCGCAAGTTCGCTGGGATATGCCAATCCAACATGGTCAATAGGCGTGGAAGAACAGTTTTACCTTATTTGGCCACACATAATGAAAACACGCCGACCCATGATTTATATCAGCAGTATCATTATCATAATGATTTTTTTAAGAAACGGCCTGTTAATACATACTGCCAACTGGCTTGTACAAGCCAGTTGGCTTGCCAAAAGCAGTATTGTATATAAATCATTGTTTACATTCAACCGCTTCTTTGTTTTTTCTTTCGCTTTTAAAATTGATGCCATGGCAATTGGCGCATTAGGGGCAATAACAGCTGTGTATTACAAAAAAATATTAGCCCTCATATTTTCCAAAACTTTTCAATGGGCGTTTTATTGCCTATTTGCTATTGCAATATTTACCATGCCTGATATTTTACCATACCAGGGTTTCAGTATTTTTTTTATCCTGCTTATACTTAATCTTGCGCTTAATGAAAAAAGTTTATTATCCATTCGTAACCGCCGCATAGCATGGCTTGGGCAAATCTCTTATGGCATTTATTTATTTCATTCCATCACTATTGTGCCTTCTGTAAAACTTGTTTTGTACATTGCCGACGGCAAAGTGAATTTGTTTACAGAAATAATGATGTGTGCGGTAAGTTTATCAATCACAGTTGGTATTGCCACATTGTCTTATAAGTACTTTGAAACTCCATTTCTAAAAATGAAGGAGAGGCTGGCAGCATAATTTGACGGCACTATATAATTCATACAAAAAAACCTGTCAGCCAGCCATTTCCCAATTACCAAACAGATCATTCCCTGCTTTGCAACTGATAGCAATGATGATACTGCGTAAAGAGGCAATAAATACAAGTTGAAATGTTGCCAGGCGAATAGTACATTATGATTGCTTATGCCAATAAGAGAAAAACAAGTACAAGAAAACTTTAGAAATAGTTATTGATGTACTTTAAAAAATACTGGCACAAATACAGCAAGAGCCTTGTATTACACCATCCTTTACCTTTGCCACATGCTGTTTTCCCAAATACCCAATGCAGCCATCAGCAAAGAAGCAGACCGGCCCCTGATGCAGAAAGAGATATATGCTGTAAGCAGTTCGCTGCAGCAATACCTGCAACAATGTAAAAAAGATGTGCTGCTGCCGCTTAGCTATAAAGATCTGCTGCAGTATGAATACAGCAATGCCATTAAAGATGAAAAAGGCAAACACACTCATTGGGAAAGAGTGGTGTATAGCGAAAAGCTTTTTACAACACTAAAAGAAAAATTACAGGCCCTGTATGTGCAACTAAAAAACGAAACCAGCATTGAAATTGAGTCAATCGACTTTTGTGAGTTTGCCAACAGCATGCCTTTCCGCATCAATATCAGCAACACTGCCAATAATAACAAGGATTTCTTTTACATTAAATCAGCCGATGCTTCCCGTATTTATGGTCTTGAGCTGGAACAATTACTTACTGATAACCATATTAATTTTTTGTATCACCAAAATACATTGGTGGAAGAACATATTGAAGGCACGCCGGGTGATGTGTTTTTAGAATTCGCCGTTTCGTTAACTAATCATGAAAAAAAATTACTGGCTATCGAGTTTATCCGTTTTAATGAAAACTGCTTTACAAGATTACTTGGTGATATGCGTAGTTATAATTTTGTTGTTGTAAATAGCAAGGGCGCTGAAAAACCTTTTATCATCAAAGCAATAGATTTTGACCAGCAGTGTTACGAAGGCAAACTGAATTTATATTTTCCACAGTTTTATAAAGAAAATTATGGCTATGTACAAATGGTAACCGAATTATTTAGCAATGCTGCCATTGAGGAAATTAGGGTAGCAGAAAGAAAAAAGCTTGCCGCCATGATGGTGAAAAACCAGCACCGGCTACAGGCTTTACTTAGCGCAATAACCAGTGAAGAAATTTCTGAAAACTACAAAGTACTCACCCTTAGCAAAGAACTGAACCTCTACCATCATACCCAATCCTTTAGCTATCATAAAACCATGGGCGCATTGGTAAAAGAGCAGTTGTATTTAATGGCTGGCCCTTATCTACCTGCTCCGGGGCCGTCTCCTGCAACTATTTAGCAAACGGATTTGTCATATTTCAGGGTTTGTACAGGGTTTCTGTATCTTTGTCCGGCATTATTTTTAACCAGCCAACCCGGCATTATTTAATTATGGCAAAACAAAACACTTTACATTGTTCTTTCTGCGGCCGCAGCCGTGATGAAGTGAAAATACTGATAGCCGGGCAGGAAGGCCATATTTGTGAAAACTGTGTGGAGCATGCACAGGAAATTATAAGCCAGGAGCTGATGATATACCCTGAAACCAAACCTGCTGCCAACTCTCACAAACTCAGCGTAAAAAAACCGCTTGAAATAAAAAAATTCCTTGATGAATATGTGATAGGCCAGGACGATGCCAAGAAGATACTGGCTGTGGCTGTTTACAATCACTACAAACGCCTCAATCAAAAAGTAGAGAACGATGTGGAGATTGAAAAGAGCAACATCATCATGGTAGGTGAAACAGGTACGGGTAAAACGTTGCTGGCAAAATCTATTGCCCGTATGTTGAATGTACCCTTTGCCATTGTGGATGCTACCGTATTTACAGAAGCTGGTTATGTGGGCGAAGATGTAGAAAGCATGCTGAGCCGCTTGCTGCAGGCTTGTAACTACGATGTAGCTGCTGCAGAAAAAGGAATTGTATTTATTGATGAGATAGATAAAATTGCCCGTAAGAGCGATAATCCATCTATCACACGTGATGTGAGCGGCGAAGGTGTGCAACAGGGTTTATTAAAATTACTGGAAGGAACAGAAGTGCTGGTACCACCACAAGGCGGACGTAAGCACCCTGAGCAAAAATTAGTAAAGGTTAACACACAAAATATTTTATTCATATGCGGTGGCGCTTTTGATGGCGTTGATAAACTGATTGCCCGCCGTGTGAATACACACGCTATTGGTTTTAATGTAAACAAAGAATTACAGGAATTCCAGCAAAAAAATTTACTGCAGTTTGTAAATGCGGTTGACCTGAAACATTTTGGTTTGATACCGGAATTGCTTGGCCGCTTGCCTGTTGTTACATACCTCAATCCATTGGATGCTGCCACACTCCGTAATATTTTAACGGAACCAAAAAATGCTTTGGTAAAACAATTCACCCGTTTATTTGAACTGGAAGGTATCACCCTCACTTTTGAACCAGCCGTATTTGACTTTATGGTAGAAAAAGCAATGGAATACAAATTAGGGGCAAGGGGTTTACGCAGTATTTGCGAAGGCATATTGACGGATGCGATGTATGAACTGCCTTCTCAAAAAGTAAAAAGCTTTGAAGTAACGCTTGAATATGCACAGCGTAAGTTTAATACAAGTAAGATGAGCATGCTGAAGGTGGCTTAGGGTATTAAAAGTTAAGAATTAAGAATGGTGTGGCTGAGAGGCTGCACTTTTTTTTGGATACACTTCTAAAATTGAATGGTTGATTCTATGCTAACCGCTTATCTTTATTTGAGCAACAAAAACTCTTAAGCGTATTGCATGCACAGCCTTTATAAATCAACCACTATTCTTAGTTTTTTAATCCTCACATTTCTGTTTTATTCCTGTGGTGCTAACAGGCGTTTATATACAAACAAAGATGATGGGCAAATCTCACATGGAATTTTAAACGACTCCTCTTATATAGCTATTAAAAGTTTTTGTCAGCAATATTCATCTGTACAGGTAAACGACACTATTATTATCAAGTATGATTTTAACCATGAGAATTGTTGGAATACGCTTGACATGACGGAAGAAAGCCGTATCAGGAATGTAATTGATAGTTACAATGCATCTATCGATAATGAAAAAAGCAATCGTCCGGGCATTTCCATTTTTCAATTCAGGGAAGCTGGTAATGCTTTCAATAAGTATAAAAAATGGAACACAGAGATAAAGATTGATAGTTCAGGTGTACTTGGGAATATTCTTTTTTCTCAGAGAGTTGTTTGTGGCAGTTCTGCTATCATTCTTCCGGATAAAAGATTTGTTATTATACGTTCAGATTCACATTTGGAAGCATTACGATACACTTCTGAAATGATCAAGGCGATTTTGGATATAAAGAACAATTAAATACTTTGATCAAAACCAACTCTTACTCTTTGTACTCCTCCTGCTTCTTCCTCCCAATCCCAATGCGCCCAACAATGAACGAACAATCGTATTGCCTGCAGTACGTACCATACTTTTTACAATCGTGTTATTCGCTACTTTTTCTATTGCTGATGGTTCCTCCTTTTCTTTCTTTGTTGTTTTTGTTTCCGCTTCTTCAGCAGCACCTTTTTCAGCGGCCTCTTCCAGCTTGGCTGTTAATATTTCATAAGCACTCTGGCTGTCTATCGCTTCATTGTATTTTGCCACCAGCCTCGATTTTGCATTGATAGCATCAATTTCATTTTGTGCCAGCACATCCATACGGCTGCGTGGGGCACACAGCATGGTATGCACCAATGGGGTTGGTATGCCTTTTTCATTCAGCATGGTTACCAATGCTTCACCAATACCAAGTTGCGTAATCAGATCTTCTGTTTTATAAAATTCTGTTTCAGGATAGTTCTCTGCTGTTTGCTTAATCACTTTTCTGTCTGCCGCAGTAAAGGCACGCAGGGCATGCTGCACTTTCATACCCAATTGCGCCAGCACACTGGCGGGCACATCCATCGGGTTTTGTGTGCAAAAGAAAATACCAATGCCTTTTGAACGGATGAGTTTTATAATAGTTTCTATCTGCTGCAGCAAAGCACTGCTGGCTTCCTGGAATATCAAATGGGCTTCATCAATAAACATCACTAATTTGGGTTTATCAAGGTCGCCTTCCTCCGGGCATACAGCATATAACTCGGCAAGCATCTGCAACATAAACGTGGAGAACAGTTTTGGTTTATCCTGCAGATCGGTAACACGTAACACATTTATCATACCCCTGCCCTGTTGGTCAATACGCATCAGGTCTTCCACTTCAAAACTTTTTTCACCAAAAAAATTATCAGCGCCCTGCTGCTGCAGCTCTATCACTTTACGCAAAATGGTGCCTGTACTGGTAGTAGAAATTTTACCGTAGGTTTTTTCCAGTTCGGCTTTGCCCTCATCACTTACATATTGCAATACCTTGGTGAAATCTTTTAAATCAAGCAATGGCAACTTTGTATCATCACAATACTTAAATATCATTGCAACAAAGCCAGCTTGTGTATCGTTCAGTTCCAAAATCTTGCTCAACAGTACAGGCCCAAATTCACTTACAGTGGCTCTTAAATGCACGCCATTGTTACCAGTAAGTGTAAGCAATTCTGCCGGGAACAAAGCAGGTGTGTAAGTAAGATTCAGTTTCTGGTAGCGGTCAGTTATTTTATCGTTGACAACGCCCAAAGCAGCAATACCACTTAGGTCCCCCTTAATATCCATCACCAGTACAGGCACACTTGCATCACTCAGCATTTCACTTATCATCTGCAATGTTTTGGTTTTACCGGTACCGGTAGCGCCGGCAATCAACCCGTGACGGTTCATTGTTTTTAAAGGAAGACGTACAGCCGCTTCTGCAATGGGTTCCCCATCCAGCACACCAGCCCCAATTTGTACCGCTTCTCCCTTAAAACTATATCCATCCTTTACTGCCTGTATAAATGCTTCTTTATTTGCCATTATAAAAATTTTACCGAAAGATACAAATGTGGTTTAAATACAAACATCGTTTTTTAGACAATAACAAATGATTTTACAGAACTGCCGCACTTTTTTCACCCGGCCGTTTGCCGCCTGTCAAAATCATTCCCCCTATTCATGCTTAATACCTGTAACTGCCTATTTTTGGCGCTCAATTAAAAATTATGAAACGGACCATTACATCCTTTACTCTTTTGCTGCTGGCATTTTCTGCTACAGCACAAAAAGTGGCTTTTACCGAGTACAAATTAAAAAACGGCCTGCATGTGGTGCTTCACCAGGACAAATCTGTTCCTGTGGTAGCAGTATCTGTTATGTATCATGTGGGCAGTAAAGATGAGCAAACCAACCGCACAGGCTTTGCCCACTTTTTTGAACACCTGTTGTTTGAAGGTAGTGATAATATCAAACGTGGGGAGTTTATGAAACTGGTAAGCAGCAATGGCGGGCAAAACAATGCTAATACCACACAAGACCGCACTTTTTATTACGAAGTGTTTCCATCAAATCAATTAGCCACCGGCATCTGGCTCGAAAGCGAACGCATGATGCACCCGGTGATTAACGAAATTGGCGTGAAGACTCAAAACGAAGTAGTGAAGGAAGAGAAAAGGATGAGGGTTGACAACCAGCCTTACGGAAACTTCCTGGCGGAAATAATGAAACGCCTTTATACAAAACATCCATACACCTGGACGCCTATCGGCAGCATGGCCGATTTGGATGCCGCTACACTGGATGAATTTAAAGCCTTCAACAAAAAATATTATGTACCTAACAATGCAGTGCTTGTAATTGCTGGTGACATTGATATTGCAAAAACCAAAACATTGGTAGAGCAATATTTTGCCCCAATACCTGCAGGTGCACCTGTTGAACATGTCAATATACAAGAAGACCCTATTACAAAAGAAGTAATTGATACTGCCTATGATGCCAATATACAGGTACCTGCCGTGCTGGTAGCTTACCGTGTACCCGGCATGACAAGTAAAGAATCAAAAGCGCTTGAAATGGCCTCTTCAGTTTTAAGCCAGGGCAACAGCAGCCGTATGTATAAAAAAATGGTGGACGACAAAAAGAATTCCCTCCAGGTTGGTTCATTTAACTATGCACTTGAAGATTATGGTTCTTACATTACATATGCATTGCCTAATAATGATACACCATTGGATACTTTAATTGCAGATATGGATGAAGAAATTATAAAACTGCAAAACACTCTTATCAGCGAAGCAGAATTTACGAAACTGCAAAATCAGTTTGAAAATGATTTTATGGATGCCAATACAAAAATGCTTGGTGTGGCAGAAAACCTGGCTGATGGCTATACTTTCCATAAAAATACCAACCACATTAATACAGAGCTGGATGAAATTAGAAAAATAACAAGACAGGATATACAGGCCGTAGCAAAAAAATACCTGAACAAAAATCAGCGTGTGGTTTTGTATTATCTCCCAAAATCATAACCTGCCCTGACGCAACAAACTCATTCAACCATGTTTAAATTATTTTATACAATGAAAAAATTACTGATAGTTGCCGCTGGTATTTTTTGTATGCAATACAGTTTTGCACAACCTAAAAAGACCAAACCGGCAAAAGCAATACCTGCTAAAAAAACAGCAGCCCCCACAGCAGTTGACCGCAGCAAAAAACCTACTGCAGGACCTGCGCCGGTTATTTCTATTAAAGACCCGGTAATCTACAACATGTCAAACGGTATGACAGTACTGGTAGTAGAAAATCATAAACTGCCTAAAGTAAGATCAACATTTTTTGTAGACTATGGCCCTGTATATGAAGGGAAAAAAGCAGGCGCACTTGATATGATGGGTGGCATGCTTGGTGAAGGCACTACCAATTTGCCGAAAGACAAATTTGATGAATCAGTAGATATGATAGGTGCAGAAGTAAACCTTAGCGCAAGCGGTGGCAGCGCCAGTGCTTTGACAAGATATTTTGACAAAGCATTTAACCTGATGGCTGACGCATTAAAAAACCCGGCGTTTCCGCAGGAGTCGTTTGATAAATTAAAATCAATGACACTTACAGGCTTAAAAACAGAAGAAAAAAGCACACCCACCATTGCAAACAGAGTGTACAATGCTTTAAGCTATGGAAAGAATACAGCCATGGGTGAATTTACTTCTGAAGAATCAGTAAAAGCCTTAACACTGGCTGATATAAAAGAATCATACAGCAATTACATCACTCCGTCACGTTCGTACTTAACTTTTGTTGGTGACATTACGCCAGCAGCAGCGAAAGCTCTTGCAGAAAAAGCATTTGGTGGCTGGAAAGGGAAAAAATTACCAGTTCCATCTGTAGCGCCAGTACAAAACCCGGCTGCAACAGAAATTGATTTTGTAGATATTCCAACTGCTGTACAAGGCGAGTTAAGAGTAGGTAATATTGTAAACAACCCTCTCAGTAACCAGGATTATCATGCATTGTTACTGGCCAACTACATTTTAGGTGGCGGTGCCGATGCAAAATTGTTTATGAACCTGAGAGAAAAGCATGGTTTTACTTACGGCGCTTATTCTAAAGTGGGTAATGGCCGTTTTCCTGCTTTGTTTACAGCTAGTGCCGCAGTGCGTACAGATAAAGTTGACAGCGCCACTTCAGAAATGTTTAAAGAAATATTAGGCATGAGAGATGGTAATGTAACTGCAGAAGACCTTGCTAATGCAAAAGCCAAATACAACGGCAGCTTTGCATTAGGTATGGAAGATCCTGCAAAAACTGCAGAGTATGCAAGCAATATTCTTGTTAATGGCTTATCAAAAGATTTTTACAGAACGTATTTGCAAAAGATAAATGCAGTAACACTTGCTGACATTAAAGAAGTGTCGAGAAAATATTTCAGCGAAAGCAATTCAAGGATTGTAATTGCAGGCAATGGTTCTAAAATAATACCCAAGCTAATGAGGTTTGGCTATCCGATTAAAAAATACGACAGGTTTGCAGAACCGGTAGTTGAAAAACCCGTAGATGTAAATGCAGCTGAAACACCTAAAACAACTACTGCTATTTCAGCTTATGAAATTATTGAAAGCTACCTGAAAGCTGTAGGTGGTAAAGATGAAATAAAAAAAATGAACACTGTTGCAGCAGATATTTCACTTGAAATCATGGGCCGCTCATTTGCTGGCACCGATAAAAAAATGAACCCTAACAAACAGGTAACAGAATTAAAAATGGGTGCTATGACAGTGATGAAAAGAATGTTTGATGGTGCAGGAGGTTATCAAATGCAGGGCCCTCAAAAGAAAGATTTTGATGAAGGCGATATAAAAGAAGCAATGGATGAAAAAGGCATTATACCCCAACTGTTTTATATAAGTGACAACTCGTACAAAACAGATTATCTCGGCACTGGAAAGGTTGGTGATGAGGAAACCTATCGCCTTAAAGTAACCATGCCAAGTGGCAGCGTATCCATACAGGAATATGCAATTAAATCTGGTTTGTTGTTGAAAGAAGAATCAACAAAAAAAGAAGGTGACGAAGATGTAACCAGCACTGTTGAATATAAAAACTATGTAAAAGCAGGAAACATTATGTTCCCTTCAGAAGTTACAAGAACAGTAGGGCCGCAAGAGTTCACTATTAAGTTCAGCAGCTTTAAAATAAATGAAGGTGTTGCTGAAACAGATTTCAAATAAAATATTTGGTATGATTTTTTTGCTAAAGCTGCTGTAACAGGCAGCTTTAGTTTTTTGTAAGCAGAGATAAAGGTGTATGCCAGAGTGGTGAAATTACCTTTAACAAAAAATTAGTCCCTATATTAGCCTGATTAAATAATGAAATGATTTTATTTGTTAATAAACTTTACAAACATGGAAACAACAAAACCGCAAATACTTCTCTGTGAAGATGATACCAACCTTGGCATGGTATTAAAAAATTATCTGGAGCTGAACGACTATGATGTTATTTTAGAAAGAGACGGACGGCTTGGCCTGGCTGCATTCCAGAGAGAGAAATTTGATATTTGCCTGCTGGATGTAATGATGCCAAACATGGATGGCTTTACACTGGCAGAAGAAATCCGGGATATCAATCCTGATGTGCCTTTGTTTTTTCTTTCGGCCAAAACAATGAAAGATGATATTATTCAAGGTTACAAACTGGGTGCAGATGACTATATCACCAAGCCATTTGACAGCGAAGTGCTGCTACTGAAAATAAAAGCTATCTTAAAAAGAAATGAAGAGTTGCACAAAGAAGAAGCAAATGCAGAATTTGATTTGGGCAAATATCACTTTAACCCTCGCCTGAGAGAACTTACAGTAAATGGTAAAACACAAACCCTTTCTCCAAAGGAAAATGAACTGCTGAAAATGATGTGTGAATATAAAAACGATTTGCTGCCAAGAGAAGCCGCACTTAAAAAGATTTGGGGCAGCGATACTTACTTTAACGGCCGAAGCATGGATGTATATATTGCCAAGCTGCGTAAGTATTTAAAAGAAGATGAAAATATTGAGATAGTAAATATTCATGGCAACGGCTTCAGGCTGGTAGCGCCATAATTAAAAATAAATTTTTTGTTAAAACATCCCCGGCTTCCGGGGATGTTTTTTATTTATGATACAGTATAAGTAAGCGGCTGGCAACGTTCCCGTAATTAAATAATAATCTCAGCATGGGATTTTCGAAATTTACAAGAGAGATTAGAATTGCTATTATGAAAAAGTTTGTATTGCCGCTTTGTTGCTGTTTTGTTTTGCTATCCTGTGTACAGGCTCAGCAAATTGCATTTCCCGGGGCAGAGGGTTATGGAAAATTTTCTACCGGAGGCCGTGGTGGTTTTGTGGCAGAAGTAATCAATCTTAATGACACAGGTACAGGCAGCCTTCGATGGGCACTTGATCAATATGTTGATACCATCTATGTTTATAAGGATTCAGCCAATCCTGATTTTCCAGTAACGATTTATAAACCATTAACAGTGGTGTTCAGGGTATCTGGCATTATTCATTTAAAATCTGATTTAAAAATAAAACGTGACAACCTTACCATTGCCGGGCAAACTGCTCCCTGTGATGGTATTTGTATTGCTGGCCGCTCAGTATTATTAAATGGTGCTACCACCAGCCAGTTGTTTTATTTTGGCCCAAGAAGAAAAAATGTAATCATGCGTTACATGCGTTTTCGCCCAGGTGTGCCGCTTGACAGTAATGGAGTGGGCACAGGTTCCTTTGTTACTTACGGTCTTGATGTAGAGAATTACGAAAATGTAATGATTGATCATTGCTCTATGAGCTGGGCAAATGAAGAGTGTCTTGCTATTTACGATAACAAATATACTACGGTGCAATGGTGCATTGCCAGTGAAGGATTATACAATGCATATCACATAAAAGGTGTACGTGGTTATGGTGGCGTGTGGGGTGGGCAATTTGCAACCTATCACCACAATTTAATTGCCCATCAAAATAACCGTACACCGAGGTTTAATGGAGCTAGGGCACATGATACTATTGCGCTAGTTGACTATCGAAACAATGTAAATTATAACTGGGCTACATCAAGTGCTACCTACGGCGGCGATGTAGAAGTAAATGGTGGCATAGCAAGGCTGAATGAAATAAATAATTATTATAAGCCCGGGCCAGCTACACCAGGTACTCATAAATTAATGCGGCCTGATTATTCTGTTGATGCAAGAGGAGTTGGCCGGCTTCATGTGCTGGGAAATATTATTGAGGGTAATGCGGCACGAACTGCCGACAACTGGTTGGCTGTTGATTTTGCCAATATACCTGTCGCCAGCAGAGACTCATCAAGAAGTGATACCATATTTACTATAACACAGCCCATTAATATGCAAGAGGCGCTGGCCGCTTTTGATACTGTATTATTGTGGGCTGGTGCAGCATTGCCACGAAGAGATTCAGTTGACATACGCATAGCAAACGAAACAAGAAACCGCACTACAAGTGGCATCGGCACCAACGGAAGGCCCGGTATCATTGATGCACCCTCTGCAGTTGGCGGATGGCCTGTATATGAAACATGTACTGGCCCGGTTGACAGCGACCATGATGGTATGCCTGATGAATGGGAAATAGAAAACAATCTTAATCCTAACATGCCAGATGACAGAAATATTGTTAGCGGCGATGGCTACACCATGCTGGAAAAATATTTGAATAATATTATCCCTAATGTAACGTCTAAAAAACTTTGTCCCGGCAGTGGCAACTTTACACTTACAAGCGATGTAAGAGGAACAAGTTATCAATGGGAAGAAAATACAGGAAATGGTTTTGTGGCGATAGCTGGACAAACAGATTCAGTCATTACATTACAGTTACCAACATCGGCTTATGGCAACCAATACCGCTGTAAAGTAAATAACAACCGCTACAGTATGCAGTTTAAAATAAAGTTTGAAAGCACATGGACTGGTGTTATTGATAATACATGGGAAAATGCTGCTAACTGGAATTGTAATATCATTCCCGATCGTTATACGGATGTGGTAGTTCCAACCGGTAATATTGTCATCAATAGCGAAGCAGAATGCAGAAGTATAAGGGTGAATACTGCCGCTGCACAGGTGATGGTAAATACAGGGTATAATTTATTGATAGCAAATTAAGTTCCACAAAAACTAAAACCGGGATGAAGGATCCCGGCTTTGTAGTCCCTACAGGAATCGAACCTGTACCTTCAGAATCGGAATCTGAAATTCTATCCATTAAACTAAAGGACCAATAACCTTAGTGCCCAAATTTCACAATATTGCTGCCAAATATTTTTACAGCAATGGCCAGCAATATTACGCCAAAAAACTTTCTTACTACCAGCATCCCATTTGGGCCAAGCACTCTTTCAATCCACTTTAATGATTTTAGTACAATATAAATTACAATACAGTTTATTAAAATGCCAACAAGGATATTGATGTCGGCATAATTTGCTTTTAAACTCATCACTGTAGTTAGAGTACCGCTGCCTGCAATCAATGGAAAAGCAATAGGCACCACACTGCCACTTTTAGCATCCTTATCTGCTTTAAAAAATTCGGCGCCTAACACCATTTCCAACCCAAGGATAAATATTACGATACTCCCTGCAACTGCAAACGATTTTACATCAATACCTAAAACATTTAAAAATTGCTTCCCAACAAATAAAAACAGGATCATTAATCCGCCTGACACCAGCGTTGCCTGTGTTGAGCGTATTACGCCACCCATTTTTTCTCTTAGCGATGCCAGTATAGGTACTGAACCCACAATATCAATTACTGCAAATAATGTAAATGTTACAGTAAGAATTTCTTTTAATGCCAGTTCTTTAAAATCCATAATGCTGGTTTTTTGCAAAGATATATTTTACGAGGCCGAAAGAGAAACCTTATTAAAGACTAAAGCGGAAGTTGCCCCCCGCTTTAGTATATGTTTCCATAGTTTTTATTTTTACCTCCCCTGCAAAAAAACCTTCAATTGCAGTTGGCTTTGCAGGATGCTGTATTCACTTTTCATTGCCTTCATACAATTTGCACAAAGACAGTCTGTATATTTTTCTGCGATAAACTTTGCCTCCGCTTCGTTTAACTGAATACTGTTACATTGGCAATGTGCTATATCGCCAGCCTTGCATCCAAAACCTGCACCACAGCGTGGGCAAATTTTTTGTTCATGTTTGCACATAGCCTTACAATTTAAAGCTGATACCAGCATTCATATTAAAACCCATTGTGCCATAGCCATACACTTCGTAATATTTTGTGCCTGTTATATTCTTTACATCTGTAAAAACCTTTAATTGACCTTTGAGCAATTTGTATTCTGCATAAATATCCCACAAAGCAAATGCTTGTAATTGCACATCACTGCGGTCAAAAGTCATAGGATCATAATACCAGTCAATACGCTTACCACCAGCTCTTATATTAGTGCTGATAAATAGATCTTTTGTGGCCTGCCAACCGACGTTTACATTTACTGTATGCTTTGGCCTGCGTACAAGGTTGTTAAACACTGTATCTTTTGCACCGTTGGCGCTTGTTACTTCTCCTTTTACAAATGAATAAGCAGCACGGATGGTAACATCCTTATTTACAAAAATGGTTGGCTCTATTTCAAAACCTTTGTCGTGCTGCTTATCCCTGTTGATTACATAAAAAGACGGTCCATACACAATGGCGTCTCTTATTTTCCTGTTGAAACCGGCAATCCTTAGTTCTACTTTTTTATCTGCAAACGAAGTTTGTACACCTGCTTCTATATTGGTGCTCTTCTCCGGTTTTAAATCTGGGTTACTTCCATATTGCCCATACAAATCATACAACGTAGGTGATTTAAATCCTGTTTCATATGTAAAGAATACCTTAGTGTTATTCTCAATAAGATAAGACGGATTGAAGGTGTAGGTAAAATTATTGCCATATCTGGAGTGACTATTATACCGGGTACCAATTTGAATAGAGAATCCATTAAGATTACGAAGAAACAATGACAGGTAAGGACTTGTAATATTTACCGCAGGATTTTTTGTAGTTGCGGTTGTATCAAGCATTTTCAGTTTTTGATAATTAATACCTGCAAGCACTTGAAAATATTTTCCAAAATCATGATTTAAAAACAACTCTGCGTTGTGCATTCTTCCTTTTCCTTCCGAAGTATAAAACTGGCTGATATAACTATGATCGGCTTTTGTGTAACCATATAACAATGACACGGCACCGTGTGATAATTCATATTTTGATGTAAAGCCTGCGTTTACAGATTTGGTATTATATTTTTCTGTTCCATCGGTAAACGCATCATAATCTGTATTGCCTTTAAAATTGCTCCAGCGGAAGAAAGGGCTGATGGTAAGTTTATCTGTTGCTTTAACTCCAATATTTACATTCACTGAATTTTGATTAAATCCATCTTTATCAAAATTGGCTTTGCCGGTTGTATCTTTTGCTTCGCTGATACCGTCAGTTTTAAAATATGTGTAGCCAACATTGTAATCAACCACTTTTGTACTGCCGTTTACACCAACATTTCCCTTGAATGTATTGAAACTTCCATAAGAAGCAGTGCCAAATCCTCCGATTTCTTTTTTGCCAGATTTTTTTGTGATGATATTAATAACACCGGCAATAGCATCGGTGCCATACAGTGTGGATTGGCTCCCTTTTAATATTTCAATCCTCTCAATCATATCTATAGGGAGCAGGCGCAAATCAAAAGCCCCACCCACACCGGAAGGATCGGTAATGGCAATACCATCAAGCAACACTACAGTATATTTTCCCAATGCGCCACGAACATACACCGCCTTATCTTTTCCAGGGTTGCTGCCTGCGCCGCTTATTGCGATGCCTGCCTGTTCGTTTAATAATTGTGCAAGATCTTTACCGGCACTTCGTTCTAATTGTGTTTTTGAAATTACCGTTACCACCTTTCCTGTTTCAGCAACCCTTTTTGAAAACCTGGTTGGTGTAACCACTACTTCGTTCATTGCTGTTGCAGTGGTGTCTTGTGCCTGTGTATAGCTGCTGAATATTACAGCAGCCATCATCAAAATTTGCTTTTTCATTTTTTTTGAAAAATTTTTTTTGTGTGACTGCTTTCGAGAAAATAAAAGAGATGGAAATATAAAAGCGGTTAGCTGTTACATCCCTGCCTTTCACCCGAAAGCAAAATGATTGTTTAGTGAACCTGGCAGGTCTTCTGGCTTACTCCCTGTTTGTTGCCTTCCCGTCATTAGTAAAACAGTGGCTTGAAGAACAAACAGTTTACAGAGCTTACAGCTACGGGGATAGCGCCGGAATTACACCGGACTTCCCTTTTAATCCCGATTTGACACCGGAAACCAAATCCGGGTGCAAATGTGCGGTATTCGCTTTCATCCTCCAAATTTATCCTTACACATATTTTAAAAAAAAGCCCCCGGCAATGCGGGG
>CAZBTD010000038.1:0-27497 GCA_964494815.1 uncultured Ferruginibacter sp. | reverse complement strand
TAAAAAAATGCCAAGCGGTGGAAGGGTTATTATAAAAGACAATGCAGAAATTGGAGCTAACTGTACTATCGATCGTGGCGTAAGCCATGATACTATTATCGGTGAAGGAACAAAGTTTGACAACATGGTACATATTGGTCATGATACAGTGATTGGAAAAAATTGTTTGTTTGCCGCACAGGTGGTTGTAGGTGGCTGCAGCGAAATAAAAGATGGTGTAACACTTTGGGGGCAGGTGGCAATCAACAAAACATTAACTGTTGGTGAAAATGCTACACTGCTTGGCCGCAGCGCCATTGCATCTTCTATTGAAGGAAATAAAACTTACCTGGGAGCTCCTGCACAGGAAGTGGGAATAGCAAGAAGGGAATTTGTATGGATAAAGAGAATACCTGAGTTGTGGGAAAAGGTGATGGGGAAGTAATTTGATGCTGTTGTTATTATACTGATGTATTAATTGAAGCGGCCAATAATTCCTATGAAACTATCAAATTTCCAAATCTTCAAATCAACTACTCTAACTTATAATCATACGGCAGCATATCTGCCACTTTTTCCCAGCTCCAGTAACCTGTGATTGTAAGATCATTCTGATCAAAGTAGTAGCCGTTTTGCTCAATGCCTATTGCCTGTGCAGGCGGAAAACTCACAACAGATAATTCAAATTTTTTCGGGGCATCATCATTTAAATCAGTATAAAGCTTATCCGGTGTTTCGTTTTTATACAGTATTGCCACTTCTGTTTGGTTAGGATTTATTTCTACTACCTGTGTGCTGTCGTTCCTGTCGTAATTTAAAGCACCATAAAAATCAAGTCCTTTAATAGCAGTATCTGCACCATCATTTTTCACGATAAACTGTATTTCAAACCCTTCATCTTTTAATTGTTTATTATAAGTGCTCCTCATAAAATGAAGGATGGATCCTTTGTAAGCCGTAATCCTGTTTTCTTTCCAGGCATTAGCCTGCGCTGCATCACCAGGTGCTAATTGCTCAAACAATGGATAACCTGTAAAAGTACTTACGGCATTGTTGTAATCATGAGTAAACGAGTCAAGTGTATATTTTATCCTGTAGCCTAATGCTATATTCTCAATTATCAAAGGTTCATCGGCACGAACCTTTAACCGGTTTCTTTTTTTAGAGAAATAAAACTTTAGGGCTTCTTTATTTTTTATAATGCATTGCTTACTATTTGCCGACTTGCCAATAAAGTTCTCTGTAAAGAAGTCTCCATATTTTTCGAGGCCGTCTTTTAATTCATTGCTTGATTTTATAGCTACTTCTTCCATTGACTTTACCTGTAGCTTCATTTCAATTACCATGTTGCTGTCTGCTGCATCAGCAGTGGTAATTCTTTTTACATAGGTTTCGTAGCCTGCAAAAGTGATGGCTAAATCATAACCCCCATTGGGCAGCCACAAAGTAAATTTCCCTTCATTATTGGTGGCAGTACCCATGGTGGTATTTTGTGCAAATACACTGGCAGCCTGCATGGGCGTTTTGGTGTTAGCGTCAATTACCTTTCCTGTTATTTTAAATGAAGTGGATGTTTGTGCAAATACTGCTGTGGCAGAAACAAAAAGAAATAATACAAACGAAGTAAATTTTTTCATTTGGCAGTGAATTTTAACGGTAGCAAAAATACATTATGGCTTGTTAAGTTTTTGTTGGAATAGTGAACAGGTATAATTGATCGTTTCTTCAAGTGGCCGGTAATTAAACGATGGTAAAAATTTTTTCAATTTGCTGTTGTCAAAATGAACAGTTGCTAATGCGGTTTTTGCTGTTTCTTTTGTTACCAAAGGGTCTTTGCCGGAAAAGAAACTTTTTATTTTCTCCAGCCGCCAAACTATTTGTGCAAGAAAAGGAGTTACTTTTTTATGAGGAGGTTTTTTCCCAAAAGATTTTGCCATCAGGTCAAACACATCTTTAAATGTTCTGTCTTCTGCATTTATAATAAACCGTTCGCTGCTGATATTGCTTTCCATTAAGGCTATCATTGCTTTTGCCACATCCCTTACATCTACAAAACCCGTTATGCCTTCTGAATACCAGGGAAATTCATTGTAAACAGATTTAAACATTTGTGAACTGCCGGTGTTCCAATCACCATCACCCAATATCATGGTGGGATTTACCATTACTGCATCTAATCCTTCAGCAATACCACGCCATACTTCCATCTCGGCTAAATATTTACTCTTGCCATAATTACTGTTGCTGGTTTCTTCTGTCCAGCTCATGGTTTCATTAATGGCTTCATTTTCTCTTATCCTGCCCAATGCAGCAACAGAACTTACATGCACCATTTTTTTTACACCAGCATTAAGCGCTGCATTCACTACATTGGCAGTGCCTTCAATATTTACTTTGAATAATTCGTATTTACGGGCAGGATTGAAAGTAACAATAGCAGCACAATGATAAACCTGCTGAATATGGTATTGCTGCATTATTTCTTCCAGGCCTATTGCATCTAAAATATTGCATTGCACCTGCTGTAATAATGAAGAATCGAAAGCAGGTAATTGTGTTTTGTTGTAAATAGCAGTAACCTTATCTCCTTTTGCCAGCAATTGAGAAATTAATTCTTTGCCAATAAGTCCTGCGCCTCCGGTTACTAAAATCATTGAGAGATTTTATATTGAAGATGTAATAATTAATATTGGTAAAAGCCTTTGCCGCTTTTTCTTCCTAACTCGCCTTTGTCCACTTTGTCTATTTGCAATTGCGATGGTGTAAACCTTTCCTCTTTATCAAATGCTTCATAAATACTTTTTGATACGGCAAGGTTTATATCCATGCCTATCAAATCCATCAATTTGAATGGCCCCATTTTAAAACCACTTGCTTCCATGATAGTATCTACATTTTCAAAAGTTGCAACACCTTCTTCCACCATCTTCATTGCTTCTAAATAATAATGTCTTGCCACACGGTTTACAATAAAACCCGGCGCATCTTTGCACATCACCGGTACCTTATTCATTTGTTTACACAAATTATAAATGGCTTGTGCTGTTGCATCATCGGTTTGCTTTCCTTTGACCACTTCCACTAATTTCATTATTGGAGCTGGATTGAAAAAGTGCATTCCAACAACCCTTGCAGGGTTACTTACGGATTGTTGAATATCAGAAATTGAAAGAGAAGAAGTATTACTTGCAAAGATGGAATTGGGAGAATTTATTGCAGCCAATTGATTGAATATATCAACCTTGGCTTCTGTCTTTTCTATAATTGCTTCAATAAAAACATCAGCCACACAATTGCTGATTGTATTTACAAAATGCAGCCGCAGTAAAATTGTATTGCTTTCTTCTGGTGTAATCTTTTGTTTTTCTACTAAAGAATGCAGGCTTTTTTGAATGCTTGCTTTTGCCTTATTTAAGACATCTGTATTAATATCAAATAACAATGTTTTAAAACCGCTTTGTGCAGCTACCTGTGCAATGCCACTGCCCATGGTGCCGGCGCCAATAACACAAATGGAGGAAATAGTCTGAGACATGAATTGATTTTGCTGAATAAATAACAAGCAGTACAAGTGAGTGACACAACGATCTTTAGCAGTGTTACCATCGCTTGTCGCAAAAAATTACACCGCCCCCGTAAACTGTTTTAAAAACCGCATATCATTTTCACTGAATAAACGAAGGTCTTTTATCTGGTATTTCAGCATGGTGATACGTTCAACACCCATACCAAAAGCAAAGCCAGTGTATTTATTACTGTCGATACCACAGTTCTCTAACAAATTAGGATGTACCATGCCACAACCCAATATCTCCACCCAGCCAGTATGTTTACAAACATTACACCCTTTGCCGCCACATATCAAACAACTGATATCCATTTCTGCACTTGGTTCTGTAAATGGAAAATAACTTGGGCGGAAACGCACTTTTACATTTTCACCAAACATTTCTTTTACGAAGAAGTATAAAGTTTGCTTCAGATCAGCGAATGAAACATTCTCTGCAATGTATAAACCTTCCACCTGGTGAAAAAAGCAATGCGCCCTTGCACTAATGGTTTCATTACGATATACTCTCCCGGGACAAATGATACGGATAGGAAGTTTTCCTTTTTCCATTTCTCTTACCTGCACGCTGGAAGTATGCGTACGCAATATCCAATCCGGGTTTTGAGAAATGTAAAACGTATCCTGCATATCTCTTGCCGTATGATTTTCCGGCATGTTGAGTGCAGTAAAGTTGTGCCAGTCATCTTCAATCTCTGGCCCTTCTGCTACTGCAAAACCAAGACGCTGGAAGATGGAAACAATTTGATTACGTACCAAACTTATCGGATGCCTTGTACCAACAGGAAAGGGGTCACCGGGTAATGATAAGTCCATATCATTGGCTATACTTTCATGCCCGTTTGAAGTGGCAGCTTTCAGTTCCTCATACTTTGCTTCAGTGTATAATTTGAAGTCATTTAACACCAGGCCAAATTCTTTTCTTTTTTCTGCAGCCACATTTTTCATTTCACCCATCACTTCTTTCACCAGCCCTTTGCTGCCCAGGTATTTTATTCGGAAAGCTTCCGCCTCTTCGCTTTTTTTAGCGATATAGTTTTTTATTTCGGCTTTGTAGTCTTCAATCTTTTGTACCAGTGTTTCCATTCGGCAAAAATACATTGATTATTGAATATTGATTATTGATTATTGAATATTCCTTTCCATGGCTGATTTACAACTATTGTTTAGGGCTTTTATGTTATCTTGCTTCAACCAAAAACGATTGTATGCAAAGAAGTAAAATTGCCGGTATTGGCATGTATGTTCCGGAAAATGTGGTTACCAATAATGACCTTAAAAAATACATGGATACTTCTGATGAATGGATACAGGAACGTACCGGTATTAAAGAACGCCGCTTTGCCCACCGCACTAAAGAAACCACCACCACCATGGGTGTGGAAGCATCAACAATTGCGATTGAAAGAGCAGGCATTACTCCGCAGGATATTGACTTTGTCATATTTGCCACATTAAGCCCTGATTATTATTTTCCTGGCTGTGGTGTGTTGCTGCAACGAGCCATGAAGATGAAAGAAGTGGGCGCTTTAGATGTACGCAACCAATGCAGCGGTTTTGTGTATGCATTATCTGTGGCCGACCAGTTTATAAAAACAGGTATGTATAAAAATATCCTTGTTGTAGGAAGTGAGAAACATTCTTTCGGTTTGGACTTTAGTACAAGAGGAAGAAATGTGTCTGTGATTTTTGGTGATGGAGCTGGTGCAGTTGTTTTGCAACCAACTGAAAAAGATGGACAGGGAATTTTAAGCACACATTTACACAGTGATGGCGAAAGCGCTGAAATTTTAGCTATGTACAATCCCGGTACACATGCTAACTACTGGACAGAAAATAAGTATGCTGATTTTGATGAAGCAGAAATTGGCGAAATGTTTATGAGCAAAGACATGATTGATAAAGCACAAAACTTTCCGAATATGGATGGTCCTGCAGTATTTAAAAAAGCGGTTGTAAAATTTCCTGAAGTGATAATGGAAGCATTGGCGGCAAATAATTTAACTCCCGCCGATATAAAAGTATTGATACCGCACCAGGCCAACTTACGCATAGCACAATTTGTTCAGCAAAAATTAAAATTGAGAGACGACCAGGTGTATAACAATATTCAAAAGTATGGCAACACCACGGCGGCCTCTGTTCCGCTGGCATTGTGTGAAGCATGGCAAGATGGAAAAATTAAAGAAGGTGACCTGGTTTGCCTGGCGGCTTTTGGCAGTGGGTTTACATGGGCAAGTGCGTTGATGAGATGGTGAGTATTCAATAAATACCCGGAGTCTTTAAGACTTTGAATGTTTAATCAAAAAAAATTTGATTAATGAAACCTTTATACCGCATTATTCTTTTTATCCTCATCTGCTGGTTTGGTTATCATGCTTTCAGGCAAACTTTGATGGCACAGCAACAAGGTTTGTTTGGCGGCTTTCAGCATTTTTACTTTATAATACTTATTGTGCTTTTAATTGCTGCAATTGCATCTGATACTATTGCTTATCGTTCTTATTCAAAATGGTTTCAATTTTATAGCAGCATTACCAGTGTGCTTCTGTGTGCTTTGATTTTCTTCCGGCTTATCACGTTTAATAAAATTGAAAAATCAAAAATAATATTTACGGCTTCAACAAAAGCCGGCTTTCAAAATGCATTGTCAATACAATTTAAAGAGAAAGGGTATTTACGCATTGAAGAATTCAGCAGGCTGGGCCAGGATATTTTTTATGGGAGATATTATCGAAACAAGGATACAATAGTTGTTGCACAAACAAATTATGACGGCATTGCACAAAAACTTCCATTTACTGGAATCATGAAAGGCAATTTATTAATCTGGAATAATAATGACACGATGGAAATAAATGACAGTAGATAATGTTTACAAAACTTCGGAAAATGAGAACAAGCCCAATCAAAAAATGCTTTATCATTGCATACCACAAAGGAAACTTTGTTTTGACTTTTACTCTTATTAAACTACTTGGTGGCCTATGGCACGAAAAATTATCTACTTCATCAATCCTGTTTCCGGTACTAAGGGAAAAGCAGCGGTAATTAAGCTTATCGAGAAAAAGACAAAGGAGCAAAACATACCTTTTGAAATATTAAATACCAATGCACAGGGCGATTATTTTTTTCTGAAACAAAAAATTGAAGAAGAGAATATTACTGATATTGTTATTTGTGGTGGCGATGGTACGGTGAGCCAGGTAGCAGGCAGCTTAATTGATGAGCCGGTAAATATTGGTATTATCCCGATGGGTTCTGGTAATGGCCTGGCACTGGCAGCAAAAATTCCAAGGAACCCTGCCAAAGCTTTAGATATAATTTTTGCAGGTAAGGCAAAGTACATCGATTCTTTCTTTATCAATCAAACATTCAGTTGCATGCTTTGCGGCCTTGGCTTTGACGCACAGGTGGCACATGATTTTGCAAAGCAGGGCAGTCGTGGATTGATGACGTATGTTAAACAAACGATTGGTAATTTCTTTGCTGCACAGCCTTATTCGTTTGACATAGTAAACCAGGGCAAATCATTTAATACAGAGGCGTATTTTATCAGTGTAGCCAATAGTAACCAGTTTGGCAACAATTTTACAATAGCCCCACTGGCCGCACTTGATGATGGCCTGCTGGATATAGTGATTGTAAAAAAAATGAGCAAGTTAAAATTGCTGTGGCAGGTGTTTAAGCAGTTGCGCCGTGGCTACATAGATGAATACAATGAACTGTCAGTAGAACACCGGCAGGTACTTTATTTTCAAACACCAAGGCTAATCATAAATAATCTTGATAACGCACCACTGCATATTGACGGTGATCCTGCTGAAACAACGAAGAAGTTTTCTATACAGGTAATACCACAGGCATTTAAGCTAATACAGCCAGTAAAAAAATGATTATCGTTTGCGTAATAATTTCTGACCTTTAACAGCCGGTACAATGATGAATGTCATTTACGCTTTATCTTACACCCAATAATTTTGAAGTATAAAAAACAGCACAATGAGAACCGTAGCAAATATATTAGAACACAAACCACCAGTGTTTAATCAAATTTCGCCCAAGGCAAAAGTGATAGAAGCCTTGCAGTTGATGAACTCAGTAAACCTGAGTTATCTTGTTGTAATGGACGGTGACATCTTTCATGGTATATTTTCTGAAAGAGATTACAGCCGCAATGTAATTTTAAAAGGATTGCACAGCGATACAACAACGGTGGAAGAAGTAATGAGCACTTCACTGCCGATTGTGAGCCTGCTTACTACAGTAGAAGACTGCATGCACCTGCTTAATACTCACAAAACAAGATATCTTATTGTATTCTTCGACAATGACTTTAAAGGCGTTGTTACAATCAATGATGTATTGAGGGATGCAATTGAAAATAAGGAAATGGTGTTCGATCATTTAAAAGCTGCCTTTGAGCAGGACGATAAAATATTTTAATCGGGTTTAAGGGCCTTCATCAGATCTTTAAGTATGCCCTGGTTGTACCCGGTTTTAAAAGAAGCTATTACATCATTTTTTTCTGCAGCAGTTAAATGAAAACTTAATGATGCCCTGCTGTCTTCACTAAACGGCACATACATAAAAGTAAGGCGTTGTATTTTAAATGTGGAATCATCAGTAAGGTAACTAAACTGGTCACCCTGAAAATAATCCTGCAGCTTATACCAATTGTGTTGCAGCATGCTGGCCGGCTTCACCAGCACATCAGTAACCGAACCTGTTTCCAGAGGATATTGCCAGTTGTCTTTCAGCCTGTCCCGTAGTTGCAGTAAAATAACACCGCTGGTATTTTCATTAAGCCAATCCCTGAAATTATCGACAAAACGCAGCGCTGTCTCTTGTCCAAAATTATCCCGTACACCTGCATCCATTACTTCAATTACAGGTTCGCTTGGCAGCCATACATTGGGCAGTACATATGGAAAAGTGGCATTCATCCGTAAGGCCGTTAACACTCTCATGTTATGAGGATCTTGTTTTGTAAACATTGATGCAAAGTCAACCGCATCGGGGCTTGCGGCCGTATCTTTTTCAAAAGCAGCCGGCTTCATCATAAAACTAAGCGGTTGGGTGCAGGCCATCATTTTGCGCCCATCTCTTGTAATAACAGAATTAAAAATCATGAGTGGGATATTGGCTGCTTTTTCATAAGCGGCATAATCTCCCAATTGTTTATTTAATACATCGGATGTGTTTTGATTTAATTTTTGCTCAAATGCATAGCCCCTGTCTTTTATGTATTTATAAGGGCCCACAGAAAATTTTTGTGCCGGCGAAAAAATATCACGGCTGATGAGAGAAGAAAAAACAGGATTTAATAAATCCTGCGAAATATTAGAAAGGTATTGCTGGTTTTGCAGGTTTATGTTTTTACCACTTGCTCTGTCGAGGTACAGTTGCCTGAAGTATGAAGCAGAGAGCATACCACCGCTTGCGCCTGTAATAAGAAATGTTTGCTTCAGCAAAGCGCCCTGTGTAGCGCTGTCTAATTTTTGCAGCGTATTCATT
Source organism: uncultured Ferruginibacter sp. (assembly GCA_964494815.1). Lineage (GTDB taxonomy): Bacteria > Bacteroidota > Bacteroidia > Chitinophagales > Chitinophagaceae > Ferruginibacter. The sequence goes on along the minus strand of CAZBTD010000038.1, from coordinate 18,433 downwards.
ACAAATGCAGCACTCCTTAATCCGCCGCCACTAACATTAATAAAAATAATTACAGGCTTTTCTGAGTTTTGTTTTTTCTTCCAGTTGTTAAGCACCGAAATCATATTGGTCTTATCGGCAGCAATTTTATCCGGCACACACAATTGCTGCAGCGCTTGTTTTGTGTAAGCAGGTCTTTCGTTTTTATTGTTATAATTAAGACCGTATGCTTTGTTGCGTGGGTCAATAATTTCATTTTTATATAAGGCATTTAAAACAATAAAGAGCGCAATTACAAACAATACGCTCCAGCTTTGCAGGAAATAAGTAAGTGCTCCAATTACCGCTACCATCAATGCAAAGAAGATAGTAATACTTACGGCGGCTGGCACCTGGAAAAACTTTACATCAAGAAAAAAACCGGCAACAATTAAAAAAACAAACGCCAGTAAAATACCCGTGATGGCAGAAAAATGGTGGCGCTTAAATATGGCATCCAAAAAGTTTTCGCTGTAGTGCGATACATCCCTTGCCTTACGCAGCCTGAACCTTACACTAAAATAGTAACCTACTTTTATCCCAAAGCCATCGCTTTGCGGTTTTATTTTAGGATCGTAATGTGTGCGGAAATGCTCCCTGTTGGCAATAACAGGCGCCATCGATTTTAATATTCTCCTGTCTGCACTAAAAAAAAATATAAATGAAAATGCAAGTAACAAAGCAAAGCCGGTAATAAAACCAGCTACTAATAACAAGTGCTCACTCACACTAAGCAATTCTTTATTGATGTTGAACTCAAAGGAGCGAATTAAATAAAATATAAGAAATAGTGCAGGTAGTGCTGCATTGTTGATGCAGTATTTTAAAAATGGTTTTGATGTAGCGGCTAAAAATTTGAACCTTTTTGTATGTAGTATAAATGTGGTTATGTTCCAGCTCATAAAAAAAACACCCATGGCTACACCTACCAGCCCGGTGCTTAGTGCGTTTACCGATCCCATGTATTCAGGTACAAAAAAAAGTGCATCGGCGCCAAAACCTTTCATCAAACCGCTGTCAATAATACTTGCCAGCAATGCCCAAAACAACAGCAGCACCTGGTATTTACGAAAATGTAAAATAAACAGACGTGCCGGAAAGGAATAAAATATGTTGTTAAGAAGCCGGCGCATGATAATCGTTTATTAAATGTACAACGAAATATCAAAGCCAATAGTGTAGTTAGGTTTTTAATATTTTAATAAAGTGAACCTTTCTTCCGTACCAAAAACAATAATCCGGTTATTATTATTAACAGTATCATGGCCACAAACTGATGGCTTACACCCAACCACACCAAACGGTTGGTATAAGTGGCATTCAACACCGTAAGGATACCAAGTACAATCTGTGCAAATATGAGCACAGCAAAAGTGGTTCTGAGGTTATTAAATAAACTGTTTCCTGCTACTGCTTTTGATTTGAAAAGCCAGATGAGCGCCAGTATAAAAAGTAAATATGCAATACCACGATGAATAAATTGTATTGTAACCGGATTGTATGCAATGTTTTTAATTGAAGGTTGCAACTCAGATAAATTTGCCGGTATCATTTTGCCATTAATATCAGGCCAGGTTGGGGCTACAATAGCTGCTTTAATACCTGCCATAAAACCACCGTAAATAAGTTGAATAATAAAGATGAGTAAAATAACATTGAGCAAACTTTTAATCGGTGCATTGATTACTATTTGCTGTGGTTTAATAAGCAATCCTAATGCAAACCATAAAGTATAGCAAAGTAAACCCAGTGCTGCTATAAAATGCGTGGTTAATTCTACATGCCCTACAAAATACTTTTCAGGAACCAGGCCGCTTTTTACCATTATCCAGCCAATAGCTCCCTGCAATGCACCTAAGATAAACAGGATTACCATTGGTATTATCATTTGTTTTTTAAACTTTCCTTTTACAAGAAAATAAATAAAACCCACCACGAAAACCATTCCCATCAACCTTGCCCATGCCCTGTGAAACCATTCCCAAAAGAAAATGAATTTGAAATTGTTTAAAGAAAAACTTTGGTGCATATACTTAAACTGGTCGGTAGTTTTGTACTTATCAAATTCTGCCTGCCACGACGCATCATTTAATGGTGGTAAAATACCCGTAATTGGTTTCCATTCGGTAATGGAAAGGCCGGATTCTGTAAGCCGGGTAATGCCTCCAAGCAGCACCTGTATTACAATCATACCCACGCCAATTAATAACCAGTTAGCCACCTGTTTTGAAGAACGGTCTGTTATTTCATTCATAGTGGCGCAAAATTAGTAAAGCAAAGTGTTTAATACATGCAATGAAATATTTTGCCTTTGTTTTACAGATATTTGTTAAACATAAAATGCTCAGTCCTTATTTTGATATCCGTTTGGTTGAAGCTGGCCTAGATGAAGCAGGCCGTGGCTGCTATGCCGGCCCTGTATATGCAGCGGCTGTAATATTGCCGAAAGATTTTCATCATCCACTATTAAACGACAGCAAGCAATTGTCGGAAGAAAAAAGAGATTTACTCAGGCCTGTTATTGAAAAAGAAAGTATTGCTTTTGCCGTAACAGCGGTTGACAATAAAGAAATAGATAAGATAAATATATTGCAGGCTTCTTATGCGGCCATGCACCGCAGCCTTGATAAATTAAATATTGCCCCTGAATTATTATTGATTGATGGCAACCGCTTTAAACCGTATAAAAATATCCGCCATGAGTGTATTGTAAAAGGCGATGGCAAATACACAGCAATTGCAGCCGCCAGTATTTTAGCTAAAACGTATAGGGACGAATATATGAAGCAGCTTCATACCGAGTTTCCACAATATGGATGGGATAAGAACAAAGGGTATGGAACGGAAGTGCACCGCAAAGCCATTTTTTCTTATGGGTTGTGTAAATATCATCGCAGAAGTTTTAGTATTCAGCCTAAATTGTTTTAAAATTTCTTTTATGCTTGTTAAACTTAGTTGTATTGGCATTGTCTGATGAAACATACCGGTTAGAAAAACACAAAATCATATTCACCACTTTAAAAAAATTAGTATGAAAACAAAAATTTTATTCTCAGCTATCCTTTTGGCCTTGGCTATTGGTAATGCAGATGCACAAAACGGAAGGCAGGTAAGACAACACAAACGCATTAAACAAGGTGTAAAAAGTGGAGAGCTTACAAGGGCAGAAGCCGTAAACCTCCGCAATGGCCAAAAGGAAATACGTGAAGAAAAAAGAGAAGCAAGGGCCGATGGTGTGGTAACAGCAGAAGAGAAAAAAGAAATACGCCAGGATCAAAGACAAGAGAGCCGCAAAATATTCCGCAAGAAACACAACCGCAGGGACAGAAATTAATTTTTAGTGCGTACCAGTTATACAAGTAAAAAGCCCAAACAAAAATTTTGTTTGGGCTTTTTGCTTGTATGCTAATAACTACCGGGCTTTTACTTTGTATCTTTCCTTCCACATTTCATTAAATGTTTTAGGGCTAAAGTCTATATTGTTTCTTTTGCTTGTCCATCCTTTAAAGATGCTGTTTACCACTTTGTTTTTAACAGGGCCACTGCCCATATTCATCATTCCACGTCTTAAGCTGGCAGCTTTCCAAAGTTTCCATCCCATTTTTTCTGAAAACGTATTCATGCTGCTTTCAACAGATTGCCTGCGGTTATCAAGCAATAACTCATGCAGGTTTATTTTTACAGAACATACTTCTGTGCAGGCACCACATAATGAAGATGCATAGCTTAAATGTTTGAATGATTCGATACCATTTAAGTGAGGTGATATAACGCTGCCGACAGGCCCACTATAAGTGGTGCCGTATGCATGGCCGCCAATGTTTTTATAAACCGGGCATACATTTAAACAAGCACCGCAGCGGATGCAATACAAACTTTCCCTCTGTACAGGGCTTTGCAAAATATTTGTTCTGCCGTTATCAAGTAATATCACATACATTTCTTCGGGGCCGTCATTTTCATCTTTTTGTTTTGGCCCGGTGATAATGCTGTTATAAACAGTCATCTTTTGTCCTGTTCCATAAGTGGCCAGCAAAGGCCAGAACAATCCTAAGTCGGTTAATGATGGAATAACCTTTTCAATGCCTGCAATGGCGATATGCACTTTTGGAAATGCACAACTCAATCTTGCGTTGCCTTCATTCTCTGTTACAGCAACACCACCAATATCACTTATAATAAAATTGGCGCCGGTAACACCAACTTCTGCCGCAGTATATTTTTTTCTAAGAATATCTCTTGCTACAAGCGTCAATTGTTGTGGTGTAAGATTAGGAAGCGTTCCTAATTTGGATGCAAAGAGTTTTGCAACATCCTCCTTGCTTTTGTGCATAGCTGGTGTTACAATATGATACGGAGGTTCTCCATCCAGTTGCTGAATATATTCCCCCAAGTCAGTTTCTATACTTTCAATGCCATTTTTTTCCAGTTCAGCATTCAGGTGAATTTCTTCTGTCACCATGCTCTTGCTTTTCACCACTGTTTTGCAATTAACAGCCTTGCAGATTTTTATAATCTCATCAATAGCTTGTGCAGCATCTTCTGCCCAAATTACTTTGCCGCCACGCTTGGTGAATTGCTGTTCAAAAGTTTCTAATTGTTTGTCGAGTGTTTCAATGGCTTTCCATTTGAGGTTCTTCGCTTTTTCTCTTGCCAAATTCACATTCGCAAATTGTTCTTTTCCTTCCGGCACTTTTGCATTGTACTGGCTGATATTAAAATTTATTTTCCGCCTGTGTTCAAGGTCGGCAGCTTTAATGGTGCTTTTGGCGATAAAGTTTTGTGCGGTTTCCTGCATTGGTATTTTATTGAAACAAAATTACTCTTAACAATCTATAATCCGAGTGCTTTATAAAACGCCTCCAATATATCCGTCCTCACATTCATCTTTACCAGTTTATTATTTGTTCCGTCAGGGGTAAGGCGGTTGCTTAAAAAAACATACACCAAATTATTTTTGGGGTCGGCCCACACACAAGTGCCGGTAAAACCAGTATGCCCAAATGTGGCAGGAGATGCAGATAAAGCAGGGTAGGGCTCCTCTCTTTTATAATTGTCTTTTTCTGGTTTATCAAAACCAAAGCCACGGCGGCTGTTTTTGCTATGGTATGCGGTAAACAAATCAATCGTTTCTTTTTGCAAATAGCGTTTACCATTAAATGTGCCGCTATTTAAAAGCATTTGCATTATTGCAGCCATGTCATACGCATTGCTGAATAAACCAGCATGTCCTGCCACACCACCAAACATGGCGGCCCCAGGGTCATGTACATTACCACGAAGCAATTGCTTCCTAAAAACAGGTTCATTTTCTGATGGAGCAATGTTTTTTACAAGCATGTATTCTGTTGGTTTAAAACCAGCAGCAGTTAAGCACATTGGCTTGTAAAATTCTTTCTGTACGTATTTATCTAATGTTGTTCCGGTAACAGTTTCCACCACTTTTGCTAAAAAAATAAAATCGTTATCGCTGTAAACATATTTGCCATGCGTACCCAATGGGCTTTGTAGTATTCTGCTGAACATTGTATCAGTCCATTCCATTTTCATATAAAAGCTGTCAGCCACTTTTACGGCAAACGAATCAGATTTTGTTGCAGCAAATAAATCTTTCCGTGCTGTTCCTGCTGAGTCAATAATCTCTTTAAAAAAAGGAATAAAGGAAACAAGCCCTGCCTGGTGAAGCAGAATATCTTTTATCAGCAGCTTTTCTTTGTTGCTGCCTTTAACTGCCGGTAGATAGTCGCCAAGTTTTTTATTAAGATCAATTTTGTCCTGGTCATATAGCTTCATTATAGCTAATGTTGTGGCACACGCTTTTGTCACAGACGCCATGTCATATACAGACAGGATGTTTGCTGGTTCTGCTTTATCATAATTAAAACTGCCAAAAGCTTTGTAATAAGCAATGCGGCCATCTTTTACCGCCAGTATCACACAGCCGGGAGTAGCTCCTTTAGCAATTGCATTTTCTGCTAATGAATCAATGCGGTAGAATTTGTTTTTGTTTGGGGCAAAAAAAAACCAGCAGTAATGCCACTGCCAAATTTATATTGATCACAAACAGTTACCGGTAATTTTCCTTTTGCAGAAAACCTGCCTTGTAAAAGATCAGCAGCTGCATTTTGTACAATGGCATCATCTTCGTAACAGGCAACCAGGTTTGAGGCATTGCAAAAATTCTTTATAGCATAAGGGTTGCCAAAAATAAAAGTAATGCTACTGGTTTTCTCCTGTAATTGTTTTGCCAAATCAATAGCAGCGGCAGATAGGCCGAAATTATTGTCAGGCTTTCGGTTATAATTGTGAATGCCAATAACCACCTGCTTATAGTTTTTTAATTGTGAAACCAAGGATATAATACGGCTGGGGGATTGCTTAAAATCAAAATAAAAGATGTCAGCATTAAAATCAGCTTTCAATCTCTTAGAAAAACCATTTTCGCTACCTATACCAATACCAATAAAAGCCGTTTTGCCGCTATCTGCTTTTAACAAAGGAAAAAAAGAATTATCTTTTTTGTTTAAAAGCGTAATAGCATTTTCTGCCACCAGCTTTTTCATTTCAGGAATGCCTTTACTTAAATCGGCAGCAATGCTGTCAGGGTTTACCGCCGTAATTTTTTCGCCACCATATTGATATTTGGCCAGCAATACTTTTTTACAATGATAATTTATATCATCCCATGTAAGTTGCTTTTTAGTAATAGCATCTTTTATTTTATTGATAGTTTGTTCTGCATCCACCGGCAGGCAAAGCATATCGTTTCCTGCAATAATGGATTGAACAGATGCTTCGCCACCCGGGAAAAATTTTTGCACGCCCTGCATTTCCAGTGCATCAGTAAAAGTTAAGCCCTGGTAGCCCAATTCTTTTCTCATCAAATCATTCACATTCTTTTTTGAAATAGAAGTGGCCCTGTTGGCACTGCTGTCAATAGAGGGGATGTATAAATGTGCAATCATCACACTGCCCACGCCGGCTTTAAATATTTCCCTGAAAGGATATAGTTCCAGTGAATCCAATTGCGTTATTGATTTATTAATCACCGGCAGGTCAAGGTGTGAATCTACTGCCACATCACCATGCCCGGGAAAATGTTTGGCACAGGCCATCACGCCAGCATCCTGCATGCCTTTCATATATTCAATACCATAAGCAGCTACTTTGTATTTGTCTTCGCCAAAGCTACGGTCGTTAATAACAGGATTGTTTGGATTGTTGTTAACGTCCACAACAGGAGCGTAGTTAACAGTAATGCCGAGCCGCTTGCATTGCTCAGCTACTAATTTGCCATATTGATATATAATACTCTTATCCTGCACAGCTCCCAGCATCATTTGCCTTGGCAGGGATTGTACACTATCAAACAAGCGCATGCCCACACCCCATTCACCATCAATGCAAACCATCAATGGTGTTTTTGCAATACTTTGTAAATTATTTACAATGCCAGCCAGCTTTACCGGGCTGCCCTGGAAAAGACAAATACCACCAATGTTGTATTGCTTTACTTTTTCAGTAACCAACGAGTCGAAATAGATGGGTGTTTTGGTTTTGAAATCATAAGAAGATAAACGTAATACCATTAACTGTGCTATCCGTTGCTCCGGCGTTAATGAATTAAGTACACTGTCTGCCCAGGCATTTGCTTTTGCATTATCTTTTTGTGCATTCGTGTAGCAAACAAAAATAAACAGCAGCAGGAAAGTAAAAACAACTCTCATCATAATAGGTTAATATACTTTACAAAGTAAGGATATTTTAATTGTTGTTGTATGAGTTGTAATATCGCAATGTCGTTTTTTTAACTTTAATTTGAGTTGACAAAATCAGTTATAATTTTTTTTGCAAAAATCATGATAAAGAAGTCTGCCTTTTACTGTTTTATTTTTTGTTTCGTTATTGTTGCTGTGCATACAGTAACTGCACAAAAAAAGCGTTATGTAAATAATACAGAGTATATGCTGGGCGCTAATATTGGTTTGCCACTTTCTGCCATGAAACCTGCTATAAAAAACAAAATGGGAGATGCAGGCTTTGGTGTTTCTTTTCTTTTGTTAAGCAATCCTATGTCGTGGGGAAAAGGGAAAAGCTCAAACACTTCGCCGTTGCGTATTGGTGGTGAAGTTGGCTACACTTACTATGGCCGTTTTAAAACAGAAGTGGATATACAAGGTAATAAAGGAAATTACAAAACGAGTTATGGCATAGCAAAATTAAACGCTGTTGTAAGACTGCGTCCTTCACATACAGAAGTGTTTACTCCATTTGCAGACGTATTTGCCGGCGGCAATTTTTATTTATCATCTGTAAAGCAAGACCTAAGTTTTATTGAAAGCGCTCTTGGCCTGCAAAGCCCCGATTTGGGTGGACAAAACAGCGCTGTTTTTGTAAAAGGTATTGCAGTGGGTTTTACAGCCGGTTCTACCAGGAGGGATGCCGAAAGGTTTTTCTTTCGTTTAAGTTATTCAATGGGTTCGCAGGTAAATTATATTGTAAGAGATTCACTTGATTACGATCCCGGCAGCAACAGTTTGTATTATTATATTGGTACAGCGCCGGTAAAATATTTTATGGTTGAGTTGGGGGTGTCTTTTTAATTTAAGTATTCTTTATCTCTGCTACTAAATCCTGTAACACTTTCTTTGCATCGCCAAATAACATACTTGTTTTAGGTTGAAAGAATAAATCATTTTCAATGCCAGCATAGCCAGGCTTCATGCTTCGTTTGTTTACTATAGTTGTTTTGGCTTGTTCCACTTCTAATATCGGCATACCGTAAATAGGAGAGGCAGGGTCTGTTTTTGCAGCCGGGTTTACCACATCATTTGCGCCAAGCACCAACACAACATCTGTAGTTTTGAATTCATCATTCGCCTGTTCCATTTCCTGCAGTTTATCATAGCTTACGTCAGCTTCTGCAAGCAATACATTCATGTGCCCGGGCATACGGCCTGCAACAGGGTGTATAGCATATTTTACATCCACACCTTTTTCTTCCAGCATTTTTTCAAGCTCATGACAAATATGCTGTGCCTGTGCTACCGCCAACCCATAACCCGGAACAATCATTACTTTATTGGCATAACTCATTATCATCGCTGCATCACTCAAACTTATTTCTTTGTAATGGCCTTGCTCTTTTGAGCCACCGCTGCCAGTTGCTGTATTGCCACCAAAAGAACCAATCAATACATTTAATAAAGAACGGTTCATGGCTTTGCACATAAGTATGGTGAGCAATGTACCTGCTGCGCCAACAAGGATACCGCCAGTAAGCATGGCTTTGTTATCGTATAAAAAGCCATCGCAAGCTGCTGCTACACCTGTAAAAGAGTTGAGAAGTGAAATTACTACGGGCATATCAGCACCACCAATTGGAAAGACAAAGAATACTCCGTACAATAACGATAAAGCAAGAATGGAATAAAAAAGTAGGCGTGCATTTGATGGATGCCAGCCTATAAGATAAACAGCCAATGCAAAAATGACAAGCAACAGCAAAATATTAAAAATATGCTGCCCTTTAAAGGAAAAGTCTTTTACCTTACCATTCAGTTTTCCCCATGCAATTATAGAGCCTGCAAAAGAAACAGAACCAATAATAAGCCCTGCCATGATTACTAATAAAATTGTACTTAATACAGTTTCGTTGCTTATTGCGCTGCTTGCAAATTCACCTTGTTCCACAAATGCGATTTCTGCCAAATGATTAAACTCCACGATAGAAATCAGCATAGCACAAGCACCACCCATGCCATTAAACAAACTCACCATTTCAGGCATGGCAGTCATCTTCACTTTCTTTGCTGCCAATGTTCCCACAACTGCACCAATCAATAAACCACCAAAAATCCAAATGTAGTTCCCAAGCCTTTTTCCATTTTCTTCATACAAAAAGATAGTACCGATGATGGCAATCGTCATACCGGCTGCTGCTACTAAATTTCCTTTTCTTGCAGTAGCAGGATTGGACAGCATTTTTAACCCCAGTATAAAAGTTACTGAAGCGATGAGGTAACAAAGTGTAAGAATATTGATGCCCATTTAATTCGTATAATTCGTTTTAATTACTGTAATAAAATCATTTCTTTTTTTTGAACATCTCCAACATGCGATCTGTAACCACAAATCCACCAACAACATTCAATGTGCCCAATATCACCGCTAAAAATCCCAATATCAAAGCCAGGTAATTATCATGCTCTGCTTTGCCCATTACTATTATTGCGCCAATGATAACCACTCCATGTATTGCATTGGCACCACTCATTAATGGTGTGTGCAGCACACTCGGCACACGCCCTATTACTTCTATGCCAACAAAAATCATCAGTATCACTATGTAAATGATTTGTTGGTTTTGATGAATCCATTCTAGCATGATAAATGATTTTATTTTAGAGCAATGATTTTATTCTGTCATTTGTAATGTCTCCATTATAAGCAATACAAGTACCTTTTACTAAATCATCTTCAAAATTCAAATTGAGTTTCCCTTCTTTATCAATGATGAGTTGCAAAAAGTTCAATACATTTTTTCCATACAGCTTACTGGCATCACTCGGCATGGTGGCTGCCAAATAAGAATTGCCAACAATTGTAACACCATTATGTGTGGTGGTTGCATTGTTTTGTGTGTACTCGGTGTTGCCACCGGTGGCTGCTGCCAAATCAATAATAACAGAACCATGCTTCATCAAATACATCATTTCATCTGTTATCAATACCGGCGCTTTCTTACCGGGGATTTGCGCTGTAGTAATTACTATATCTGCTTTGGCAACACTCTCAGCAATTTTTGCTTTTTGTCTTTGTAAAAAAGCATCACTTTGTTCCACTGCATAGCCGCCAGCCTGGCTTGCATCTGCAGCGCCTTCCACTTCCACAAATTTGGCACCCAGGCTTTGTACTTCTTCTTTTACTGCAGGCCTTGTGTCAAACACTTCCACTACAGCGCCTAATCTTTTTGCAGTAGCAATGGCCTGCAAGCCTGCCACACCTGCGCCTAATATCAACACTTTAGCAGGAGGGATACTTCCGGCAGCAGTCATAAACATGGGAAAATATTTGGGGTACAGGTTGGCAGCAGTAAGCACTGCTTTGTAGCCTGCAATATTTGCCTGGCTGCTCAGCACATCCATACTTTGTGCACGGGTGGTTCGTGGCAACATATCCATACTGAACACTGTATATTTTTTATCTGACCATTCTTTTATTATTTCAGGATTGAATAAAGGCTGGTAAACGCCGAGTAAAACGGTGTAAGGTTTAAGGTTTGAGGCCGAAGGTTGATTGATGGAGAGTATTAAGTCTGCTGTTTCAAGAACTTTTTCTTTTACAGAAATTGTTGCGCCTGCTTCTTCATATTTTTTATCCGCTGCAAATGCATTATTGCCAGCACCAGTTTCTACTAATACATTTACATTCCATTTTTTTAAAGTGGCAATATGTTCGGGCAATAAGGATACTCTTGTTTCCGGGGATGGTTCTTTTAAAACACCAATAATCATAGTTGAAATGAATTGTGCCGAAGATAAATCAAAACCGGATAACAAAATGCTGCTTCACTTTAAAATCGGGATTGATAAAAACAAGGCCGATGAAAAAAAGGTCGATAGTAAGTGTCACAGAAAAATGAGCTTTTATTTGTTCCCATGCTGCTTCCATTTCTTCACTCCAGTGTATGTCGTCGAAAATGAGAATGGTCGTGGAAGTTGAGTGGTTTAGAAGTTTACTAAAGTAATCGACGGTTGGTTCTTTCCTGTGATTGCCATCAATAAAAGCAAAGTCAATTTTGTCAATTTCATTGAGCAAAGGCGATAGTGTTTTGGAAAAATCGCCTTTTGTTAAGCGGATGTTTTTTATATGCAGTGCATCAAAATTATTTTGTGCAATGGAAGCAATGGCAGACGAACCTTCGCAGGTATTAACAATGGCATTTTCATTTCCTTTTGCCAGGTACGAAGTGGTAATGCCTAATGATGTACCCAGTTCTAACACTGTGGCAGGTTTGTAATACTGCACCATCCTGAATAACAACTGTGCAAACTTTTTTGGCTTGAGGGAAGATGCAGCAATATTTCTTACAACCCTTGTGTTTGTCTTCATTACAGAAGAGCCGGCGCCAAAGTCTTCCACTTCAATTGCCGTTTTATTTTGTAATAATTGCTTTCGTTGTTGTTCTATTGTTGCATAGCAATCGTAATTTTTTTTATCCCTCAGTACATTTTTTATAAAATCAAACACAAACGGAGAATGCACGCCGTGGCCTTTGCCGTTGGAAGCGGTGAGATAGTATTGGAAATACTTTTTTGCTAATTGAAAACTTGAATACAAGCGAAGGAATTAAGAAATGAAAGAATTAAGAAATAAAAAATAACTGTTATTTCCTCACCCACTTTTGAAATGAATAGCTGTATGCATGTTTTTCGTCTTTTTCAAAATCCTCATTGCTTACCAATTGCCAAACATCTTCATGCAAAACCGGAAAGTAAGTGTCGCCATTTATTTCTGTATGTACACGGGTGAGAAAAACAACATCTGCCTTTGGCAAAGTATCTTTATAAATTTCTCCACCGCCAATTACAAATGCCTGTTTATAATTTGCTGCTTCGGCTTTATGCAATGCATCTTTTAAAGAAGTGGCGCTGGTAACGCTATCAGCTTTCCAATCTGCCTGTCTTGTAATTACAATGTTCATCCTGCCGGGCAAGGGTTTGTTCACTGATTCAAAAGTTTTTCGGCCCATAATTACAGGCAAGCCCCAGGTGGCATTTTTAAAAAATTTAAGATCGTTAGGTAAATGCCAGAGCAGTTGGTTGTTTTTACCAATCGCATTATTTTCCGAAGCGGCTACTATTATTGAAATGTGCATGAAACGAGAATTAATTATACAGCTACAGGAGCTTTAATAGCAGGGTGACATTGATAGTTTACCAACTCAAAATCTTCAAACTTAAAATCAAAAATATCCTTCACTTCAGGATTCACTTTCATCTGTGGCAATGTAAATGGTGTTCTTGTTAACTGTAATTGTGCCTGCTCAAAATGGTTACTGTATAAATGTGTATCTCCGCCTGTCCATACAAAATCACCCAAATCCATATCACAAACCTGTGCAATCATCATCGTAAATAAAGCATACGAAGCAATATTAAATGGTACACCCAAAAAAACATCGGCACTTCGCTGATACAACTGGCAACTTAATTTTCTTCTTCCATTTGCTGAAGGCGCTGTATAAAATTGAAAGAGACAATGGCACGGCATCAGTTTCATCTTTGGCAAATCTGCCACATTCCATGCGCTGATAATGATACGCCTGCTGTCAGGATTTGTTTTCAACTGGTGGATTACATCTTTCAACTGGTCTATCTCCACATTATCTGCACCTTCCCAGCTACGCCATTGTTTGCCATACACCGGGCCAAGGTTACCTTCCTCATCCGCCCATTCATCCCAAATAGAAACTTTGTTGTCGTTGAGATATTTAATATTGGTATCGCCTTTTATGAACCAGAGTAACTCATAAATGATGCTTTTTAAATGACATTTTTTTGTTGTCACCAAAGGAAATCCTTCGCTTAAATCAAAACGCATTTGATAGCCAAAAACACTTCTTGTGCCAGTGCCGGTACGGTCGCTCTTATCAGCGCCGGTATCTAAAATATGCTGTAGTAAATTGAGGTATTGCTGCATAGCTGCAAAGTAAGCCAAAACTCAAAAGTGAAAAATCAAAAGTTATCAAGGCAAAACCGACCTTTATCACCAAAATAAAAATATGGAAGTACAGATAAGAGAAGCAAAAAAAGAAGACTGCCCACGCATGATGGAACTGATAAAAGAACTGGCTGAATATGAAAAAGCGCCAGAGCAGGTAACAGTAAACTTTGAACATTTTGTAGAAAGTGGCTTTGGCACCAGGCCGGTATGGTGGGCTTATGTAGCTGTGGCAGATGGAAAAGTGGAAGGCTTTGCTTTGTATTACACCCGTTATTCTACCTGGAAAGGGCAAAGAATGTATTTAGAAGATATTATTGTAACTAAAAAAATGCGTGGGCATGGGCTTGGGAAACTATTACTTGATAAATTAATTGCAGTAGCCAAAGAAAAAGATTATAGCGGCATGATGTGGCAGGTGCTTGACTGGAATGAGCCAGCCATCAATTTCTATAAAAAATATCCCGCCGTAAGGTTTGACACAGAGTGGATAAACTGCAGTATTGAATTATAATAAAAAATTTTATTCTGCAGGCAGCAAAGCCTTTCTTTGCAGCATCATACGGCTGCTTGAATATTCTTTAAAAAAAACTCAAATCAATGTTTTCAATTCAACCTAAAAAATTTACCGCTTTATTAATGGCTTCATTAATTGCGGTGACCTCCATTTTTATCGTTTCTTGCCAAAAAGAGCTGAGTAGCGGCGGTTTCACTGTTACAGAAACACCACCAGACCTTGTTACTAAAATTTCATCATCTGTATCAGGATATGTAACGGATGAAATGGATGCAGCGGTGCAAGGCGCCACAGTGCAGGTGGGTGGCACCAGCACTACTACCGATAAGTATGGGTACTTTGCAGTAAGCAATGTGCAAGTAGTTAAGAATGCTGCTGTGGTTACTGTCATTAAACCAGGTTATTTCAATGGCATTAAAACTTATATAGCGGCTCCGGGCAAAAGTGGTTTTTTCCGTATAAAATTATTGCCTAAAACAACACAGGGCAATTTTGATGCAGCTACTGGCGGTACCGTTACCCTTACCAATGGTTTATCTATCAGTTTCCCGGCAAATGCTGTAAAACTTGCTTCGGGCGGCACATATACCGGTCAGGTTACCGTAGCTGCACAATGGCTTAACCCAACTTCAAGTGATGTTATTAAAACTATGCCCGGCGATTTAAGGGGATTAGATGCGTTAGGTTTTATGAGAGTGCTTACTTCTTATGGTATGTCGGCAACAGAGCTTACTGGTGCTGGCGGCGAATTATTACAAATAGATAGCGCATCAGGAATAAAAGCGACTATCACATTCCCCATTCCGGCTGCAATGGGTTCATCGGCGCCAGCTACTATTCCTTTATGGCATTTTAATGAAGCAAACGGCTTGTGGATTGAACAGGGTAGTGCTACAAAAAGTGGCAGTAATTATGTTGGTGAAGTAAGCCATTTTTCATGGTGGAATTGTGATTTGCCTAATGCTACCGTGCCACTTACTTTTAATGTGGTAAATCAAAATGGCGATCCGGTTTCGAATGTATTTGTTGATATCGTTCCTACTTCACCTAACTCATGGAGCCATGCAGGCGGTTATACAGATTCTACAGGCCATGTAGGCATACTGGTAACAGCCAATACCTCTTATACATTATCTGTGTATGCAGAATGCAGTGTGTGGGGTTCACCTGCTTATACCCAAAACTTTAGTGTAGGTACAGATGCTGTTAATTTAGGTAATGTAGTAATTACCGGCCCGTCAGTGGCGGTGGTATCTGGTACGGTTGAATGCAATGGTTCTCCTTTGTCAAATGCATACGTGGTAATGAGACAGGGATATAATAATTACCGCTATCCTGTAAATGCAGATGGTTCTTACAGTTTTACTACTACGTTATGCAGTTCCAATACAAGCGTTACCCTCATTGCTGAAAACCTTGGCACCATGCAGAGCGGCGACCCGGTAACTACTACTTTGGTTGCAGGAAATAATACAGTGCCGGCTTTGGGTGCATGTGTAAATTCAATTGAGCAATTTATTAATTACACCATTAACAGCACCAGTTTTGGAATAGCTTATCCTGCAGATACATTGACACATTTTGTAAATATGCAAACTACACCTCCAATTTCTTACATATACGGCGGCACTGCTAATGGCTCAGCCGGGGATTATGTAAATTTCTCATTTGAACAAGGCGGCATAGCTGTTGGCGCTGCACTTCCGTTGTTGAGTTTTTATGCAACACAAACAACTGATTCTGTTAGTATCAGTGGAACGCCACTTGTGAATATTACGGAGTATGGGAATGTGAATGAGTTTATTGCTGGTAATTTTACCTGTACACTTACCGGCACTTCCACCACATATAATGTTACCTGCAATTTCAGGGTTAGAAGAAGGCAATAATAGAATTACCTGCTTATACAAATGCTTCCTCAATTTGAGGAAGCATTTTTTATTTATACAATGCCCATCACTTACTTTTGCAGTCACCAAAACAATCACCCCTAAATATTTTTCAATGGCTTCTAAAATTACAATGGGCAGCAATGGCAAATTAAATGTGCCTGACAATCCAATCATCCCATTCATCGAGGGCGATGGCATTGGCCCTGAAATATGGCGAGTGGCAGAAAAAGTTTTCGATACCGCAGTTGAAAAAGCTTATGATGGCAAACGGAAAATAGAGTGGAAGGAAATACTGGCTGGCGAAAAAGCATTTAACAAAACAGGCGAGTGGTTGCCTGCAGATACATTGCAGGTTGCAAAAGAATATATTGTTTCAATAAAAGGGCCATTAACAACCCCCATTGGCGGCGGTATCCGTTCGTTAAATGTTGCTATGCGGCAGGATTTAGACTTGTATGCCTGTGTTCGGCCTGTAAAATGGTTTAAAGGTGTTCCTTCACCTGTAGTAAATCCGCAGGATGTTGACATGGTCATCTTCCGGGAAAACACAGAAGATATTTATGCTGGTATTGAATGGAAAGCAGGAAGTGCTGAAGCAAAAAAATTTGAGAAGTTTTTGATTGAAGAAATGGGTGTAAAGAATGTTCGTTTTCCCGGCGACAGCAGCTATGGTGTAAAACCAGTTTCGTCGGAAGGAACAAAACGACTTGTTAGAGCAGCTATTGATCATGCATTGGAAAATAATCTGCCTTCTGTTACGCTGGTGCATAAAGGCAACATCATGAAATTTACAGAAGGAGGTTTTAAAACCTGGGGCTATGAAGTGGCAAGACAGGAATATGGTGATAAAACTTTTACCTGGGATGAATGGGATCAATTGAAAAAAGACCATGGCGAAGCCCATGCCAACGAAGTGCAGCGTAAAGCCCTGCATGAAGGAAAATTATTGGTGAAAGATTGCATAGCTGATAATTTTTTACAACAGATATTGATTGCTCCAAAAGACTTTTCTGTTGTGGCCACACTTAACCTCAATGGTGATTATATCTCGGATGCATTAGCGGCTGAAGTTGGTGGTATTGGTATTGCACCCGGTGCTAATATTAATTACAAAACTGGCTATGCAGTGTTTGAAGCCACACACGGCACTGCCCCAAAATTTGCAGGTACCGATAGCATGAACCCATCATCAGTAATATTGAGCGGTTGTATGTTGCTGGAATACATTGGCTGGAAAGAAGCGGCTGAATTGATAACTGATGCATTGCAGGCTACCATCATGCGCAAGAGAGTAACAATAGATTTTTACAACTTGATGCAAGGGGCCACACTTTTAAGAACGAGTGAATTTGGCGAAGAGATTATCAGCAACATGGGTGTAATTACTGCGTATGTGATGCTGAAGAAAAGTTCTAGTTTGTAAGAATACAACGTTTGCGTAAATCGCAATCAGGTAATATTTTGAAACATTTACATTTGCTCACATTTATTTATTAAAATTTTTAAACGATGGCTAAAATTAAAGTTGCAAACCCGGTTGTGGAACTGGACGGCGATGAGATGACAAGGATCATCTGGAAATTCATCAAAGACAAATTGATTGTTCCGTACGTAGAAGTTGACATTAAATATTATGACCTTGGCGTGGAATACCGTGACCAAACCAATGACCAGGTTACAATTGATTCTGCTAATGCTATCAAGCAATATGGCGTGGGCATTAAATGCGCTACTATCACTCCTGATGAAGCAAGGGTTACAGAATTTAACCTGAAACAAATGTGGAAGTCTCCAAACGGTACTATCCGTAACATTCTTGATGGTACAGTTTTCCGTGAGCCTATCGTAATAAAAAATATCCCACGCCTTGTTACCAACTGGGATGCTCCCATCATCGTTGGCCGCCATGCTTTTGGCGACCAGTACAGAGCTACTGACACAGTGATAAAAGGCAAAGGAAAATTAACAATGACCTTTACACCAGAAGGCGGTGGAGAAGCACAAACTTTTGAAGTGTATAACTACAAAGGCGATGGTGTGGCAATGACAATGTACAATACCGATGAAAGTATTTATGGTTTTGCAAGAAGCTGTTTCAACATGGCCTTGAGCAAAAAATGGCCTTTATATCTTTCTACAAAAAATACTATTCTTAAAAAATACGATGGCCGCTTTAAAGATATTTTTGAAGAGGTTTACCAAAATGAATTTAAAGCACAGTTTGATGCGGCAGGTATTGTGTACGAACACCGTTTGATTGATGACATGGTGGCAAGCGCAC
>CAZBTD010000037.1:0-27502 GCA_964494815.1 uncultured Ferruginibacter sp. | reverse complement strand
AACACCAAAGGGATTTGATACCCATGTATTGGCATATGATTTCAATTCTAACTTATATACTGTATCGGTTGTAGACATGCCCAATGTATAATACATCATATCGTCAGGGGATGAAACAGCGTAACCTTTTATAAACTGTCCTGTTGTTCCGAAAAAGAAGTTCCAATCATTAGTATCAAACTCTTGAACCTTGCAGCTTTTTTTTGTTTTTTCCCAAAGAAGGCTATCGTTATCAACTTGGCTTAGAGCCATAATAGGTAAACAAAGAAACGTAATTGCAAATACTTTAATCATAACTACCGTCTAAGTTTCAGGTAATATACTCAATAATTACATATGTAGGAACAGTTTTCTGCTAATTATAGTATATCCAATACAAAGCTTTTATATGCCGGAGTTTCCGTTGATTACACTTTTAAGAATTATTTGTACGGCACCCCGGCATATAAAGTGTTTACAGCATCATTATGTAACCACACGTTAATTAAAATTTTCAAAAAAATAAAAAAGGCTTTCAAATAAATGAAAGCCTTTAAAGTTTGGTGGAGAATACCGGAGTCGAACCGGTGACCTCTTGCATGCCATGCAAGCGCTCTAGCCAACTGAGCTAATTCCCCAAAAGGATTGCAAATATATAAGCATAAGCAATCTATCCAAAATCATTTTTAATTCTGCTTATTTGCTGGTGAAGCACCAGACTGGTTCATGAATGGCTGTGGTGCAGGTTTAATACCACCTGTTTCTAATGATTGCATTGCCTCTAAATTTTGCTTAGCCAATGCAAAAGAAGAATCCAGCGCCAGCGCTTTTTCAAAGTACGTTTTGGCTTCTGCTTTTTTATCCAGGTCATACAATGCCAGTGCATGTATATTATATACACCAGCCTGCAGGTAAGTGCGGCCGGTTTGCTGGCCTATATTATATGTCATTAAATAATCTGGCTTATAAGTTAATTTTTCTGCTGCCTGTGCAGTGGCAAGGCATTCTGCCAAACGCTTGATGCCATATTGCAGCTCCATCAGTTTGTAAGCATGATAAGGGCTTTGTGTTTTGCCAAACAATTTTTCAAAAATATCTATCGCTTCTTTTGGCTGGTTTAGTTTATCAAGACAAATGCCTTTGAGTTCAAGCAATGTGTTGTCTTCTTTTTTTACAGCCAGTCTTTTTTCGGCCCAGTAATAACATTGTGCATACTGGCCCTGTTGCATATACAGCATTGCCAGTGTATCAGCATAAATATTGTTTTCGCCCTGCTCATTTATATAATAATTCAATGCCGTAACAGCAGTAAAGCCATCACCTGCCGACATAGCTGTATTAAATACTTTTAAATGTGCATTTGATTTTGCAGCAGCAGTTGCTTTTTTAGGTTGAGCAGCAGCAGTAAGGGAAATAAAGGCTGCTACAAGCAATGCGATTTTTTTTTGTAACACGTAAAATAGTTATGAGTTATGAATTATAAGTGATGAGTTGGTAGTGATGAAAGCGAACTCATACTTCATCACTCATAACTCATAATTGGATTAGTCTCCCCAAATTTCATCTTTACCTTCCAGCCACAGTTTTACCAATTCGGTAGTAACAGATTTTGGCCTTTCAAGTGGAAAGCCAAGTGCCCTGTCCCAGCAAAGGCTTGCCAGCACACCCAATGCCCTTGATACGCCAAACAGCACTGTGTAAAATTCATATTCCACCATGCCATAGTGTACAAGCAATGCACCGCTGTGTGCATCTACATTTGGCCATGGGTTTTTAATTTTTCCTAATGATTGCAAAATGGGCGGTACGGCTTCATAAATATTCCAAACCGTTTTTACCAACGGATCATCTGGCAGATGTTTTTTACCAAATTCCATTTGAGCAGTAAATCGTGGATCTGTTTTACGCAATACCGCATGGCCATAGCCCGGCACTACTTTCCCTTCGCTTAATGTTTTCTTTACGTATTCTTCAATTTGTGTTTTTGATGGTTCTTCCACACCCAATTCTTCCCTCATTTCAAATATCCATTTTATCACTTCCTGGTTGGCCAATCCGTGCAGTGGGCCTGCAAGGCCATTCATGCCAGCTGCAAAAGAAAGATAAGGGTCGCTTAAAGCAGAACCCACAAGGTGAGTGGTGTGTGCAGATACATTACCGCCTTCGTGATCAGCATGAATGGTCATATACAAACGCATCAGTTCTTTAAAGCCTTCATCTTCGTAGCCGAGCATGTGGGCAAAGTTGCCAGCCCAGTCCAATAAACCATTCGGCTGAATATGTTCGCCAAATTTGTATTTGCGCCTGTATATATAAGCCGCCACACGGGGCAGGCGGGCAATCAAATCCATGGCATCATCAAACGTAGCTTCCCAATAATCTTTTTTGTTCATGCCGGCTGCATAGCGCTTGGAAAAACTGCTTTCTGTTTGCAGCGCCATTATCGCCACTACAAACTGTGTCATAGGGTGGGAGTTCAATGGCAATGCTTCAATAGAATTAAATACATGCGTAGGCACATGGCTGCGGCGCTGCCATACCGATGTCATATGTTGTACATCTTCATCTTTTGGCAATTCGCCCAGCAGCATCAGGTGAAACAATCCTTCTGGCAATGGCTCTGAACCTTTTGGAGCCTTTGGTAGTTTTGCCTGTAGTTCGGGAATGGTATAGCCCCTAAAGCGAATGCCTTCTTGTGCATCTAACAAAGATGTTTCAGTAACAAGGCCAGTCATGCCCCTCATGCCCTGGTAAATTTGAGAAAGTGTTACTTCTCCAATTTTTTTGTTTCCGTGTTCTTTCAACAGGTCTTTAATTTCTGCACCTGTTTTATCAGCTTTTGCCCTGAACGCTTGTTTTATTACACCCATTTTGAATTTGATTTGTAGGCTGTTTGTATCGTTTTTATAAAAGTCCGTGAAATTAAGTCGTTAGCGTTTGTGAAACAAAACAAAAAGGGCAAAGTTTGACGCAATCGGGAAAAAATGTGCGAACCCCGCCGATAGCTTTATGCCCGGGCGGCAGTTCTTATTGAAATGCAGTACTGCTGTGGATTTGAAAGGGTGAATAACAGTGTTGATGCTTTCAACTGTTTTGTGTTTTTCGGCTTTTTTTTAAATCAAATTTTATCGGCACAAAAAATCCCTGTATGTTTGCATGACCTCCCGGATATTATTTCCCACTGGTCATAAAAATTTGTTCCTTAAGTAATCGCTAGCATTTATTGTTTTAACCTGTTGCATGATTTGCCATTGATACATTTCATGTGTGGGAGCGGTTGTTTTTTGAAAAGGCATTGATAAATACTTTGAAACTTTGATAAACCTGCGTTATGGCTAAATATATATTCGTTACCGGCGGTGTAACATCTTCTCTTGGAAAAGGGATTATCGCCGCATCTCTTGCAAAACTGCTTCAGTCACGTGGACTGAAGGTTACCATTCAAAAATTTGATCCATACATAAATGTGGATCCCGGCACACTCAATCCATATGAACATGGGGAGTGTTATGTAACAGAAGATGGCGCTGAAACAGATCTTGATCTTGGCCATTACGAAAGGTTTCTCAACATATTTACATCACAAGCCAACAACGTAACTACTGGCCGCATTTATCAAACCGTAATTAATAAAGAAAGGGAAGGTGCATATCTTGGCAAAACAGTACAAGTAGTACCACACATTACAGATGAAATAAAAAGAAGGATGATGCTGCTTGGCCAAAGCGGTGAGTATGATATTATCATTACAGAAATTGGCGGCACGGTTGGTGATATTGAAAGCCTTCCTTTTGTGGAAGCAATAAGGCAGATGCAATGGGAAATGGAGGATGAAGATTTTTTGGTGGTGCATCTTACATTAATACCTTATTTAAAGGCAGCTAAAGAATTAAAAACAAAGCCAACCCAGCATAGTGTGAAACTGATGAGTGAAAATGGTGTGCATCCAGACATCATTGTATGCCGTACCGAAAAATCATTAACAGCAGATTTACGAAAGAAGATAGCCTTGTTCTGCAACGTAAAAACTGAAGCAGTGATAGAAGCGATGGATGCCAGCAGTATTTATGAAGTGCCATTGAAAATGCTGCAAGAAGGCCTGGATACAATTGTGTTGAAAAAACTACATATCAATGGTTACTCAGCGCCGCAATTGGGCAAGTGGAAGGAGTTTTTAGACAAAGTGAAAAACCCGGCATCAAAAATTAATGTTGGCCTTATTGGAAAATATATCGAACTGCAGGATGCTTACAAATCCATATTGGAGGCATTTGTACATGCAGGGGCATTGAATCAATGCAAGGTGAACATTGTAAACATTCACAGTGAATTTATTACTGATGCTAATGTGCAGGAAAAGCTTGGCAGCTTAGATGGTTTACTGGTGGCACCGGGTTTTGGTATTCGTGGTGTGGAGGGAAAAATTATTGCTGTGAAATATGCAAGGGAAAATAAACTTCCTTTCTTTGGTATTTGCCTTGGTATGCAGATGGCCGTGATTGAATTTGCAAGAAATGTTTTAGGACTGCAGGACGCACACTCTACAGAAATGAATGTGAATACAAAAAACCCGGTGATTGACCTGATGGAAGGGCAGAAGAAAATAACAGCCAAAGGTGGTACCATGCGCTTGGGAAGTTACCCATGCGATATTAAAGAAAATTCATTGGCTCATGCTGTTTATGGCAGCACATCAATAACAGAACGCCATCGTCACCGCTGGGAGTTTAATAATGCTTACCTGGAAAAATTTGAAGGTGCAGGCATGGTTGCCAGTGGCAAAAACCCTGCAACTGGTTTGGTGGAAATTGTGGAGCTAAAAGATCATCCATTTTTTATTGGCGTACAGTATCATCCTGAACTGAAGAGTACAGTGGAAAATCCACAACCGGTGTTTACAGCTTTTGTAAAAGCAGCTAAAGTTTTTTGCGATAGAAAAAATATGGCTGTAAACCCTTTGCTGCAAAGTGAAATGATATAAATGCCGAAATAAAAAACTTATAATGGCAGGAGATTTGTTCTTCTGCCATTCATTTTAAAAATATTGATATTGTCAAAATGAAAAAATTTTTACTTCTTATTGTATTAGTTGTTCCTTTTCTTTTTACCAGTGCACAAAATGCCACAAAGTCAACAGCAATGGAAAAAGACTTTGCATTTTCATACGGCCTTGAGTTGGCTTATCCATTGGAGATTTTAAACAAAGGGCATGTTATTGGCGTAGGGGCATATGGGCAAAGCGATTACATCCTGTCTGAAGCAGCTTCACTTACTTCTGGTGCAGGTATTATTTTTTTTCCGGGCAAGCAAATAACAGTTACCGACAGCGGACAAACATATAAAACAAGACAAAAGGGCTATTTCGCAGGCACTATTTTAGGCGGCCTTAAGTTTTATCTCACAGATAATAAAATTTATGGACACTCACAGGTAGGCATTTCAATTGACAACAACGGGATATTGGCGGCAGTGTTTACTGTAAGGGTTGGGGTTGAAAAGAAAAAGATAGACTGGTCTTTTGGTTTTCAATCAGCATCAAGAAGTGGTGGAAATTTTTCTTTTCTTGGCATTAAAGCAGGCTATCGTATTCCATAAACTTATGCCAGTTTTTTTCTCCTGTAAAATATTGCAAATAGTAAAGATAATGCCGTAACTGTAATAAGTTGCGTTAGCAAACCTGTTGCAATTAACTCCTGTTTTATTAGACCCGTTTGAATAAAAATGTATTTACAGCCATAATAAACACACTTGCTGAAAATGGTGGTAATAAAAATGATAAGGCCGGGATGCCAGTTTATTTTCTTTACTAAATAAATAAAGCAACCAATGTTTACCAGCAATTCAATGCCAATTAATATTGCTTTAAAAAACACAGGGTGACCCACTACAAGGGATGAAAACAAAGGAATTGTAACAGCCAGTATATATGAGTTTATATTATTGCGGCCGATAAGAAAACCTGCAAAAAGAAAAAAGCGCATGGGATCGAGATAATAAATTTTAAACGGGCTAAAGTGGGAGAGAGCCGGAATAAAATATACTGCTGTTAATACAAGTATATCTGTAATAACTATTCTTTGTGTTTGCTGTGCTGATAAACTATTTGCCATTGCTTAAATATGAACCGTAAAGTTAAGCGATGGTGTGCTTATATCAGTTCTCCTGTTTGGTCAAAATTTCTTTTTTCATTTTTTCCCAAAGCCCATCAAAGGTTTGGTGGTTTTCATTTCGCCATTTACTGCTAAAGTTTTTTATTTTTTCTTCCCTGTCTTCTTTAGTTAGGTTAAAAAATGCGGCTATCGTTTCTTTATCAGCCAGCAGGGCGCTGTTGTTATACAATTCTTTTAGTTGCTGTTCTTTTTGTATGTTGGCATGTGCCATTTCTTTTTCCAATTCTTCTCTCAGCATTACTTTTTCATCGTATGTTCCTGATGGCAATACTGTTTTTGCAATCACTGGCATCAGCTCTATCAGCAGCAGGATGGCAACCAGCAGGTAATATCTTGTTTGCAGGGCGCTGTTTTCTTTTATTAAATTATTCAACCCTTCAATTTGCGTTAAAAAGCCATCATTAAAATTTTGTGCATACAACAGTTGCTCTTGCTGCATTTTGAGGTCAATGCTCTTTAATAATTTATCTGCCGAATCAATCTTTGGCTGGTTTAGAACCAGTAATTGTTTGTACTCCCCATCCAGTTTTTCATATTCATTTCTTTTGGCTATGGCTATTTTTTCAATACCCATTTTGCCAGTGCCGCCGCTGCCATCTGCTTCAGCTAAATAATTTTCTCTTGCTTTTGATACTGCAGTATATTTTAATTGCAGTTCATTTTGCAGTGCCAGTTTTTGTGCAGTTAAATCTGCTTTGTTAGTTCTGTATAATGAATCAAGCACATAACTGTTGCTTATTTTTTTCTTTTCATTATCGGACGCTACCTGCAATTTTATTTCTTTTTTAAACATATACAGTAGTGCCGGCTGTGCCATAAATGTGCCAATAGTGATTGCCAGCAGTGCCCTGAACAGCAGCGGCCATATCCTGTTCTTATTTTGTTTGTTGATGCCTTTTATCAAAGCCCTGTCAATACTTAAAATAATAAACCCCATAAATATACCCAACGGATAAGCCAGCCAACTTTCGCTGGTAACAGTGCTGAAAAAATAAGTCCATGCTACGGTGGCAAAAGCCCAGGTGGCTAATACTGTGGCGCCAATGATTTTATAGCGGTTACGATCAACAACGGCATCTTCAATCAATTCTTTTTCTGCTGTTGACAGCCACCATAAAAACTCAGTTATTTGCGAAGGGGCATACTGTCCCCTTTGTGAAATGGGAATGTTTTTTTCCATTAGATGAGAAGTTGGTTTAGTAAAGCTGTATCAGCAGGTGAGCTGGTGGTTTTGTTGAAGTAAGTGCAAAGTAATTAAAGCCCTTTATATGCAAAATAAAAACTGGCTTTTTATCCAGGTAAAGTAGTTTATTAACAGTTCTTTAAAAAGGGCCTTTAAACCAATACTGTCAATGCACTTCTAAAACTGTATATTTGCGCCGCCTTTGAAATTACTTTTAAACAAAAAAAATGAAGAGAATTTTTACAAGTTTGTTTTTGGTGGGAATTATGATAGCCGCAGTGGCACAGCCCAAACCCGGTATGGGCAGCAATGACCCTAATGCAAAAAAAATCCTTGATGCTGTTAGCGCCAAATTCAAAAGTTTTAAAGCTGTACAGGCCAAATTTTCGTTAAGCATAGAAAATGCTACCGGAAAAACAATGGCCAATAAAATTGGCACTGTATCTATGAAGGGCAGTAAGTATCACATCAGCGTTACTGGCCAGGAAATTTTTTGTGACGGCAGCAACGTTTCTACCTACGAAAAATCGGCCAATGAGGTGACGATTACTAAAATTGATCCCACAGCAAGTACTATTACCCCACAAAAGATATTTACCAATTTTTACGATAAAGATTTTTTGTACAAACTAAATGGAGATACCAAATTAAAGGGTAAAGCAGTGCAGGAAATTGAATTAACGCCTGTTGATAAAACCAAACCATTTTTTAAAGTACTGTTGTATGTAGATAAGGCCAGCAGTACCATTAGCGGCGCCAAGTTGTTTGAGAAAGCAGGCAACCGGTACACTTATACAGTGAGCAACCTTAATGGCAAGGCTAACATTACCGATGGACAGTTTGTGTTTGATGCAAAAAAATATCCCGGTGTGGAAGTGGTGGATTTGAGATAAACAGCAAAAGATTGAAATAGTAAAGAACGGGGTTTTTAGTCCCCGTTTTTTTATTTTTACAAGCAGGAATTATGACTGGTATTTGATAAAACAAAGCATTTGATGACTGAAGGATTATTAAAAAATTGGGAAAAGAAATCTGCAGACAGGCAAAAGCTGTATAAGGGTTATTTGCAGCGTGCAAATAAAAATACGGTGCTAAAAGCATTGCCTGCTTTACATGAGGAAGCCTTTAGCAAAATTGATTGCTTGCAATGCGGTAATTGCTGCAAGGGATATTCTCCCCGGTTTAAAACCCCAGATATAAAGCGAATTGCTAAGCATTTAAAAATGAAGGAAGGTGATTTGATAAATCAATATCTAAGAGTGGATGAGGATGGGGACTATGTAATGCAGAATAGCCCCTGTTCTTTTTTGGGCGCAGATAATTATTGCAGCATCTACGAAGTGCGCCCTTCAGATTGTGAACGCTTTCCTTATACAGATGAAGATGTGATTTTGAAAAGACAGAACATTACATTGAAAAACTCAACCTTTTGCCCTGCGGTTTATTATGTACTGGAAAAGCTGATGCAGGCAGGAACCAAGTAAAACTGTTGCAAATATTTTGTTCTTCCAATATTACAATTACATTTGAAGCAAACTTTTTATCATGGCACATGCATACATATTTCCCGGCCAGGGCTCACAGTTCAGCGGCATGGGTAAGAATTTATATGACAGTAATTCGTTGGCAAAAGAAATGTTTGAAAAGGCAAATGATATTGCAGGCTTTCGTATTTCAGAGATTATGTTTTCAGGTACAGATGAAGACCTGAAGCAAACAAATGTGACCCAACCTGCAGTGTTCTTACATTCGGTAGTTGCATATAAAACAATAGATGCTTCGTTAGGTTCAGCAGCAAAGCCTGATATGGTTGCCGGGCATTCTTTAGGAGAGTTTTCTGCATTGGTTGCAAATGACGCTTTAAGTTTTGAAGATGCTTTTAAACTGGTAATTATAAGGGCTAAGGCGATGCAACGGGCTTGCGAACTTAATCCCTCTACTATGGCGGCGGTGCTGGCGTTGGCCGATGAGAAAGTGGAAGAAATTTGTGCTAAAGTGCATAGCGAAACTGGCGAAGTGGTAGTGGCAGCTAATTATAATTGTCCCGGGCAATTGGTTATCAGCGGCAGTATAAAAGGTATTGAAATTGCCTGTGAGCAAATGAAAGCAGCAGGAGCTAAAAGGGCATTAGTATTACCTGTTGGCGGCGCTTTTCATTCACCATTAATGTTGCCTGCAAAAGAGGAACTGGCTGCGGCAATTGAAGCTACTTTATTTAATACACCAACCTGCGCTGTTTATCAAAATGTGGTGGCAAAAGCTGTAACTGATCCTGCAGAAATAAAAGCCAATTTAATTGAGCAGCTTACCGGCGCCGTAAGATGGACACAAAGTGTGCTGGCAATGATTGCAGATGGCGCCACACATTTTACCGAAGCAGGACCAGGCAAAGTATTGCAGGGATTAGTGCAAAAAATAAATAAAGAAATGCAGGTGAATGGTGTAAGTTGATAATGATGTATAATAGGTTTACAATGTTAAGTACTGGTATTATTACACAGCTTAACTAAACTTTTCAAACCACTAAACCTTCTGAACTAATTCATCTAAAACCTTGCTACCACTTTTAAATTAATCAGTCTTGGTGTAAGCCTGTTGGGAATGCTATAAGTAGTGTTTGAAAAATCTTTTATCAACTGGTAAGAGATGGTGTTTGGCCTGTCAATTAAATTAAATACTTCAAAGCTTGCCCATATATTTTCAAAACCCCGGAAAGGATTGTGGCTGCGGCGGGCACTTTTATCACTCAATAATAATGCGCTGAAGCCAATATCAACTCTTATATAAGGTTCAATAACCAGTGCGTTGCGGTACTTTGTGCTGTTGGGAATATTAAATGGCATGTTGCTTCCATACAGCATATTCAAATGCACACGAAAATTTTTATTGGTGGATAAATAATCCTGGAGAAACAATCCTACTGTTATCATCCTGTCTGTTGGGCGGCGAAGCCATCCCACATCCTGTCTCACACTGTCTGCAATTACCGGGTCGGGTGTATTGGGGCCAATGAGTTCGCCAGCAGCATTGAAATATTTGTAATAATAATCACCATCTATATTTTCTTTTGTTTTCATCAGGCCAATACTCAGCCAGCTTTCCGCATCTTTCACCAGTTCAGTATAAAATCTTGTTTCAAGGCCGTACGCATAAGCTTTAGCATTGTTGTTGCCAAAATATTTTATTCTTACGTTATCAATATCGTAAGGCACAAGGTCATGTATGCTTTTATAATATGCTTCCATAGTAATGCGGAATGGCTTTCCTTCATTTCTAAAATTATAATCAATGCCTGCCACCAACTGGTAACTCTTTTGTGCCTTTACATTAGTGTTCAAAGTTCCGTTAAACTGTCTTAGCTCACGGTAAAAGGGTGGTTGGTTGTAAATACCGGCAGCAAACTTAAACACCACATCACTTTTTTTCCAGTTGGGCTTAATGCTTATTTGAGCCCTTGGGCTTACTAAAAATTCATTGTTAAGCGAATTGTAATTGTACCGTACACCAGCCTGCAGAATAATATCGCTTTTATCATTGCTCAGCTTAATATTATCCTGTATATAGCCACTGTATTTTTTAATTGATAAATCAGCAGTGCTGTTATAAAAACTGTTGAGCCTGTTTGTATTTATTGGTAATGAATAACCGGCACTGTCCTGGTATTCCCATTCATACAATTTATCTTTTATGTTGGTTTGCTCAATGCTGTTGCCGAACAATACCGCATGCTTACCTTTTTCGTACGATCCTTTTACTGCGGCATTCAAAACAGTAATATTAAGTTCATTGCGTCCATAGTTTTGATAATAGCCTGCACCAAGCGGATTTGTTATTTGTCCGTAAGTGGTGCTACTGTTGTCAAAGTCCCTGTCGCCAAAAAGGTAAGCACCTGCAATATCAAAATTTTCGTTCTCCTTATTCTGAAAGCGGCTCAGCATCCACTTTAGCTTCAATTTTTTGTTGGGTGTGTGCACAGCGCTCAGGCCAATCATGTTCGTTTTATAACCATCTTTTTCACGCCCTTCAAACAATATATCCAGCCCAAGGTTAGCAGTATAAAGAGGGGAGAATACGGAAGAAGTTTTCTTTGCATCTTCTGGTATCAGGGTAAATTTTGTAGAAGAGAAATTGCCCAGAGCTTCTAATTGCCATTTTTCGTTGAGTTTATAAGTAATGTAACCCTGCACATCATTTGATGATGGAATATAAGCGCCTTTTGTTTCCTGGCTGCTGAGCAAATTACTGTTGCTGCGGTTGCGTACACCAACAATGTATGTAACCCTTTCAGTTTTGGCGCTGCCTTCTAAATGAAAGCCCTGTTCTAACAAACTCACATATACACTGCCGCCAAAAGCTTTCGGCTTTTTGTATTGAATGTCGAGCACACTGCTCATCTTATCTCCATACTTTGCCTGGAAACCTCCGTTATAAAAACTTACATTTCTTGCCAGCTCAGGATTGATAAAACTTAAACCTTCCTGCTGGCCACTTCTTACTAGGTATGGCCTGAAAATTTCAAAGTCGTTGATGTAAATTAAATTCTCATCATAGTTGCCACCACGTACACTGTATTGCGAAGTAAGTTCGTTCCTGTCACCGACTAATATTTTTACAAGGGCTTCAATCCCTCCGACAGCGCTGGGTAATACTTTAGCATTGGATGGGTCTATATTCACTAACCCGATTTCTTTTCGTGGCCTGTCGCCGCCTACCTGCACTTCCTGCAGTGTTTTGCTATTGGCAGTGAGCTTAATAATTACTCTTTCTTCTTCGTTGTTGCTAAGAATAAATTTCTTCTGAATTTCATTGTAGCCTGCATGGCTGAATACGAGTGCAAATACTCTTTCTGCTGGTACTTTAATTCGGAATGTACCAGAGTCGCTGCTTACAGCGCCGGCTGTTCTGCCAAGAATAATTACGGAAACGTTAGTAATAATATTGTCATTATCATCCACCACTTTGCCGCTTACATACGCAGCTTTTCTTTGGGCAGCAGCGGTGATACAAAACAATAAAGCAACAATAAGGGCAGTACATCTCATGGGATGAAGATAAAGGTTTTATCCTTTTAGCTGCGTGGCGGCGGGGAGAATAAATTTTCTTGAAAGTATTTATACCCAACCCTCACGTGGGTTGGGCATAAATACTTTGTGTGGTTTCGTTTATAAGGAAGAATAAATGCAGCGTTACACTTTAAGTGAACCACGAAAACCTCTTGCAGCATAATAAGACTCTGCACCATTGTGATAAACAAATACTGTATTATAACGGCGATCGCAAAAAAGTGCACCACCAAGCTTTCTTATATCAGCTGGCGTCTTTATCCAGCTTGATGTTTTAGCATCAAAACTTCCCAACTGCTGCAATTCCCTGTATTGTTCTTCCGTTAGTATTTCAATGCCCATATCATTTGCCATTTCAATGGCACTGTTTGCAGGTTTATGTTCTTTTCTTTTTTCCAGCGCTTCATGGTCGTAGCATATACTCCGCCTGTCTTTGGGGCTTTCCGGTGCACAGTCAAAAAAAATATACTCACCGGTTTTTTTATCATGGCCCACCACATCAGGCTCGCCGCCGGTTATCTCCATTTCATTCAGGCTCCATAGTTTTTCTGCATTGCTTTTTAGTTTTGTTTCCACGGCAATCCAGTCAATACCTTTATGCCGGTTTTTATTTTTTTCAAAACGGGCTTTTAAAATATTTAGTAATTCTTTCTGTTGCTCCGCAGGCAATTTCTTTTTGATGTTTTTTAGAATAGCCATGTTTTTTGTATTTAGTAATAAAACAAAAATTGTGTTGTTGTCAACACTTGTGGATGCTGACTTTTTTAGTGAACTTGTTCATGCTGCTGGTGTTGTAGGTTCATTGTCTTAGTGTTGGTGGCAAGTTATATATTCCCTGGTGAAAGAGTACCCATTTGCAGATAGTTGTTCTACTGATGCTATATTTTATGGTTGGTTTTCTAAAGCTACAGCCACTCGATAACCACCCGAATACTTTTTTAGCCATAAAACAGGTGTTTTGTAGTTAGCCTATTTCAGCATAAGGCAGCTTAGTTTAAAAAGTTGTTTATATAATTCAAAATGGCTGTTGTCTGCATCATTAAACTCACATGTCCTTGCGAAGGAACAATGGCCAGTTGAGATTTTGGCATAGGTTGCATGTCAGCAAAAACATTGCCTCCAAGCAATTGATATGTTTTCATTAACTCTATTTTGTCTGTTCCATCATTGTCGCCGGCTATAATCAATACAGGTGCAGTAATTTTAGCGATATTGGAGTCGCCTACATTGAATGGTTCATCAGCAAAAGCTATCATTTGCTCAACAAACTTCCTCCATTTTGTTGTATCAGGCGCTACAGCATCGTAAGCAGTTTTTAGTGGTGTATTATCAAAAAATTCGGGTTTAAAATCTTTCAAAGCATCATTACCTATGGGTAACCAACCATTCGTTTTATATGTAGAAGAGATAATTATTAATTTCTTTAATCGCTTTGAGCTTTGTACTGCAAACTGGTAAGCAATGGAGCCACCCATACTATAGCCTGCAACATCAGCACTATCTATTTTCAGGTAATCCATTAATTTTTCTACATCTTTTGCCAAAGTTGTAATATCTAATTTTCTTTCAGAAAAAGCTGTATGCCCATGCCCCTGCATTTCAATGGCAATTACCTTTCTTGTTTTTGATAGCTCTGGTATTAGCTCTCCCCAGTTCATGCCAATTGTATAAAATGACCCATGCAACAGAATGAGAGGCTTTCCTTCTCCATATACTTCGTAATATACTTTAATGCCGTTAACGGGGGCATAGCCACTTTCATCAGGCTTATTTGTTTGAGCATGTAAGTTAAGAATGCAAAACAAGCATATACCCACCATCGCCGGCAGTTTTTGGGCTTTGCTTTTTTTAATTACTTTTTTCATGCTTTTTACTTTTTAATAGTGTATCTAATTCGTTTAGGGTCATTGTGAAACCTTCTTTAAACCCCATTTCAATCATCTTCTCCATCCGTTCAAGAGAGTCATTATAGATAGTGATACTCACTTTTGTGTTTTCTTCCTGTTCAATAAAATTCAAATCCCAATCAGAGCCGGGCAACTGTGGGTTTTCATCTTTGTCTGCAAAGGCATTAAAAAATTTGAAATTAGTTTTGGGGCTAATGGAAGTATATTTTTGAATAGCCCAGGTTTCATTTCCATCGGGGCTAACCATAGCATAAAACCTTCTTCCCCCAACCTTAAAATCCATTGATTTGGTTTTTGACATCCACGGTTTAGGTGCCCACCATTGGTCAAGGATTTCCTGTTTTGTAAATGCCTCCCAAACAAGCGGAAGTGCTGCATTAAATTCCCTTGTGATGGATACCGTTTTTGTTGTTTTGTTTACGATGAAGTCAAATTGTAAATTATTCATTTTTTATTTTTTTTCATTGATGATAATACTTTATCGAGTTGATTGAACCTGGTTTCCCAAATCTTCCTGAATTGTTCTAACCATTTATCTATTTCTTTCATTTTTTCAATTTCAAGAGAGTAATAAATCTCCCGGCCTTTTTGTTCTTGTTTTACAAGCTCACATTCAGTCAAAATGCGTAAATGTTTTGATACTGCCTGTCGTGTTGTATTGAAGTTGTCAGCAATGGCGTTTGGTGTCATTGCCTGTAATGCAATTAAAACGATAATGGCCCGTCTTGTTGGGTCTGCAACTGCTTGAAAAATGTCTCTACGCATTTGTCTGTTTGTTTTAATGAAGCTATTCGGTTGCAAATATATGTGCAACCTTTCGGTTTCGCAAAATTTATTTTCGTTTTTTTGATGAAAAGTCAGCTGGAATTGTTATTGAGCTGGGGCGTTCTTAAATTCTCCATAGCAGACAGCTCTTTATACAGGCTGGAAATTTGGACCCATCTGCTGGAGCCCTTCATCCGCCGCAAGTATATCTTGAAAATAAAAACTGCAAGATGGCTTAAATAAGGAAAAGGTATGTGTTTTAGCTTCTTGTGCCTTCAAGCCACATGGTCCAAAAAAAATTGACTTAGTAGTGTAAGGGCTTACTTTCAAATGCGTATTACCATAAACCAAATTAATTTTTACAATGAAATACTTTTTGCCGTACATGTTGTTTTTATTAACTATTACAGCATGCAAAAAAGAAAATACATCGACTGTAATGCTTAACCAAAATATAGATACAACAATAGCCATAGCCAAAGACAGTGGCACTTTTATAAACGGGCCTTACGGCCAGGTAATTGGAAAGGCGAAAATCTATAAAGCAGGAAGCAGCTACCAGGTAGCACTCGAAAACTTTTCATCAACTAACGGGCCAGACCTGAAAGTGTACCTGAGCAAAGAAATGCAGCCTGTAAATTTTGTAAACCTTGGCTCACTGGCATCTGTCACTGGCAATCAACTGTACAATATACCAGTTGAGGTAACGGTTCAGGATTATATGTATGTTTTAATTCATTGCCAGCAATACGATCATTTATTTGGCTATGCACTTTTAAGGCAATAACAATAAAAAAGATTTATGAAATATTTTTTTCTACTGATTAGTTGTTTAGCTGCATCCATAAAAGCATTACCACAGGGTTGCAGTGATGCAGGCTTTTGCAGCTTAAGTATTTTAAAAAACCATGTTCAGAATACCAGTAAGCAATCATTGTCTATTGGGTTTAACTATGGTAATGGGCAGGGCAACACAGATAGTTATACGGCATACCTTGAGTATAAGCGCCAGTTGAATAAACATATTGCTGTGCATGCAAAAATTACTGGCGGTTATGCTGTGGGTTTTTTGGGCAGCAATATCAATGCAGGGGATGTGTTTGCTTTTGCAACATATTCAACCCAGCCTCAGGCTGCTAATAAACTCACATTTTTAGGAGGGGTTAAAATTCCCCTTACAACCGCTAATGATAAAAACAATAATGGTAAACCTTTACCATTAGATTATCAGCCAGGCATTGGCACATACGATTTAATTGCCGGTGCCAACTATATTTTCCAGGGCAATTGGGAACTAAATGCTGGTGTGCAGTTGCCGATTGTTCAAATTAATAAAAACAGTTTTTTCCCAAGTGAGTATATCGATAGTCGTATCAATGATTTTGTAGCTTCTAACTTGTTTCTAAGAAAGAGCGATATATTGGCAAGAGTTGGCTACTACGCCAGGTTTAAAAAAAGTAATATCACAATTAAACCGAATATTCTTGCTGTTTATCATGTTGGCAAAGACAGTTATGAAAATATTTATGGCAAGCGTACAATAATAGATGGATCGCAGGGCATTACAATCAATGGCGGCATTGTAGCCACCAAAACATTTGCCAATGGGCACCAGTTGGAATTTATAGCAGCCACGCCTTTTGTAGTGAGAGATAAAAGGCCTGATGGGCTTACACGTTCAGCCGTATTTAACTTTCAGTATAGTATCAGTTTTTAAATAAAAAAGAAAGGATAATTGGATGCCAGAGTTCCATAAAATTATTTTGTACTCAAAGCAGACCTTTGTAACAAAAGTAGCTGCTGGCAAAACTGCCATACCACAACTTGCATGCAAAATCATGCTATGGATTCAATGGGGATGATCATATTTATTGTTGTAATGCTGCACCTGGTAGCAGGGTTTGGCTATGTATTGTACAAGCTAAACTCTAAGCGGTAACAGCAACAGGTTTACTATTAACGGGAGATTGCTGTTTGTGTTCTAAAGTGATTTATATTCGTTTTACCAAACACAACTCTTATGCTACCTATATCATTCTGCCGGCAAGGCAAAAGTTTTACTGTAACTATTTTACTTTTTCTGCTGCTAATATCCCCTGGCATACAAGCCCAAATCGGTATAGGAGCAAATCCCCCAGACCCCAGCGCAATGCTCCATGTGCAGGATACAGCAAAAGGAATGTTGATACCCCGTATGACGGCAGCTCAAAAAACAGCCATTAACAATCCTGCCGAAGGACTGATGATATACCAGACAAACGAAAGCAAAGGCTTTTGGTATTTTACCAGCGGTAATTGGGCAGCAGTAAGCAATAGCGGCAAAAATGCAATTGTACTAAAAGGCGATATTACTAACAGCGAAGCACAGGCAAGGATTGCAGCAGAAGCTGGCCCTTCTACACAAGTGATAAAAATAGTTGATTGCAGCAACCTCACTGCTGTTGATCTGTCAGCAGTTACCGGCGGTATTACGCAGTTGTGGCTGCAAAACAATCCTCAGTTGCAAAATATTACATTGAATAATATCAGTTCTATCGAAGATACTTTTCTTGTGAGCAATTGTCCGGTATTAACGAGTCTTAGCCTTCCATCACTTGAAAGAATGGGAAGCCAGTTAAGAATTGTAAACAGTAACCTTACCAGCTTTGCAGTGCCAAGTTTAAAGAAAGTGGCAGGGCATATTTATATATCAGGTAACAGCAATCTTACTGCTCTTTCTTTTCCTGCTTTTAATAGTGCTAACACGGCTTATGGTATTGCCATCATTGATAATAATAAGCTTACCTCTTTGTCTATGCCTGCACTTGTACAGGCTGCTTACATTAGTGTAAATAATAACAGGAAACTTAGCACTGTTAACTTCAATGCCTTTGTATCCACACCCGGTAATATCAAGTTTAACCAGGATAGTTCACTTACAGCTATTTCCTTCCCATCCTGCACCTCTATAGGGCCACAAGGTATGCTGGAGGTAACGTTTGATTCTTCACTCACATCAGTATCTATGCCTTCGCTTACTACGAGTACTCTTCGTTTTCATTATAATATAAACCTGCAAACTTTTTCATTTCCCGTATTGAATACTGCCGGGGGCGTCAATATTAGTTATAGTAACCTTACCAGTATCTCTCTACCCCTGCTCACTACTACGGGAGATTTAGTAATACAGGGTAATCCTGTTTTAACTACCTTAAACCTGTCGGGCTTTACTACGCTTGGTAACGAATTTGGATTTCAATCTGTTTTTAATAATCCATTGCTCACTACTATTACATGGCCTAATCTTAGTTCGATAAGGGCGAATTTAACCTATATGTTCTCTTCCAATAAGCTGCCTTCATCAGAGGTAAATAATATACTGGCGAAGATAGTGGTGGTTCATCCAGTTTCTTGTAATATCTCTCTTAACCAAACTGTGCCTGCGCCACCAACCGGGCAGGGTATCACAGATAAGGCTACTTTAATTAGCTGGAATAATAATGTTACTACTGATTAAAATATTTACTGTGTAATATTGCCAGTAGCAAAAATGCTTCTTCCTGCGAAGAAGCATTTTTTATTTAGCAGCTTTTAATACTTTTTATAATTTCTTTAATCCTTTTGTTTGTTGTTTCTCCACTTCAAAAATACTGATGGCGTAGCCACCACCTTCGGCAGCCCATTGCTGCAGTTTTGATTTTTTGTTTACCACAAATTTTTTTATTTCATACGCCTGCGGATTGGTTTTGTAATCTGCATTGGGAGCATCGCTGTAAATAGTAGCGATGTAAAATTTATCAGCATCTAAAAAATCAAAATTGATATTGGACGTTCTGCCGCCTTTTACGCCGGTAACATTTCCCACAAACCAGTTGTTGGTGCCTTTTGCTTTTCTTGCCACCGTGATATAATCGCCGGGCTCGGCTTCTACATATTTACTGTCATCCCAATCAATAGCCACATCTTTAATAAACTGGAAGGCATCTAAAAAGCGGTTATAATTTTCAGGAAGATCAGCAGCCATTTGCAATGGGCTGTACATGGTTACATACAAGGCAAGCTGGTTTGCCAAAGTGGAATTTACATGTGAATTATTTCCCGGATTTATTTTGCTTACATCCATTTCAAAAATACCGGGTGTAAAATCCATTGGGCCACCAAGCAAACGGGTGAAAGGCAATAAGGTTGTGTGATTGGGCTTGCTGCCACCAAATGCCTGGAACTCTGTGCCACGGGCACTTTCATTACCAATCATGTTGGGCCATGTGCGGTAAATACCTGTAGGCCTTACTGCCTCATGTGCGTTCACCATTATTTTGTATTGCGCCGCTTTTTCAATTACATATTGATAGTGGTTTACCATCCATTGATTGTAATGATAATTTCCTATTGGAACAATATCGCCTACATAACCAGTTTTTACCGCATCATAATTATTTGCTTTCATAAATTTAAAAGCAGTATCCAGGTGACGCTCATAATTTCTTACTGCACCTGATGTTTCATGGTGCATAATCATTTTAATGCCCTTGCTGTTTGCATATTCTCTAATACCAGCTACATCAAAATCAGGGTAGGGTGTTACAAAATCAAAAACATAATCTTTGTGATAACCAAACCAGTCTTCCCATCCTGTATTCCATCCCTCCACCAATACACCAGCAAAGCCATGCTTTGCAGCAAAGTCAATCACTTCTTTTACGTGTGCTGTATTGGCGCCATGCTTGCCATTAGGTTTTAATTTTGTAAAATCTGTTTCGCCTATTTTAATGGAAGGCACATCAGTTGGTGCAGATGTTCCTTCGGTACCAAAGAGCACACCATCTGTATAAGCCCAGGTGCTTTTGCCGGTGATCATTTCCCACCACACGCCCATGTACTTCACAGGTTTTATCCACGACACATCTTTTATCTTACTTGGTTCATTCAAATTGATGGTGATGTTTGAAGAAAGAATATCCCTTGCATCATCACTTACAATAATTGTACGCCATGGGCTGGTGCAGCTTGCCTGCAATGTGCCTTTATCTCCTTTAGGATCGGGTGTGAGCCATGATTCAAAAATGAAATTCTTGTCATCAAGATTTAAATGCATACAGGCATAATCTATTAATGCTGCTTCATGCAGGTTGATGTAAATGCCATCTGCTGTTTTCATCATCAGTGATGTTTGCACGCCTGTAGGTGAAAATTCTGTTTGCGATGCATTAGAACTACGGGCATCTTTCATCTTGCTTCTTATCTCTGAAAGCTTGCTGGTAGTGTAATCATATTCCTGTGTGTCATAGTCGCCGGAAATCCAGTAAGCAGTATGGTCACCCGACATAGCAAACTGTGTATGTTCTTCTTTAATTACAAAGTGCAATAAGTTTTTTTGTGCTGGAAATTCATACCGGAAACCAAGGCCGTCATTAAATAAACGGAAGCGGATAATTAAATCCCTGTCTCCTTTATTTTGATGCAGTGTAACAGCCCATTCATTATAGTGGTTACGAATGTTTTTCCATTCGCCCCACACTGGCTGCCATGTTTCATCAAATGTTTTGCTCTCCGAGTTTTTTATGCTGAACCCATCAGTTAAAGAGTTGGCGTCTTTCTTTAATTCAATACCCAGCTTACTTGGTTTAATTACTGTTTTCCCTTTGTATGAAAGGGCATACACGGCGCTGCCATTTGCATCTAAAGAAAAATTCATTTTCAAATTCCCATTGGGAGAGGCTAGTTCCTGGCCAATGCCAATCATTACCAGCAGCAGCAATACTGAAGTGCAAACAAACGATTTCATGTAATTTATTTTAGTTACCAGAATATAAATAATGTTCCTTGCTTAATAGGATTTTCAAAGATAAAGTAATGAACAGTAAATGATTAGTTTTTTGCTAATAGTGCAAGCCCTACTCCAAGAATTATATTTATTTAAACCCTTTTAATTAATTTCGAAATAATATGAAGATTTTTTTTTCATTACTAATTGTTGTTGCTGTTTTTTTTGCCTGTAAAAAAGAAGATTACGGCTCACCGGGTGTACGTAATGCAAGCCTTACTATTACAGCGCCTGTCAGTTTTTCATTGGCAGGGGCTATTCTGCAATGCAATAGCACTGCAGATATTTCCGACGCAAGATATACTTATGGATTTTGCTACAGTACTACCAACAGGCTACCAGCAATACCAGGTTTGGCAATGGCTTCTTCCAATTACGATGGAAATAGTTTTTCTGCATCTGTAAGCAAACTGGAATATGGAGCAAAATATTATGTGAGGGCATTTGTTACCAATGGCCTTGTAACAACTTACAGTAATGTTGACAGTTTTGCAATGCCTAATTTCATTTCAGTTTCTGAAGTAAAAAATATTACTTCCCAAACCTTTTCTGTTGATATTCAAAAACTCCCTTCTATAGCAGGAACCATAACAGACTGGGGCATTTGTTTTGGCAAAACTGCAAAACCAGACACAAGCGATTTTGTAAAAACTACTTCTTCAGTTTTGCTAAATACGGTTGGCATGAATATAAATGAATCTTTGTCGCCCGGGGTTACTTACTATTTACGCAGTTATGTTTTGGTTAACGACAGTTTGTATTACAGCAACGAAGTAAGTTTTAAAACAGCAGGTTATAAAGGCAGCGCAGGTGGCTATGTGTTCTTTGACAAAGGAGATACTACCGGCGGGTGGCGCTATCTTGAAGCTGTGCCGGATACAGTTTTATTCACGGGCAAAAGCTGGGGTTGCAGCGGTACTAATACTGCCGCTGTTGACAGGATATGGGGTAGTGGTTACAGTAATACAATAGCAATACTTTCCGCTTGTACCACTGCTGATATTGCGGCGGCTGTTTGCGATTCATTGGTTTTTAAGAATATAACTGACTGGTACCTTCCATCGGTGGAGGAATTGAAAGCTTTATACAAGCTTAAAAATTCTGGCTTAATTACCATAAGTGAAGCGGTACTAAGTTCCACACAGGTATCTTCAACAGATTGTTTTATTGTTGATTTTTCAAATGGCACAGAAAGCAGTTTGTCTAAAAGTGCTACTTCGGGCATTGTATGGCCGATAAGAAGATTTTTATAAAAAAACGTTGTGTCATAGCCATTGCAATCCTCCCTAAAAAAAGTTATGTTTGTAGCTCTGCCCTGTTTTTATTTACCAAAAAATTGACTGTATGAAAAAGATTTTATCAATGATTGTTTTGTTGATTCTTGCAAGTGTTTCGGCAATTGCCCAGAGTGTGGCAGTAAGTGCAGCACCTGTAACACCAGATGCCAGCGCTATGCTGGAGGTAAATTCCACTGCTAAGGGTTTTTTACCACCACGTATGACAACAGTACAACGGGATGCTATTAGTAATCCGGCGACAGGGCTTATAATTTATAACATTACCACTGGCTGTTTAAACTACCGCAATGCCGCAGCCTGGCTTGAGCTGTGTGGTACCTGCTCTCCCAATCCTACTACAGCTAATGCAGGGCCAGATCAACTCGGTCTTGTCAGCACTTCAGCAACGCTGGCTGCTAACACACCTGTTAATGGTACCGGGTTATGGACAATAGTGAGTGGTAGTGGCGGCAGCTTTGTGAGTGCATCATCACCCACCACAGGGTTTAATGGTGTGGCAGGGCAGTTTTATACTCTCCGCTGGACGATAAGTACACAGTGTGGCAGCAGTGGAGATAATGTAGATGTGAGTTTTGCTGCAACCGGGCCAAACCTTATCACACTCCGCCAATTGCGTACACAATACCAGGGCCAAAACATAAGAGTTACCACCAGCACACAAATAACAGGTACTGTAATTACAGACACTGTTGAAAAAAATGTGGCAAGGGGCACTGTTATTTTGCAGCAGGGCGGCAATGCAATGAAGCTATTCTTTGGCCCCACTGCTGCCAATACTTATAATATTGGCGATAGTGTGTTGATAGATATCACCGGCGACTCTCTTATCAACTTCAGGGGATCGCTGCAGGTGCTGGCCAATGTATCACAGCGAACAGCGCCTGTGGCTACAGGCCGCACAGTAACGCCAAAAAATGTAACACTTGCTTTGCTTGATACAGCATTAAATGCACCACTGGGCTCTGCATGGCATATTGAAAATACATTGGTGAAGGTGCAAAACGTTACCATCAGCGGGCCTACTGCCAACTACAGCGGTGATAATAATATGACTGATGGTACAACTGCTACCCCAATTATTTTATTTACCAGGAGCCAGGCATCTTTTGCAAGTACACCATATCCAGTTGTTCCGTCCACTTTTACTGGTTTCCCATTTGTGTTTGATTTAAAAAAGGAAATGCAAATACGCACACTGGCTGATGTGCAGTGATGAATAAAAATTATATATAAAAAGTCCACCTGCATCTGCTGGTGGACTTTTTATATATAAGACAGGTTAGTCTTTTTCAAACAGCCATTTAAAAGGTTTACGTCTTTGCTGTTCTGGCCTCAGTTTAAATTTTGAGATGGTGTTTTCCTGTATAAATTTTACGGCTTCCTCAACAGAGTCAGTTACCAAAAAAAGTTTTTCATCTTCTGGAGAAATAGTTGCTTTAGCTTTCATTTGTTCAATATGTTCAAGCAGGTCTTTATGAAATGCTTTGTCAAAAATCACTATTGGAAATTGCTCAATCATTTTAGTTTGTATCAATGTCATTGCTTCAAAGTATTCATCCAGTGTCCCGAAACCACCGGGCATTACCACAAAAGCGTATGAATATTTTATAAGCAGTGTTTTTCGTACAAAAAAGAATTTAATGTTTACCCATTTGTCAAGATATGGGTTAGGATGTTGTTCATGCGGCAGCACAATATTACAACCAACGCTACGGCCACCAACATCTTTGGCTCCTCTGTTGGCAGCTTCCATGATGCCCGGGCCACCACCAGTCATAATTGTAAAACCAAGCTGTGCAATTTTGCCGGCCAGTTCTTCTGTAATATCGTAATACGGATGCCCGTCTTTAAAGCGTGCAGAACCAAAAATGGTAACGCATGGGCCTACAAAATGCAGTTTCCTGAAGCCCTTGATAAACTCAAACAACACTTCCACGCTAAACTTAAATTCTTTCCAGCGGCTTTGTGGGCCTTCTAAAAATTTGATTTCTGATTTTGTCATACGCTTTTAATTTTCTTTCTGCTAACCTAATGTACGATTGCAGAAGTAATTATTCGTTTGCCAAACGTACTTGTTTTTTGTAATCATTATAACAAAACAATTTGCTGCTTTTTTTATATTACTAATCTGCCAGAAAGCTGAAACTGCTTGCATAATGAGGTATGAGGGCAAAAGTTCATTTGTTCAATATCGAAATGCAATAGCAGCTTTAGCATTATAAAGCTGAAAATGATTGGTTCCGATAAATGGAAAAATTGTACTTATTTGGGAATGATTTTATGAACAGCTTGCTAAAACCCTTGCCTGTATTGTGTTTGTGTTTTGGCATGGCAATAGTAATCTCCCTGTCAAAATATATTTCTTATGCAGGAAGGTTATCCAATAAAGATTTTTTTGGTGGATGAAGATATGTTCAGCCTCGCCATTTATGAGCAGCATTTCCGCAATATGCGGTGCAGTGATTTTACTTCGTTCAGCAGTATTGTGCAGTGCGTAACAAAGTTGAGTGAAAAGCCACAGGTGATTTTTTTAGATTACCGGACGAATCCGGAGAAGGGACTAAAGATTGTAAGTGCCATTAAAAAAACATGCCCGGAAGCATATATCGTATTTATTACAGGCCCCACCGGCACGCTGGAATGTTTATTCTCCTTGCAGCAAGGCGCTTTTGAATATATTATTAAAGACAAGCAGTATCCGGTTCATCTTGAAAATGTACTGAAACGAATAAGCCTGATGGAAAAAATTGTTTATAAAAAACCTTAAACACAAAACCCTGCAACCGCAGGGTTTTGTGTTAGTGTCAAAAAAATGAGTGATTAATATTTGCGTTAATACTTACCTGAATTGAATGGCTTTTACCGGTTGTATCTTTTTTACCAATAGTGTTGGTATAATAAGTGTTGCAAAACAAACTGCCAGTGTAATTATATCTACCAGCAACACCTGCCCCCAGATAATTTGTGCATGAGCCCTATCCATAAAATACGCTTCTTCATTCAGCTTAATAAAGCCTGTTTTTTCCTGCAGCCAGCAAATAGCAAGACCAAGTAATGTGCCGCTAACTATACCCACCGCTGCAATAAGAGAGGTATTGTACAAAAAAACTTGTTGTATTTGCCAGTTGCTGCTGCCAATGGCTTTTAATATGCCCGTCATTTTAGTACGCTCCAGTACAATAATAAGCAGGCAGGTAATAAGGTTTACGGCCGCTATTATTATCATAATGCCAATCAGCATCAGCTTTATCCTGTTTTGCAAATCAAGCCAGTCAAAAATATTGGGGTTTATTTCACGGTAAGTTTTGCTGTTCCAGCCCTGTGGCGTTTCGGCACGTATTTTTTTGTCGATAGAATCTGTTTGAGTAAAGTCTGTTAAAAAAATTTCATAACCACCAATCTGGTCGGGCTGCCAGTCGTTCATGCGGCGTATCAGGTTGATGTCGCAAACGCCAAATTGTTTATCATATTCATCAATGGATGTTTTAAAAATACCAGCCACTCTTAATTTCCGGGGCCGCTTACTTCCATCCTGCTGAATAAAAAAGGAGAGGAGAGTGTCGTTTACCTTTACATTCAGCTGGCTGGCTATATGTGATGAAATGTTTATTTCCTTACTGTATCCGCTATCAGTAAAAGATACCCATTTGCCCTGTAGCAAAAAAGGGTTAAGCCTGCTGTAGTTAAAAGATGAGTCAATACCTTTTAAAAGGATGCTTTCAATATCGTCGCCATAAGTAAGTATTACCGATTTGGTGGCAAAGCGCTCCACTGTTTTTACGCCGGGCAGATTTTTAAGGTACGTTTCTACTGTATCATTTTTTGTAATAACATAATCCTCAGCAGTGCTAACACGGTTTTCAATATCTTGCTGTACATGTATATGCCCTAAAAAACTAAATACCTTATTGCTTACTACATTTTCAAATCCGTTAAAAAAACTAAGTGCAACAATCATCACCGCCACACTTACAGCCGTTGCTACAGTGGCCAATCTTATAATAAAACGTGAAAATGTCTTTTCACTGTTAAAGGAAATGCGCCGGGCTATAAATG
Source organism: uncultured Ferruginibacter sp. (assembly GCA_964494815.1). Taxonomy (GTDB): domain Bacteria; phylum Bacteroidota; class Bacteroidia; order Chitinophagales; family Chitinophagaceae; genus Ferruginibacter. Next base: position 1,278 of record CAZBTD010000037.1, on the reverse strand, counting down.
CAGCAAGATTCAAAAGGAATAATTTTTGTTACCTTTCAAAAATAAATATTTTAATGAGAGATGGCATTATTTAAATCAACAGGTTTTTTATTCATGGCCCTGTTATCTTCCTGCATTACTCTTGCACAACCCAACCCTAATGTGGTGTACAGCGATAAAATACATTCAGTAAGATTTCATATGTATGGCGATCAGCAATCGCTGCCTGTATATAAACTTAACAGCGGCGACAGGGTAGAGCTGCATTTTGATGATCTTGATGGAAATGTAAAAAGTTACTATTACACTTACCAGCTGTGCGATTATAACTGGCAGCCGGTTAATATCAGTGCCTTCGACTATATAAAAGGCTTTACACAGCAACGCATCACACAGTACAGGTTGTCGTCAATTGCTTATACACGTTATACACATTACCAGGCAGTACTGCCCGATGCTAATTCACTTCCATCAAAATCTGGTAATTACTTGTTGAAAGTATATTTAGATGGCGATACTTCTAAAACAGTTTTTACAAGGGCGCTGCTGGTTTTGCAGCCAAAGGCAACAGTAAGTGCACAGGTTATACAACCGTTTGCTCCACAACTATACAGGACACACCAAAGAATAAAGTTTTCAGTAAATGTAGAAGGGCTTAACAGTTTTGATGCCAACAGGCAGGTGAAAATATTGGTGATGCAAAATTACCGTTGGGATAATGCACAGGGCGGAGGTGTGATGCCAACATTTGTAAGGGGCAATGTACTTGAGTATAACACAGAAAATAATTTCAATTTTCCCGGGGGTAAAGAATGGCGCTGGCTCGATTTGCGGAGCCTGCGCCTGCTAAGTGATCGCATTGATCGTAAAGAAGACAAGAAGAACAGTGTGGATATTTATATGAAACCGGATATAGACCGCAATGCTCAGCGCTATATTTATTATAAAGATCTTGATGGTATGTATGAATCCACCACGTATGAAACTATTAATCCTTACACTCAGGCAGATTATGCAACAGTACATTTCAGTTTTGTAACTCCGTCGCAAACTGAATATACTGGAAAAGATATGTACCTGATAGGCCAACTAACAGATTACCAGCTTGCCGATGCCAATAAAATGAATTATAATACGGAGAAGAATATGTATGAGGGCACACAGTTTTTAAAACAGGGATATTATGACTACAGTTATTTACTAGTGGATAAAAAAGATCCTTCGCAGAGGACTGAGCTGGAAGGCAATTATTGGGAAACTGAAAATGTATATACCGTTTTAATTTATTACAAATCGTTT
>CAZBTD010000036.1:0-28082 GCA_964494815.1 uncultured Ferruginibacter sp. | reverse complement strand
TGTGGGTGTGCAGCGTTTTTTAGTGCCTGCGTTATTTGAAAAAGTTTTAAAACCCCACCAGGTAGTACGTATATTCACCACTTTCGGTATTGATGATTATAAGTTTAAAGATTCTGCAAGAACACTCGAAATACAAAAAGAATATTCAAAACTCGGTACTGTAAAAAAAGGCAGTAATCAAAAAGTGGAAGGCTACAATGTAAAGCAATCAAAAATTGCTATTGGCTCCGGTGGATTTATTGGTAAAGGATTTTTACAGGGCACACAAACAAGGGGTGAATTTGTGCCAGCGCAAAACACTGATTTTATTTTTTCTTCTGTGGGTGAAAGTTTTGGGTGGGTGGGTTGCATTGTTTTAATGCTGTTGTATTTTGGTATGATGTTCCGCCTGGTCTTTTTAGCCGAAAGACAGCGGAGCGTTTTCAGCAGGGTTTATATCTATTGCGTAGCCGGCATCCTCTTTTTTCACGTGGCATTAAATGTTTGCATGACATTGGGGCTGGCACCATCTCCGGGTATTACATTGCCGCTGCTTAGCTATGGAGGCTCTTCATTAGTAACGTTTACTATTCTTTTATTTATTGCTATTAAGCTTGATGCCGACAGGCAAATGGTGCTGAGATAAAAAATTATGAAAATAATCCCATTAAGCGAAGGAAGTTTTACCATTGATAAAACAAAACAATTTGTATCATTTAATACTTCAAAAGATGATTTACAGCAAAGACCTGTTGGTAGCTTGCTTGTAGAAGTGCAGCCTTTTTGCATTGTTACAAAAAATGATATTCTCCTTTTGGATACCGGGCTTGGCTTTTGCAACCCTGATGGCGTATTACAGATACACCAGAATTTATTGGACAATGGAATAAACCCGATGGATGTAACAAAAGTGTTACTGAGCCATTTGCACAAAGACCATGCAGGCGGCGTAAGCAAAGAAGATAAAATCCTTGGTCAGAAATTTTTCAGCTTCCCTGCTGCAACTTACTATGTAAATAAAGATGAATTTGATTTTGCCATCACTACCGGCAAACCATCTTACACACCAGATGAGTTCAGCATATTAGGTGGGGCAGATAAAGTGGTGTTTACAAAAGGCAATGGTTTTATTGATGACTATATCAGGTATGAAGTAACTGGTGCCCACTGTCCTTATCATCAAACTTTTATGATTGAGGAAGATGGAGAAAAACTTTTCTTTGGCGCCGATGTGGCTCCACAGCTAAACCAAATGAAAAGCAAATTCATTGCTAAATATGATTACGATGGCAAGCTGTGTATGGAGCTTCGCCAGCAATGGTGGCAGCAGGCACAAAACAAACATTGGACATTTTTGTTTTATCATGATATTGCCACGCCGGTTTTACGGTGCTGATTTTTATTTCACTTTATAAATGACACCAGCATTTTTGTTGTTACTTTTGCGCCAATGATAGCAATAGATAACAAATTAGTAAGCGATGAAGTAATAGATGAACAATTTGTTTGTGACCTTAATAAATGCAAGGGTGGCTGCTGTGTGGATGGCGACGCCGGTGCTCCACTGCACATTGATGAGCTTGATATTATCAATGAAATTTACGAAGCTGTATTGCCATATCTTACCGAAGAAAGCAAAATGGAAATTGAGCGCCAGGGCAGGTATGTGTACGACAAAGAGTTTGGTTGGGTAACACCAACTATTGCCAGCAAAGTATGTGTGTATGGCATTACCGATGAAAAAGGTATTGTGAAATGTGGTATTGAACAGGCCTATTATGATGGCAAAGTGAAATGGAAAAAACCCATTAGCTGCCACTTGTATCCCATCCGTACCAAACTAAGCAGGGATAAACAAACAGAATATGTAAACTACGAGCCACGACAAGATCTTTGCAAGGGTGGATGTAGCCTTGGTAAAAAATTAAAAGTGCCAGTGTATGTTTTTTTAAAAGAAGCATTGACAAGAAAATACGGTATTGAATTTTACGAAGCACTGGAAGCGACAGCAAAACATATCAATCAAAACAAAAAATAACAATTACCTATATTAATAATTATTTCTTAATGAAAAGAGTTCTCACTTTTATATTTCTTATTTCCTGTTCCTCATTTCTTCTTTTTTCCTGTTCAGCCAATAAAGCCAAAATTGATAACAGCATAAAAAAATATTTTGATGAATATAAAAGCGATGGTTGCTTTACCATGTTTAATAATGCCGATGGTAAAGTAACAGTGTATAACATGCAGCTTGACACAATGCGTTTTTTACCGGCTTCTACTTTTAAAATTGTAAACAGCCTTATCGGCCTTGAAACAAACAAAATAACCGATGAAAAAATGCTGATAAAATGGGATAGTGTAAAACGCTGGAACGATGAATGGAATAAAGACCTTACTATGGAGCAGGCATTTAAAGCAAGTGCTGTAAACTATTACCAGGAAGTAGCCAGGAGAGTTGGAAAAGATGCTATGCAAAAATGGCTTGACAGCCTGCACTATGGCACACAAAAAATTACCAGCCAGGTTGATTCTTTCTGGCTTAATAACACATTGAAAATTTCGCCTGATGAGCAACTGGGCTTGGTTAAACGCCTGTATTTTGATCAACTGCCTTTTCAAAAACGCAACCAGCAAATTGTAAGAGATGCAATGATACAGGAAAGCAATACGCTATCTACCCTGGCTTATAAAACCGGCTGGGGTTTTGATGAAAAGGGCGAAAATATTGGATGGATTGTTGGGTGGGTGGAAGAAAATAAACATCCATATTTTTTTACCCTGCTGGTGAAAAATCCTGCAAAGGATTTTGATATGCGTACTACAAGGCTCAATATCCTTAAAGGCATCTTAAAACAATATGGATTTTTTGAAGGAAAGATGTAAGAGAAAACAAGTTTTATTGCACCAGTATTTTTTTGCTGGCAATTTTATTTTTTTCATTCACCGCTTCTGCAATATATATGCCCGGGGTAACAGCCGGAAGCAAAAAGAATTTTTTCATAGTAGCTCCCTGTTCAATTATAGCAGAAATAGTTTGCACTACATTACCTTGCTGATTTACTAAGCGAATGGTATAATTACCTTTTTCAAAATTGTGAAAATATAAGTTAAGTTCTCTCTTTTCAACAGGATTTGGATTGGCCGCAATTGATCTTTTAGTATCAACACTTGCTTTTACAACGGCTGAATATTTTGTTTCACCTGAGTATGGCCTAAATTGTATCCTATAATATTTATCACCTTGGATGCTGCTGCTTTCGTATCGTCTTTCAATCGCACTGTTCTCTTCTGCTGTTACTGAACCAATCGCAAAAAACCGCACACCATCAACAGACTGCTCAATAAAATATTCCCCTGCAACAGCTTGTGCATTTACCTCCCACTGAACAGCATTACTACCAATACTAACACTTGTAAAATAAAATGCCGGAATAAAGACAGGGTTTTTCTTAACCAGCAAACGCAGCCTGTCTGCTGCATAAGAACCGGCTTCACTGTTTACAATAAATGTATAGCTATCTGTAGCAAATAAACTCACAGGTACTTTTTTCCCTGTAAACTTATCTTCAAGCAACACATACAAACCAGCCTGCTGCAATCCCTGCACTGTCAATTGCAATGAATATTCCTTTTGTCGCAATTGTGAAAGGTTAAAGAAAATGGTATCAGCATCGCCAATTATTTGCCTGCGCTCTATTGCAAGCATCTGTCCGTTTCGTTTAACAGCAATATTTTCAGAAAAATTATTCAGTTTTGAGGCGTCCTCGTTATCCAGTTCGTTTGAAAAAACATTACTGTAATTTATCAATACTGCATCAAGCAATGAAATATTGCCGGTATTATCAGTAGAATTTAATACAGCCCTAATACTTGACGGTCCGTTTATTCCCGGCATAATTGGCCTGCCAAAAGCATCAGCGCTGCTTGTACTTATTTTATCGTTTTCTTTTACCTGCAAATTTCCTGCTCCTGTAAAGTTCACTACAAATGCAGCACCCGATTCGATAGTGCCATCATTTGGCAAGCTGCTGCTGCCTGGGCCGTTTACAGTAACATCATAATTACTATTGGTGCTATTCCATGCAAATGTTACAAAGCCGCCAACACCATTGATACCGCCAACTTTAGGATCCCACAGGTAATAAACATCCCCAAGCCCTGACTTAGTTACAGTATGAAAATTTATTGCCGATGCAAAAGGATTGCCCACCACCTGGAAACCTGTGCCAACCAAATTATTGATGGTTTGTGTATTGATATTAACAGGGCCCTTAGGCCTTAATGTGGTAACAGTTGCCGGTACAGCCGGACCGCCAATTACAAAATTTCTATCCCCTCTTACAAAAAGCATGTACCCGGGATAAGTATTAAGCGGAATGGTGGTTGCTGTTGGCGCAATCCACGAACCACTGCTAAAATATTTTAATGTGGGGTTATTGGTTGTTCCTTTATCATAACCATTTACTGCTGTATTACTGTATGTAATTAATGTGCCCGACCCGGGAGTATAAGCTGGTGGTGGAATAGTGGTTGCCTGCTGTGCTTCCTGCCAAGCCTGGCTGATGGTAGTTGTTGCTGAATTATGAAATGGCACTGTTAATAAACGCCATGCTCTTCTTGCAGGTGTATATCTTTCAATAGTTACGTCACCGCTAATTGCTCCGTCACTAGCGCCTATCCTGGCTGTTCCTGATGCATCTGACTGTAATACAAGATTACCACCTGTATTTAAAACTGCTCCCGAATTAACGGTAACAGTTCCGGCGCTGGCTCCTGCTATAATATTGAGTGTATTATTTAATGTGGCTGATGCATTATTGCCTAATGTAAAATTTTTAAGCGTTTGAGAACCACTTGTGAAATTTACATTGCCTGCTGCGCCATTTAATACAAGTGATGATGTGGGAGAACCGGTTATGCTGCCACCCCCACTCATACTGCCTGCAATTGTAAATTGATTACTATTAAGTGTTACAGTTGCTGTACCGTTTACCACCAGGTTACGTACTGTTATATCACTATTGAGTACGGGCATTGGGGATGCCGCATTATTTATTATGGCATTTACGTTGGCGTTGTTGGGTACAGTGCCGCAACTCCAGTTGGTTGCAGTGTTCCAGTTATTGGTGCCGCCGCCAATCCATGTGTTTGATAAATTAACAACAGTGGCAGATGAAGTATTGCTGCAGCCAAGTATGTTGGTGAGTGTTACTGTATAATTTCCGTAAGTGCTTACATTGATTGATTGTGTTGAAGCGCCTGTAGACCATGCATAAGTATATCCAGGATCGTATTCCCAAATATCTTTTTTATATGTGCCATCCCAGCCTGTACCTAAATAACCCTTTGCCCCAATACTAAAACCAATTACAAGCTCCCTTGCAGTACCTCCAAAGTTTGCTTTTTGTGTCCAGCTATTTAATGATTGATCGTATTCCCAAAAATCTTTTGTTTCACCACTACCATCCCAGCCTGCGCCAATATAACCTCTTGTGCCAATACTGAAGCCAGCCGCAGCTTCCCTGACTGTTCCACCAAAATCTGCTTTTTGTATCCAGCCATTCACAGATGGATCATACTCCCAAAAATCTTTTTTGTAGGCAACATCATACCCAGTGCCTATGTAACCTTTACTACCGATATTAAATCCCACTGCTGAAATTCTTGCGGTACCACCAAAATCTGCTTTTTGCATCCAGCTGTTCAAAGACGGATCGTACTCCCAAAAATCTTTATATGATACCGTACCATTGCTGCCGGTGCCAATATATCCTTTGCTGCCAATACTAAAGCCTACGGCATAATCCCTTGCTGTACCGCCAAAATTTGCTTTTTGCGTCCAGGTGTTGGTGGAAGGATCGTACTCCCAAAAATCATTTTTCTTGCCTGACACATCACGCCCTGTACCGATATATCCTTTTCCATTTATGCTAAACCCTGCGGCATAGTATCTTGCAGTGCCACCAAAGTCAGCCTTTTGTGTCCACACATTAGTTGCAGGATCGTATTCCCAAAAATCTTTTTTTCTTGCAGCGTCACGGCCGGTACCCACATAGCCTTTGCTGCCAATACTAAAAGCCACAGCTCCATATCTTATTCCGAGTTGATCTGCTTTTTGCATCCACACATTGCTGGCTGGTGCAGTAAGGGTAGTATTACTGCCATCACAAATATTTACAGTGCCGGAAGGTGAAATAGTTGATACTGGCGTACAACTTTGCCCCTGCACTATATGCAGGTTGTAAAGAAATATGCATATCAGTAAAAACTTTTTCATTTTAGAATGCACCAATTTTTTTCAACTCTTCTTTTGTTACTGCCGGAGGCATTTCACCCTTTTTTATTTTCATAATCACCAGCCTGGCAACCTTTGCCGCTTTTTCCCTTGTAGTAAAGCCATTGTTTCCCTCTACAGCCGGTATGCTGTTTTGATGAACGATAATTTTACCTGCCTGGTATATATCATATCCAAAACTGTTTTTCTTCAATTCAATAATTTTATACTCAAGGCCTTTGGCCTTTACCTGCGCCGCCATTTTACAGGGACTGCAAAGCATCAGCAACATAGCCGTTATTAACCTTATTGACATACTTTTTACAGACTGATGTGGCTTAAAAACAGTTGCGGTTACGGAGTTTTACACTATTGGCAGTAAACAAAGGGATGCGATATTTATTGTGATGGTTCAAAATTACAAAAAAATGGCATCTGTTGAGATAAAGTCACCTCGTTTATAAAGCCTTTCTTTAACATTATCCTGCTCCCTATTTTTTACAAATACTGTATTTTTCATCATTATTAAAGAACAGCGCAAGCGGTTTTCATTTCATACATTTGAAAACATAAAATGTCACTTCAATACCCTGCATATTTGCTTCTTCTTTGCTGCATACCTGCCATGGTTGTGCTTTTCTTTTTTTACCTGCGGTGGAAAAAGAAAAAGGCAAAAAAAATGGGAGACGCTGCATTGGTGCAACAGCTAATCAGTAATTACAGTCCACAAAAGTTTGTTCTAAAGTTTTGTTTTTTTTCAATCGCTTTTGGCTTATTAGTACTGGCGCTTGCCAATCCACGCCGGGCTGTGGGAACCAGTAATATAAAACGAAATGGCATTGATGTATTATTTGCATTAGATGTAAGTAAGAGTATGCTGGCGCAGGATATAAAGCCAAACCGGATTGAAAGAGCCAAACAACTGGTGGCAAAACTGATCGATAAAATGCCTGAAGACAGGTTTGGCATTGTGGTATTTGCAGGAAGGGCTTATTTACAAATGCCGCTTACATCAGACTTGGCTGCTGCCAAAATGTATTTGAATTCTTCAGGCCCTGACATGGTACCTACGCAAGGTACCGTAATAGGCGATGCATTAAAAATGTGCTACGCAGCTTTTAATACAAAAGAAAAAAAATATAAATCAATAATACTTATCAGTGATGGTGAAGACCATGATGAAAGCGCTGTAAAAATTGCAAAATCACTGGCTGCGGAAGGCGTGATTGTAAACACTGTGGGCATCGGCTCGCCTGAAGGCGCTATTATTGAAGATGCTATTACGGGTGAAATAAAAAAAGATGCTGAAGGAAAAACTGTCGTTACAAGACTTAATGAAGAGGAATTAAGAAACATTGCCGTTAATACAGGTGGCGTTTACTCTCTCTACAGTAATACTAATGAAACAGCCAATGCCATTGAAAAACAATTGTCATCTATGGAAAGGCATGGTATTACAGAAACATCACTGGCTGCTTACCAAAACTATTTTCCCTGGCTGCTTGGGGCGGCTTTAATTTTATTGTTAGCAGAATTTTTTATGTCAGAAAGAAAAAAAGAAAATATTGTCATAGAAAAGAAAAAAATGCAACAAGCTGCAGTTTTTTCATTTTTATTCATGCTTTTATCATTCAGTTCATTTGCCCAAACAAATACAGAATTAATAAAGGCAGGCAATGAACTGTACAATCAAAAAAAGTACAGTGAAGCTGCTGACAGTTATCAAAAAGCTACAGAAAAAAAACCAGCAGATGCCACAGCTCAATATAATCTTGGCAATGCCCTCTATAAAAATAATAAAAAGGAAGATGCGTTGAAGGCCTATGAGCAATCACTGTCGTTCGAAAAAAACAATAATGCAAAGGCTGAAGCCTGGTACAATAAAGGTGTAATACTTCAAAATGACAAAAAACTCCCCGAATGTATTGACGCTTATAAAAACGCATTAAAGCTAAATCCCACTGACGAAGAAGCCCGTCTGAATTTGCAAAAAGCATTGCTGCAACAAAAACAACAGCAACAGCAAAAAGAGAATAAACAAAAAAAAGACGACAAAAAACAACAGCAGAAACAGCAGCCACAACAATCAAAGCCTCAGCCTAGTAAAATGACAAAGAAAGAAGCCGAAGAAAAACTAAAAGCACTGCTGCAACAGGAAAAAAATCTGCAGGACAAACTAAGAAAAGTAAACGCTAACTCACCTGAAAAACCAGAAAAAGACTGGTAATCGTAAACTAGTGGCAACGTAAGGCAACATTCTCCTTTCATTATTGTTATTTTGCAACACAATTTGATACGTCATGCAATTATATTGTGAATCACTCACAACATATAGGAGATTAAAAACAAAAGAAGTAAAAATTGGCAACCTGTTATTAGGCAATGGGCACCCCATTCGTGTACAAACGATGACCACCACCGACACCATGGACACAATGGCAACAGTGGAGCAAAGTATCCGTTGTATTGAGGCAGGCGCAGAATTAGTCCGCATTACAGCGCCTTCAAAAAAAGAAGCTGAAAATTTACAGAATATAAAAGATGAATTGCGAAAGAGAGGTTATAACACGCCGCTTGTTGCAGATATTCATTTTACACCAAATGCAGCAGAGATTGCAGCAAGAATTGTAGAGAAAGTAAGAGTAAACCCCGGTAACTATGTTGACAAGAAAAAATTTGAACAGATTGAATACACTGATGCAGAATACGCAGAAGAAATTGAAAGGATAAGAGAACGTTTTACTCCGTTGGTAAAAATTTGTAAAGAACATGGTACTGCCATGCGTATCGGCACCAATCATGGTTCGCTTAGCGACCGCATTATGAGCCGCTATGGTGATACTGCCAATGGTATGGTGGAAAGTGCGATGGAGTTTTTACGTATTGCAAGAAGTGAGGATTATCACAATATCATATTGAGTATGAAGAGCAGTAATCCGCAAGTGATGGTGCAGGCTTACCGTTTACTTATTAGTCATATGATGGATGAATTTGGGGAATGTTATCCCTTGCACTTAGGAGTAACTGAAGCTGGCGATGGTGAAGACGGAAGAATAAAATCTGCTATTGGGATTGGCACATTACTGGAAGATGGTATTGGCGATACAATAAGAGTGAGTTTAACTGAGGACCCGGAATTTGAAATCCCGGTTTGCCGGGATTTGTTAAACCGTTATTCAGACAATGGACAGCAGTCAGTAACTAATGAAAATTTTTCAATAGCAAACAAACTACCTTACTCACCTTTTGAATATAAAAGAAGAGAAACATTTGAAGTAGGAAATATTGGAGGTAAACATGTGCCTGTTGTGATTGCCGATTTCAGTAAGTATGAAAAAATTATCCCGGCAGACCTTCAATCAATAGGATACAATTATAATGCAGCAATTGATAAATGGAATATTGGTGATGCAGCTGCTGATTATATATTTTGTAATGTGCCGCTTGATTTTGATTTGCCCGGCACATTAAAAGTATTGCTCTTTCATGATAAATGGCTGGATGCAATTGACAAAGAAAAATATGTTCCGCTGTTTGACGCACCGCAATACTTAGATGAGAATCTTACTAAATCAACGCACCTCAATTTTGTAATGATTGATTATGCATGGGATGATTATAATAAAGAACCCGGAAAGAAATTGCAGCAGATTTTGAAAGAAGATAAAACTGCCGTAATATGTTTCAGTTCTCCCAATAAAAACGCCATGCAAAATGTGCGGAGTATGTTTATTGATTTGGCGAATAAAGACATAAAGAACCCGGCGATTGTTATTTGTGATAGTTTACATGCTACAAAAGATGAAAGCCTTATTCATTATGCAGTAGAAACAGGCGCATTGCTGCTGGATGGTTTTTGTGATGGTGTTTGTTTGGGCTATCATTACGGCAATAAAAATATTTTGCCCGAAACAAAATTGCTTAACTCAATTGCATTTGGAATATTACAGGCAACACGTACAAGAATTTCAAAAACAGAGTATATAAGTTGCCCAAGCTGTGGCAGAACATTATTTGATTTGCAGGAAACAACTGCAAGAATCCGTGCAGTTACCAATCATTTAAAAGGTGTGAAGATTGCTATCATGGGTTGCATAGTAAATGGCCCCGGCGAAATGGCCGATGCAGATTTTGGATATGTTGGCAGCGGCCCCGGCAAAATTACTTTGTACAAAGGAAAAGAAGTAGTGAAAAGAAATGTGGACAGTGCTGTTGCTGTGGATGAATTAATAAATTTATTGAAAGAGAATGAGGCGTGGGTAACCCCCTCCGCCCCCTAAAGGGGGAACTAAGACAAGATTTCAAAAAATTTATCAGTTGTTCCATATTAAAATGTGAGTGTAACAAGATTTAATAACAAAACATAATGGCCCCTTTAGGGGTTGGGGTTTATGCAAACAGATTTTCTCGTTATCGGCAGTGGCATTGCAGGATTGACCTATGCACTAAAAGTGGCGCAGGAATGCCCCGACAAAAAAGTAACCATCTTTACCAAAACAAACAGCGACGAAACCAATACCAAGTATGCACAAGGTGGGATTGCCGGTGTGTGGGATGCCAACCATGACAGTTTTGAAAAACATATTGAAGACACATTAATAGCTGGCGATGGTTTATGTAACAGGCATACCGTAGAGATTGTAGTGAAAGAAGGTGTGGACAGGATAAAAGAAATTATTGAATGGGGTGCACAGTTTGATAAAGAGCCGGACGGTGATTATAAATTGGGCAAAGAAGGTGGCCACAGTGAATACCGCATCCTTCATCATAAAGATGTTACAGGAAAAGAAATGGAAAGGGCTTTGTTGGCAGCCATTGCAAAGCAAAAAAATATTGAACTTATCAGCCATTGTTTTGTGTTGGATATTATCACTCAACATCATCTTGGTTTTCTTGTAACGAAATCAACTCCGGATATCGAATGCTTTGGTGTGTATGTGTTGAATTTGCAAACAAACAAGATTGAAAAAATTCTTTCTTCAATAACATTACTGGCAACAGGGGGTAATGGACAAGTGTACCGCAGTACAACTAATCCTGCTATTGCAACTGGTGACGGCGTTGCCATGGTTTATAGAGCGAAAGGCAGAATTGAAAACATGGAGTTCATACAGTTTCATCCAACAGCTTTGTATGAGCCGGGCGTTAGAGGACAAAGTTTTTTAATTACAGAAGCAGTTCGTGGTGATGGTGGCATTTTACGCAATCACAATGGCGAAGCTTTTATGGAACGCTATGATGAAAGAAAAGATTTGGCGCCAAGGGATATTGTGGCAAGGGCAATAGATAATGAGATGAAAATAAGCGGTACTGAAAACATGTTTTTGGATTGCCGCCATTTCAGCAAAGAAAAATTTATTGGGCATTTTCCAAATATCTATGATAAATGCATGAGCATTGGTATTGACATTACAAAACAAATGATACCCATTGCACCTGCAGCACATTATAGTTGCGGCGGTATTAAAACAGACGAATGGGGAAGAACATCGATAAAAAATTTATACGCTGCAGGCGAATGTGCCAGCACCGGTTTGCATGGCGCCAACAGGCTTGCAAGCAATAGTTTGCTGGAAGCAATGGTGTTTGCACACAGAGCTTTTAAAAATGCCATAACAAGTATTAATCATCCACAAACACATTCACTTGGCAAAAACGGAAGTTCTGTTCCGGATTGGAAAACAGATGGCACCAATGCACCAAAAGAAATGATATTAATAACACAGAGTGTGAAAGAATTAAAACTTCTGATGAGTGATTATGTAGGCATTGTAAGAAACAATGAACGTTTGCACAGGGCAATGAAGCGCCTTGATTTGTTGTTTACGGAAACGGAAGAATTGTATAAAAAAACAGTAGTATCGCCACAACTTTGCGAATTGAGAAATATGATCACCGTTGCCTATCTTATTGTAAAAAGTGCAGAGTTCAGGCATGAAAGCAGAGGGCTGCATTACAACACTGATTATCCATTTAAAAGCGACATGATACAGAATATTGTATTGTAGATTTGCAGCTTTCATTAACACAGCGTCATGTATTACATTATTTACGGGTTGTTATATTCCATCTCACTGCTGCCATTTTTTGTATTATACCGGATTAGTGATGTGTTTTCGTTTCTATTGTACCATGTGTTTGGATACAGAAAGGCTATTGTAATGCATAATCTCAATATTGCTTTTCCTGAAAAGTCTGATTCTGAAAAAAAAGCAATTGCCAAACAATTTTATAAAAACCTGGTTGACACCTTTGTTGAAAGTATCAAAATGATAAGCATGAGCCTCGGTGCATTTGACAAACGCTGCACCATGGACTGTGAAGCACCAAATACTTTAGCTGCAGCAGGAAAAAATATACAGTTTCTTAGCGGCCATCAAATGAACTGGGAATATGCCAACTGGGTAGGTGCAAGAAATATGAATATTCCATGGGTAGGTGTTTACCAGCCAATTGCCAATAAGATAATGCACAAAATATTTTATAACATGAGGGTAAAGTCTGGATCCGTACTGGTATCAACAAAAGAGTTTAAAAATATGAGGGAAACAATTTTCAAATCTCAATATTCACTTGTATTAGCCGCCGATCAAAACCCCGGATCATTTAATGGTTACTGGATGTATTTTTTTACGAGACCGGTACCTTTTATCAGCGGGCCAGATAAAGGAGCCTTAAAAAATAATACCGCTGTTATATTTGTGAACTCTGTTAAAACAAAAAGAGGCTATTATCATTATGAAACAAAAGTGATTGCAGAAAGCACAGAAAACTATAAGCCTGGTGAATTGACAATAATGTACAGAGACTTTTTAGAAGAAATTGTACGACAGCAACCAGCGAATTACCTGTGGACACACCGCCGCTGGCGTTATAATTTTGGTGCCGACGTGGATCATCTCTGGATGGACACAAAGCCAAAGCCTTAATTCAAAACACTGGTATCTTTTTCTACCGGAATTTTTTTCTCCAGCTTTATTTTATTCCAGCCACCAGCTATATTTCTCAGGTTGTGAATACCCTGTCTTTTTATTAGCGAAGATGCTATAACGCTTCTGTAACCTCCTCCACAATACACATATAAATTCTGCTCATCATCAAGCCCGGCAATCATAGCGGTATCAGTTAAATCGCTCAATGGCATATTGATAGCTCCTTTCACATGGCCTTCAACATATTCAGTTTCTTTTCTTACATCCACTGCCTGCAATTTTTCGTCATGCGGAATATCCATTGCAAATTCATCAGGCTCTACATTAATGATCATATCAATTGCTTCGCCTGCATTTCGCCATGCTTCAAAGCCGCCATCTAAATAACCTTCGAATTTTGAAAAACCCACTCTTGCAAGGCGTACTACTGTTTCTTCCTGCTTATCTTTTTCTGTTACAAGCAATAGTGGCTTATCAAAAGAAAGAAGGCTGCCGGCCCATTCAGCAAAGCGCCCTTCCAGGCCAATAAAAATACTTCCCGGAATAAAGCCCTCTACAAATATATCTGCATGGCGTGTGTCGAGCACCGTTACATCCGCCTTCATTTTATTTGTAAATTCAACAATAGAAAGCGCATTCAATGCTTTATCCTTTATTTTATCAAGACTTTCGTAACCTTCTTTATTTATAAGTGCGTTGATAGAAAAATACCTTGGCGCATCCGCAAGCCCTTCAGTAACTTTTTGTACAAATGCCTCTTTTGTTTGCGGCTGCAGGGCATAATTGGTTTTCTTTTCTTCGCCAATAGTACTGTAGGTGCTGGGGCCAAGATTTTTACCACAACTGCTGCCTGCACCATGAGCTGGATAAACTAAAATATCGTCTGCCAATGGTAATATTTTATTTTGTATTGTCTCATACATAATGCCGGCCAGTTCTTCCGAACTTAAGTTACCACTGCTTAAGTCAGGCCTGCCTACATCGCCAACAAATAAAGTATCGCCGGTAAAAATGGCGTGGTCTTTCCCGTTTTCGTCTTTTAACAGATAGCAGGTGCTTTCAATAGTATGCCCAGGTGTATGCAATACGATGAACGAAATACTACCGAGCGTAAACTGTTCCCCATCCTTTGCAATATGCACATCAAACTTTGTCTCAGTTTCCGGCCCATACACAATGGGGGCGCCGGTTTGTTTGCTAAGATCAAGATGGCCACTCACAAAATCTGCATGAAAGTGTGTTTCAAAAATATATTTGATATCAGCCTTCCTGCTTTTAGCCAACTCAATATATACATCAATATCTCTTAATGGGTCGATAATAGCAGCTTCACCATTACTTTCAATATAGTAAGCAGCTTCGCTAAGACAGCCTGTGTATAATTGTTGTATGTACATATGATATATTTACCGGGTCAAATATAAAAACAAAAAAGCGGATGAATTTTCACCCGCCGTTTTTCATTTTTTTACTTATGCTATAAGGTCATCCACTATTTTTCCAACTTCCTCAAGCCGCTTATAATTAACAAGGTAGTAAATAAATTTTCCTTCTCTTTCTGTTACTACAATACCTGCCTTCCGCAAAATTGCCAGGTGCTGTGATGCTACCGACTGCTCAAGACGCAGGCGCACATAAATTTCTGTTACTGTAATTCTTTTCTCTTCATCTATAAGTTTCAGTAACTGCTGCCTTAATTTGTGGTTTACTGCTCTCAAAATAAGGGCAGCTTTTTTTACATTGTAGTAGTCAATTCTTAGTGTACTCATTTTCTCAGTTTTTAAAAGACAATAATAAATCCGGAACCAGAGGTATTGCCTTAATCATAGAATTTAGATTTGTTATCACCAGGGTCCGGTTAACTGCTGCAAAGATACAATCGAAAATATATAAGTGTACATTATTATTTTACGAGTGGTGATGCAATTGGTCATTTTAATACTCAAATCAGGCACTGGTTTTTGTAAAAAAATCTTTGATGTATAATGGCTCGGAGTAAGCCAAATCTGCAACATTGTTTTGAGTGAATTTTTTAAATGCTAAACTACTCAGAGCCAAACCTTTATTGAAAACATGAGTAAAAAAAGCATTCTCGTTTTTACATAAATGCTGCCACTTAGCTGCACCATTGCCAAAGAATATTATTTTATTCTTTAACAGAAATTTAGAGAATGAACTCTCATCCAGCAGCATGGCAGCCGGCTTTAAAACTTCGCTAAGAGATTTATCATATATGGCAGTAAATATCTCCATACGCCGGGCATCTATCATGGGGCAATACAATACAGGAGCAGCTTCGGTTTCATAATTATCCATTGCATCTTTTGTAAGCACCTCAAGCTGGCTCACCGTAATAAGCGGTTTCTTCAAGGCATAACATAATCCTTTTGCCGTTGCCATTCCTACTCTTATACCAGTATAAGAACCGGGGCCATGGCTTACTGCAATAGCATCTATGTCATGTATTTTGATGCCTGATTTAGTTATCAGAACTTGAACAGCAGGTTGTAAAAAAGCGGCATGATCATTTTGTCTTTCGTTTACTTCTTCAAACAAAACAATACCATTCTCTGCTATATTTACAATAGCAGTTTCAGATGTACTGTCAATGTTTATGATTACACTCATGCAGTAGCTTCTTTTTTAAGCAATGGAGACGGCAAATACCTGTTATTATTTTCAGATAGCGTGTGCAGCAACTCATAAATATTTTTTACGTCAATTTTATTTGCCCAATCAAACGGCCCGTATGGATAATTGGTGCCCAGCTTCATTGCAATATCAATTTCTTCTTTGGTACTCACATTTTCACCAAGGGCAAAATAGGCTTCATTAATTATCATACTAACTGTTCTTGCCGCCACTAATCCAGGCTCATCCTGCACTTGTATAATCTCTTTCTTAAGAGCAATGAAAACTTGACTTGATTCTTCAGTTATCGCTCCGGCTGCTTCCCATGTTTTCCGTTGCAAAAAACCGTTCCATCCGTTTATTCGTACTATATTTTTGCCGGCACCTAATATTATAAGAGTTTGTGTTACTGAATTTATAAGCACAGGCTTTTGCAAAGCGTTTATTAAAACCATATCAATCCCATCCAGAATTATATAAGCATCTGCAGCAACTTCATCTTGTAACGAAACAATTCTTGCAAAAAGCTTCTCATCACAATCTTCCGTTAGTTCTTTCCATTGTTTATCATTTGCAAGTACAGCTATCAGCATATTTTTTTTGCAAAAATAGGTGGTTGATAAAAGATATATTTGTTGTTTAAATAAAATAAAATGAGCAAGAACATCATTAATACCAGTAATGCACCGACTCCCATTGGCCCTTACAATCAGGCTATCAAGAGTGGTAATTTACTTTTTGTATCAGGGCAAGTGGCATTAAAGCCCGGGACCAATGATATGGCTAATGCAGATATTTTGGAAGAAACACACCAGGTACTGCAAAACCTGGAAGCAATTTTAAGTGAGGCCGGCATGAACTTTAGCAATATCGTAAAAACAAGTATTTTTTTAAGCGATATGGCGCTATTTGCACAAGTGAATGAAATTTATGCCTCGTATTTTGAGAAAGATTTTCCTGCCAGGGAAACAGTTGCAGTAAAAGGGCTGCCTAAAAATGCAAATGTTGAAATAAGTGTGATAGCCGCAGGCTAACGATTAACTAAGATGACCACCATAGCTCCATTAATAATTATTACAGACAAAGTACCCGGTTTTTTAATTGAAACACTGGAGAAGAAAAACTATGCTGTGCAGTACTTGCCAGGTATTACGCTGGAAGAACTGCAGGAAAAGATTACCGCTGCAGAAGGCCTGATACTTACAACAAAAATTAAAATTGATAAACCCCTTCTTGATAAAGCAGCAAACCTAAAATGGATAGGCCGCCTCGGAAGTGGAATGGAACATATTGATGTGAAATACGCAGAAAGTAAAGGCATTAAATGTGTGAGCAGCCCCGAAGGCAACCGCAATGCCGTGGCAGAACATGTACTGGGTTTAGTATTAAACTTAATGAACAACATTTGCCACAGCTTTAATGAAGTAAAAGATGGTAAGTGGATAAGGGATGCAAACCGTGGCACAGAACTTACAGGAAAAACTGTTGGTATTATTGGCTATGGCAACACTGGCAGCGCCTTTGCAAAATTGCTTTCGGCTTTTGATGTTACTGTACTGGCTTACGACAAATACAAATATGATTTTGCCAAAGGTTATATACACGAGGCTGGTATGGAACAAATTTGCCGCTATGCTGATGTTATCAGTTTTCATGTGCCGCTTACTGATGAAACAAAGTATATGGCTGCTGACAACTTTTTTATATCACTGGAGCAAAAGCCATTTTTTATTAACGCATGCCGGGGTGGAGTTACTGATACTGCGGCATTAATAAAAGCACTGGAAACTGGCAGTATTGCCGGGGCTGCATTGGATGTGCTGGAAAATGAAAAAATTGACAGTCTGACTGAAATACAAAAATTTCAATTGGATTTTTTGACAAAGCAATCCAATGTAATTATCACACCACATATTGCAGGCTACAGTCACGAAGCTTTTATAAAAATGAGTACGGTTTTGCTTGAAAAACTGGGCTTTTAAAAATTTTTCTATATTTGTACGGTTACAACGCCTTGGGCATTCCCGGGGCGTTGTATTTTTTTTCTGTTTACTATAAAAGAATTTGCTATGAGCGGAACAAACTATGTAACTAAGGATACCTTCGAAAAGATGAAGGAAGAACTACAGCACATGAAAGGTGTTGAGCGGCCTGCTGCCAGCAAAGCTATTGCTGAGGCCCGTGAAAAAGGCGACTTAAAAGAAAACGCTGAGTACGATGCTGCCAAAGAAGCACAAGGAATGCTGGAAGCCAAAATAAAACAATTGGAAGGCGTAATTGCTACCGCAAGGATACTGGATGAAAGCAATATTGACACCAGTAAGGTTTCTATATTAACCAAAGTAACCGTAACAAACATGGGTACAAAAAAGCAGGTTACTTACCAGATAGTTTCGGAAAAAGAAGCAGACCTGAAGCTTGGGAAAATTTCTGTTACTTCTCCCATCGGCAAAGGTTTATTAGGAAAAGTAATTGGTGATGTGGCCGAAGTGACAGTACCTGCAGGTACACTCAAGTTTAAAGTGGAAGATATTACTGCGTAACTAACTTGTCATAAAGTAATACAGGCGCTGGTGGTTTCATCAGCGCTTTTTTATTCTTTATCATCTACAATTTCCCCATAGTCAACAAAAAGTTCTTCGCCCTTTTTTACTTCTCTTACCGTTTCAAAATATTCTCCGTCATTTACAGAGATAATATTGGGAGTGTCAGAATGATTTAGAAACAAAGACAAATCGATTGTTTTAAAACCCTGTGCCGGGATAAAATAATTTGCCTCATCATACAGGCAGTAATTTTCTACAATATCTTTTGCATAGGCAGGAAGTTCATCCACATCATTTCTTGTTACGGTTGTCCATTCTCCCATTTCTTTACTGAACATTTCCCTGCAGCCGGCAGGAATATCCCTTACTGCAAATACACCAATGCCATGTATGCCGCTGGGCTTTATCATCACCCATGTATTCTTTGAAAGTTCGTTGAGCAGTTCTTCTTTTGTCATGTTTTCAAGATAAGGATTTTTTTGTCCCGAACGGAGTCGAGGGGTTTGTGTAGCAGCAGTTCGATCGGAGTCGAGAACTGCGGTAAATAAAAAAGCTGTTTTATTTCATAACGGCTCTTGCTATTTTTACAAAAACATTTCGCATGACCATCTTTTCAAAAATCATTGCCGGGCAAATCCCTTCTTATAAAATTGCAGAAGACGAAAATTTTTTTGCCTTTCTTGATATTTTTCCGTTGGTGGAAGGACATGTGCTGGTGGTGCCTAAAAATGAAACAGATAAATTCTTTGACCTGAGTGATGATCATTTAAGTAAGATGCTGTTGTTTGCAAAGCCCATTGCCCATGCTATAGAAAAAGTATTCGACTGTAACCGTTGTGGCATTAGTGTGGTTGGCCTGGAAGTGCCTCATGCACACATGCACCTAATTCCAATTAATTCTGCTGATGATTTGAATTTTACAAGAGGGAAATTGAAGTTGAGTGCAGAAGAGTTGAAAGCGGTGCAAGAAAAGATTTTAAAAAGTTACTGATTTTATTTCCTCACCCTCCCCGGGTTATTCTTTAAAAAATCTTCCCAGCCTTTTGCCTTGCTGGTACTTGCAGGTAAGCTACTGTTGCCCTGAAAATAATGGCACACAGCAACAGCCAGTGCATCCGAAGCATCAAAATATTTAGGATTGTCTTCAAACTGTAACAACCGCTGCAGCATTTTAAGCACCTGCTCTTTGCTTGCATTGCCATTGCCTGTTACGGATTGTTTTACTTTTTTGGGTGAATATTCTGTTACATTCAGTCCATGGCGCATGGCGGCAGCAATAGCAACGCCCTGTGCCCGGCCAAGCTTGAGCATGCTCTGTACATTCTTGCCAAAGAATGGCGCTTCAATGGCAAAAACATCTGGCTTGTGCTTAATGATAAGGCCACTTACGGTATTGTAAATAAGCTGTAGCTTTTTGTATGGGTCGTCGCTACTGCCAGGGCGGAGTGTACCCATATCAAGCAGCTTTATTTTGCTTCCGGTTATCTTCACAATGCCATAGCCCATGAGTACTGTGCCGGGATCAATTCCTAAAATAATGGTGGTTGGTTGCTGCAAGTATTTTGAATGATGGTGTAAATGATAATTAAAGTATCATTGTAGCATAAACACTTTTGCAACCGGGGGTTAATGTTGCTATTAGCAGAAAAGTACAAGAGTGCGACGCAACGATGATGCCATGAAAAACAAATGCCAGTTCAAAAATAATCAAAACACATTTGAGTAAAAAAATCAAAATACTAATCAATTATTTTCTTGGCCCGGTAATTTTTATTGTGCTGAGCTGGAGCCTGTATGTGCAAATAAAAAACCAGCCCGACCTTGCACTACGCTGGCAACAAATAAAAGGGAGCTGGCAGCACTGGAAATTCTGGCTGGTGATTGTATTGATGCTTTTGAACTGGGGTATTGAAGCAAGAAAGTGGCAGGTGCTGGTGCAGCATGTGCAGCATTTTTCTCTCTTCAGAGCCTTTAAAAGTGTGCTTAGCGGCTGTAGCATTACCATGCTTACCCCCAACCGTATTGGTGAATATGGCGGCCGCATTTTGTATGTGGAAGATGGTAACAGGATAAAAGCAATTTCACTCACCATTGTTGGCAGCATCAGCCAGTTTTTGGTAACTATGATAATGGGCTGCTGCGGACTTTTTTATTTAAGATTTTTTTCACACAAACAACCAGTATTGCCCGAGTTGTGGGGCGATGTTTTAATATATCTTTCTGTAACAATTACATTGCTGTCGTCGTTGTTTTACCTGCGGATAGGCTGGCTTGTGCGGATGATGGAAAAAGTGCCTGCTTTGCAAAAAGTGGTGACGCATATACGGGTGCTTGATGAATTTGATAATATTCAGTTAATAAGAATTTTCAGTTTATCGCTTGGCCGCTACATGGTATTTGTTTTGCAATATTTGCTGCTGTTGCAGGTGATGCAAGTAGATGTTGGATTGGCAACAGGGTTTTGGTTGATCGCAGTTTTTTATTTGGTAATGGCGATGGCACCTACCATTGGATTTGTGGAACTGCCGGTAAGAGTAGGCGCTTGCTGGGCAATCCTTAAATTTTATACTGGCAATGAATTAGGGGTAAGTGCAACGGCGCTTGGCATATGGCTGATAAATTTAGTAATACCTGCTGTTATCGGCAGCCTGCTGATATTAAGTATTAAAATTGTAAAAGATAAAAATGAGCAAACTTATTAAGGGAACAATTTTACTTTTCATTCTTTCATCATTTAGTCCGTTGCCCACCGGGGGCGATTTTTGTGGCTTAAAGAATACCGCTTTTAAAGCCGGCGAATCTGTTACCATGAGGGTGTTTTACAATGCAGCAGGTATTTATGTAAGTGCCGGCGAAGCCACTTTTACTACTACGCTTGAAAAATTTAATGGCAAAATGACCTATCACTGTATTGGCGATGGAAAAACATTTTCCTTCTTTGACAATTTTTTTAAAGTTCGTGACCGATACGAAACTTATATTGACACCAGCAGTTTATTGCCAATAAAATTTATCCGTAATGTGGATGAAGGTGGTTACAAAATTTACAATAATGTAACTTTTAACCATAATGCCAATACAGCCGTAAGCACCAACGGTGTTTTTAAAACCACCGAATGCATACAAGATGTGATGAGTGCAATTTATTATGCCCGTAATATCAACTTTGATAAATACAAGCCGGGTGATAAAATTCCCTTCGACATGTTTTTGGATGATGAAGTATACCACTTGTATCTCCGATATCTTGGAAAAGAAAATGTAAAAACAAGATATGGCAAATTCAAAGCAATAAAATTTAAACCGCTGCTAATTAAAGGCACCATGTTTGAAGGAGGCGAAAAAATGACTGCCTGGGTAAGTGACGACCCCAATCATTTGCTGCTGAGAGTGGAAAGCCCGATTGCTGTAGGATCAGTAAAAATAGATATGTACGGATACAAAAACCTGCGCTATCCACTAAGTTCACTTATCAGTGTAAGATAATCCTATAATTCCTCCAATTTAAAAACTTCTTTTTGACGGATCCCTTTTTCTGTTTGTTGTAATGTGCAGCACTCATTCTTTATGTCGTGTTCAAAATAAAGTACATAGTCTTTGCCAAACGCTTCTGTTAAAAAAACTTTTTTCTCATGCAGGGTTGTAAGCGGAAACATATCATAACCCATTACATAAGGAAGTGGGATATGAGCAACAGATGGCAACAGGTCAGCCATATAAACAATTGTTTTTCCTTTGTAATTTATTACCGGCAGCATCATAGCATCTGTGTGGCCGTGAACGGTGATGACTGATAAGTTATGAGTAATGTGTGATGGTGTATGCGTCAATGACAATTCACCATTCACCATTGACGGTTTTTGTACTTCCACAAATTTTAGCTGTCCGCTTTCCTGTATAGGCAAAATATTTTCTTTTAAAAAACTGGCTTTCTCCCTGTCATTGGGATGTGTTGCCCAGTTCCAGTGGTTCTTATTACTCCAGTAAACAGCATTTTTAAATGCAGGCACTAATTTATCTCCTTCTCTTTTAATACTGCCACCGCAATGATCAAAATGAAGGTGTGTAAGAAACACATCGGTAATATCATCTTTACTAAAACCATGCTTTGCCAATGATTTATCCAATGTGTCATCACCATGCAAATAATAATGGCTTAAAAACTTTGCATCTTGCTTGTCGCCAATACCATTGTCAATTAAAATGAGTTTGTTTCCGTCTTCAATCAACAAACAGCGCATGGCCCATGAGCACAGATTGTTTTCATCTGCCGGGTTAAGTTTGTTCCAGATAGATTTTGGCACCACGCCAAACATAGCGCCGCCATCGAGTTTAAAATTGCCGGTGTTGATAGTGTAGAGGTTCATTTCTGCAATATTATTGTTGCTTAATTTTTTTATTTGTCCATATCAAACAACACAACCCTGCAATAAAAAACAGCATCAACGCCAGTACGCTGTTTCGTTGTGAGCCAGTAATTTCATTTACCAGTCCAAAAGTAAAGAGCCCCAGTACAATTGCAATTTTCTCTGTAACATCATAAAAACTAAAAAAGGATGCAGTATCTTTTGTTTCAGGCATTAGTTTACTGTAAGTACTTCGGCTAAGGCTTTGTATGCCCCCCATTACAAACCCCACACAAATACCCAGTGCATAAAACTGGTAAATACCGCCTTTCGGGATACTATATCCAGCTATACAAATTAGCACCCACACTATTACTACACACATAAGGGCTGGCACATTACCAATTTTAGCTGACAGCTTTGAAATAACAATTGCTCCGGGAATAGCAATTAATTGTATCAACAATATTGCTACAATAAGATTGGGTGTAGGAATGCCCAGTTCGCTTTTGCCATATAGCGTTGCAGCCAGCATCACTGTTTGCACACCCATGTTGTAAAAGAAAAAAGAAGTGAGATAACGTTTTAACACTGGCATTGACTTCAATTGCTTCCACACAATTTGCAATTCTTTGTACCCATCAATGAAAACATTTTTTTTATGCACTGATGCATAATCAGCGCTCAATGGCCTCGGCAATCTTGATACAGAAAAATATCCGAAACCAAGCCACCATAAACCTACCAGTAAAAAGGAAAACTGGTACTGGATTACCCCACTTTCTTTATTGCCGCCCAAAATTTCAGGAAAGAAAATAAAAACAAAACAAATCACCTGCAAAATCACACTACCAACATACCCATAAGAAAAGCCTTTAGCACTTATCCTGTCCCTGTCTTCGGGGGCAGCAATTTCTGGCAAATATGAGTTACTAAAAACATAGCTGCTCCAAAAGCCTATACAGGCAACCATCATACACACTATACCAAGCCCTACAGTTGATTTGCCTGTAAAAAACCAAAGTGAAGAACAGGCAATGCTGCCTGTAGTAAGAAAGAATGCCATGAACTTCTTTTTATTTCCACGGCTGTCGGCAATAGAGGTAAGTATGGGCATACTTATGGCAACGATGGTTAATGCTATGGCAAGTGCATAATCATACAAAGATGTAGTGACAAACTCCCTGCCCAAAAAAACAATTGTATCGGCTGTTGTTTTATCATCACCATCTCCGGTAATGCTTTCAAAATAGGCAGGAAAAATGGTGGAGGTAATTACAAGGTTATAAACCGAATTGGCCCAATCGTACATAGCCCATCCATTAATAACTTTTTTGCTGGCAGTTTGCATCGGTAATATTTGAGCAAACAAATTAGCAATAATTTTTTAACAGGCTTATCCTATAATTTTTTTATGAAGAAGGAACAAAATAACAGCACCCACAATTATCCTGTAAATGCCCCATACTTTAAAGCCATGCTTGTTTAAAAAGCCAATAAAAAATTTGATGGCTACCATAGCCACCACAAATGAAACGGCGCTGCCAAAAAAAAGAATTCCAAAATTGGAGGTATTCAGCACTTCAGGATGCTCTTTATAGGTGTCTAAAAAACTTTTTGCAGAAGCAAGGAACATGGTGGGCACCGCAAGAAAAAAAGAAAACTCTGCCGCCTCATGCCGGGTGAGTTTTTGTGCCATACCTGTAATGATGGTGGCAGCACTGCGGCTAAGGCCGGGAAAAATTACTGCCAGCGTTTGTCCACAGCCAATGACAAAAGCACGGCGGTAGTTGATAGACTGTTCATCATCAAACATAGGGTGATTAAATATCCAGTCGATAAACAGGAGAATGATACCACCAGCAATCATTACATAGGCTATAAAAGTAAGGTTGTCTAACGCTGCATCAATTTTAGATTTGAATAGCAACGCAACCACAATCGAGGGAATTACTGCCAGTATAAGTTTGTAGTAAAATGCAGGCCTTCTAAAATCAAAGAATTTTTTACGGTACAATACCACCACTGCCAGTATTGCCGCCAGTTGTATCACCACTTCAAACATATCTGTAAATGGCGTGGCCTGCTTTATTCCAATCAACGGGCCGGTAAACTTCATGTGTGCGGTGGAGGATATAGGCAAAAACTCAGTGAGCCCCTCCACTACTGCAATAACAAAAGCCTGGAAAAAATTCATCGGCAAAAAAATATTTAGTGCATTAAAAAAGCACCGCAATTTACAGTGCTTTCCAGAAGTTAGTTATGTAAAACCTAATTGTTAATATAGATTACTCCCCCTTGGGTCTTTTCATAATGGCAAATATCTCTATTACAAAACCTGCAATAATTAATATTGGCGCAATGGTAATACGGGTGGTGCTATATACCTCGTTGTCGTTGAACTTTGTTGGGTCGGGGCTTTTGCCACCTGCCATCAAAAAAAATCCAATCGTCATTACCACTATTCCAGCCAGCATCCACATATAATTATCCTTTGTAAAAAGGGATGGTGCCGGAGAAGATACTGCTGGTTTTTTTGCTGTAGCCATTGCTTAAAAATTTTTGGAAGGCAAATATATTTAAAACCACTTAGTACAGGTCATCTAATTTCATTTTCAGGTATTTTAATACGGAGCGGTGGGTGCTTGCCAGCGAAATGGTGACTCCCAGCACAATAATACCCAGGATAATAAGCGCCATATTGCTGCTGTCTCTCAACTGGTGCAGGTAAGGCACAAAGTTTTCTATTATTAAAACAGAAGCATATACGGCCACAATAGCAATACCTGCCGAAATAAGCCCGTTTACAATGGCCCTTATATTGAGCGGACGGGATATAAATCCACGGGTGGCCCCTACCATCTGCATTGTTTTTATCAAAAACCTGTTGCTGTACATCGCAAGCCTGATGGTATTATCAATTGACACTATTACGATAATAGACAGGATAATGGCAAATGCTAAAATACCGGCACCAATATATTTTGTGTAAGAACTGATATAGCTAACTGTTTCTGTAGGGTACTGAAACTCTGACATTACGCCGGCAAAATTAGTTTCCAAATCACTCTTTAAGGTTGCAAGGCTGTCTGCATTCATATAAGCACTCTTCACATAAAAGTCAACACTTTCAGGAAGCGGATTGTTTGTAATGAATTTCTTCCAACTGCTGTCGTTTTCCGCATTCCATTTTTGCGCCGCCTTTTCTTTGGTGATATACTCTGCACTTTTTACATAGGGCAATGCAGCGATATACTTCTGCATACTATCAACCTGGTTCTTTTTTGCCGCAGGCGCTACCCATGCATGCACCTGTATATTTTCCCTGAACAGTTCGCCTGATTTTTTCAGGTTGAGAAAAAACCAGCCCACCATTCCAAATAAAAACAGTACCAGTGCCACACCCACAATTGCCAGTGCATAAGAAGGTTTGCTGCGTTTTACTGAAGTGGTTTTTCCGTAGAGTGACATAAAGGGGTTAGTTTATTGAATGTAATGGTTTAGTTAGTATGATAGAACACGGATAACACTGATTGAACTGATACCCACTAAAAAATCGGTTTTCATCTGCCCTGTGCGTTTCATCTGTGTTCCATTCTTCACGAATGCCGCAAAAGTAAAGGTTTTTACCTGCTTTGATGTACTTTTGGCGGCATCAAAAAATCAGGATTTCAAATATATTTTCTTACTCAATCACTTGTTGATGTAAGAATGTTAAAATAAAAGAAATGGAATATAAGTTTAACGAGATTGAACAAAAATGGCAACAGCACTGGAAAAAAACAAATACATACAGGGTAAGCAATGATTCTGCCAAACCAAAATATTATGTACTGGATATGTTTCCTTACCCAAGCGGCGCTGGTTTGCACGTGGGACATCCTTTGGGTTATATAGCAAGTGATATTTACAGCCGTTATAAAAGACTGAAAGGTTTTAATGTATTGCACCCGATGGGCTTTGATAGTTTTGGCTTGCCTGCTGAACAATATGCAATTGAAACAGGACAACATCCTGCTGAAACAACAAAAAAGAATATTGCCACTTTCAAATCTCAATTAGATAAAATTGGTTTTTGTTATGATTGGGAAAGGGAAGTTCGTACCAGCGATGCGTCTTATTATAAATGGACACAGTGGATTTTTTTACAATTGTTTAATAGCTGGTACAACCGCAAAAAGCAAAAAGCTGAAAGCATTACCCAATTAATTGAACTCTTTGAGAAAGAGGGAACCAGTGCTTTAAGCTTTCAGCCTTCGGCTTTAAGCTTTACTGCTGCTGAATGGAAAACCTACGATGAAGCAACTCAACAAGATATTTTAATGAACTACCGGCTTGCTTATTGCGGCTATGGTGAAGTAAACTGGTGTGAAGCATTAGGAACTGTGTTGGCAAATGATGAAGTGGTAAATGGTGTGAGTGAACGTGGCGGCCATCCTGTGGTGAAGAAGAAATTGCGTCAATGGTATTTGCGTATCACTGAATATGCTGACAGGTTATTGGAAGGTTTGAACCGCATCGAATTCAGTGAAGCGATGAAGGATATGCAGACAAACTGGATTGGTAAATCAAGCGGCGCTGAAATTGATTTTGTAATTAAAAGCTCTGATAAAAAATTAAGGGTTTATACCACAAGGCCTGATACCATATTTGGTGTTGACTTTATGGTAGTGGCTCCTGAGCTTGATTTAATAAATGAAATAAAATCAGCGGAGCAATCAACTGCTGTTGATGAATACATTGCGTATGTAAAAAGCCGCAGCGATGTAGAAAGAATGGCAGAGAAAAAAATCACCGGTTGCTTTACCGGTGCTTATGCCATCAATCCTTTTGATGGAAGAGAAATTCCTGTCTGGATTTCAGAATATGTGTTAGCTGGTTATGGTACTGGCGCTATTATGGCTGTGCCTTGCGGCGATGAAAGGGATTTCAAATTTGCAAATCATTTCAATATTTCTATTACTAACATCATCGGTTCACATTATAATGGCGAAGAAGCCAACCCAACCAAAGAAGCGGTGTTGGAAAACAGTGGTTTCTTAAATGGTTTAGTAATGAAAGATGCAATGGAAGTTGCCATTAATAAATTAACAGAGCTTGGCATTGGAACAAAGAAAGTGAATTACCGTATGAGAGATGCAGCTTTCAGCCGCCAGCGTTATTGGGGCGAACCATTCCCTATTACATGGAAAGATAATGTTGCCAGGGAATGGAAAGGTGAATTGCCTTTGGAATTACCACATGTAGATAAATATAGCCCGGGCCCTGATGCACAAGGCCCATTGGCAAACATACCAGAATGGGTAGCACAAGAATTAGAAACGAATACCATGCCCGGCTATGCAGGCTCATCATGGTATTTTTTGCGTTA
>CAZBTD010000035.1:29019-29257 GCA_964494815.1 uncultured Ferruginibacter sp. | reverse complement strand
TGTTGGTTGTTTTAAGGGTTAAAGAAAAAAACCCCCTGATTCTTCAGGGGGTTTTTAATTTGAAAAACTCATACTCAACTTACCATAAACCATTACGAGTTAGCTTGAACTACGCCTAAAAACACTGTAGTATTTTTTCTACATAATGTAGAACACAGCTTTTACCTGCGAAAGGAGACCTAACACAATTTTACAATTAAAAGCCCCTGCCGGCAACGATAAAACCAGTTTTGAACCT
>CAZBTD010000035.1:2501-29009 GCA_964494815.1 uncultured Ferruginibacter sp. | reverse complement strand
TATATAGAGGCAATAATGTTTTAGTACACAAGTAGTCTTGTAAAAAAATTTTCCCCATCACCAAACATTAACAAATGAGCAAAAAATACATTATGAAGCAAGGACTAACGCCTATGTCATTCATTCTTAATCTTTAGCACATAGCTTATATTTCTGCATCAATCCAACAGTATTTTCAGAGCAGTTTCCAGGTTACAATATGTGCAACTTTTGCCCGTTACAGAAAAAAAGCCGGCGACTTTTAAATACAAAACCGGTAAAAACAAAAGAGCCCACCTGTGGGTTGATATAAACAGGCATTCTATTAATTCAGCATAATATCCAGGCATCCAATGAAACCATTACAATTCCTCTGCCTAATACTGCTGGCCTTTACAGGTCATGTGTGTGCGGTGCCAATAGTTTCGGCAGGTTCAGGCAATTGGAATAATACTTCCACATGGATTGGTGGTGTTGTGCCATCTGCAGGCGATGATGTAACAATTAGTAATGGACACACAATAACAATTACAACAAACGCATCTTGCTCAAGTGTTACTATTGGTGCTATCCCATTTACATCAAGTTCAAATCTTACGCTCAATGCTGGCATCAGCTTAACTGTATCGGGAGATATTATTATTGAGGCACCTTTATTCAACAGTATAGACAACAGGCTGAATGTAGATGCCGGTAATGTTACCTGCTCATCAGTAAGCACAGTTAATTCCTCTACCGACAGCAGGAGATGTTTAATCAATATTAGCACAGGCACACTTACCTGCAGCAACAGTATTTTGTTAGCCAATAATACTGTAAGAAACAAACTGGTTTTCTCTGGTGCCGGCATTTTGCAAATAGGTGGCAATACCAGCACAATTGATAACGCACAATTTACTGCTGCAACGGGTACTATCGATTTTAATAGTCCATCTTCTCAAGACATATTATCCTTGGCATATTATAACTTAAAATGCAGCGGGGGTGGTGTTAAGCAACTTACAACCAATACAACACTTGCTGGCAGTTTACAAATTGATGGCGCAGCACAGTTGGATGTTACAAGTACCAACCACAATCTTTCTATTGCCGGAAATTTTACAGTTACAAGCACTCACCCCGACCCATTTAATGAAAGAAATGGCACTGTTACCTTCAATGGAAGCAACGGCGTACAAAATATCAGCACTATTTTATCACAGGAAACTTTTTACAATCTTATTATAAACAATACTGCTGGAAACAGTGCGGCAGATATCATTTTTAATACTAATTGCTATGTTTCGCAAAGCTATACTCATACAAGAGGCAAAGTTAATTTGCAGGGCAATGATTTAACTATTACATCTCAGAACAATACAGGCAATTTTGTTAATTGTAACCTAAGTGGTGGAAGCATCATTAGTACTGTACCTGGTTCCGATATTTCCTTTGCCGATTATAATGATTCCACTTATGTAAATTTTACGGGCACCACAGTTGGAAACTCATCAGTAGCTGTGTCTTTAACAATAAATACAGGCCGCATAAACCTGGAAAAATTAGTGTTGTATGGAACTGGAAATTTCACAAAGAGTTTCCCCTTGGATGACGACATATCAAAAGGTGGAAATAAATTCCGTGGTGTTGTAACATTTACAGCCGCAGCTACAGCCAGCCGTTGGCGCATGAGTAGCGGAACTGGGGCATTGCCAGATTCCTTTTTTGCCAAAACAACTTTCTTCGCATTAGCGAATGGTGCTACAGGAGGCGCTGGCAGCAGCGATAATGCATTTATTGTTGGAGCCAACAGTACAAAAAATTATTTTGCTGATACAGTGTTATTTAATTGCAACAACACTGGCGGTATTTTTATTGGTAGCAGTAATGGCGTTGCCTCCGGTACACAAAGCAGCCACACATTTAATGGGCATGTAGAGGTAACTTTATCTGCTAATGGCAATATCACATTTGCAGATGGCGATGCCACTCATATTTCAAGAGTAACATTTAACCGTACAATAAAATTTAATTCTGCTGCTGGATCAAATGGTAATATTTATGTTGGAAAAAATATCAGTGGATCTTACATTGTAATTTCAGGCAGTGGCAGGTTGATTGATGGAGATATAACAGGCGGCACCAACATTTATTTTTACAATGTTACTCAAAACAACGCCCTGCCCCAGGCAATTGATAACCCAAGCACAACCAACAGCAAGGTTATAATTGGCAGCATCACCGGGCAATGCACATGGAATGGTGCACTTAATATTGTGGCGCCTTACATTGATATTGCATACAGTATTTTTTATAACAGCTGCAGCTTTGTTCTTAATGGTAATGGCGCACCTGTTGATTATACCGGGGGAAATGTTTTTTCAGGAAACAGCACCACGTACTTTTTTAACCTTGGCAAAAGAGACTGGAAGATTGCTTGTATAGCACCTGATGATTACAATGGTAATGTATATTATGGCAATATATCTACTGGTGGCCTGTACCCTGCTTACAATACAAACTGTACATATGCTGGAAATATCAGTATATCTTCCCCGTCTGATACTGTTGTGTTTGCCGTAGGCGCTAATGGAAGAGTAACGATGAATGGAAACCTTTCTGCCTATTTTACAAATATCAGTGTAAAGCCTTCTTCAATCAAAAGATTAACCATTGATAAAACAGCTGGCAATGTAATACTCAATCATAATATTTATATTTCTGCAAACGGTAACCTTACATTACTATCGGGCAAAATAATAAGTACCGCCACAGCTATGCCAGTGCTGATGGATGAAACCGCAACTGTAACAGCCACCACATCTGCATCTTCAAGTTTTGTAGATGGGCCTATGAGAATTGATGTATCATCAAACAGTTTGCAAAGCCTTCATTTCCCGATAGGAAAAGCTGGTATTTGCAGGCCAGCAGATTTAAAAATACAGCACACAAATAACACATCATACAGCTACAAAGCGGAAGTGACCAATTCAAGCGCCCATGCTCTAAACTGGGCTAAGCCCACAGGGGTACAAAATGTATCTTCTGTAAGATATTGGGATATTGACCGTACTGTAACTGCCACAGGTGCAGCAGCATCTTCAGCAGGGTTGTCAACATCTCCTCTTCCTGAGATAACTTTATATTATGGCATTGATGATATTGTTTTATCAACCGCAGATGTTACAATTGTAAAGAACACAGCTTTGGCACCAACATCATGGATTGATATTGGTGGAGATGGGACAGCTATACCATCAGGAAGTATAACATCCACCTCTGCCCCATCTGTATTTAATTCTTTCAGCAGGTTTACACTGGGTTCATATTTCTATTACATTACCACATGGACTGGCGCTGTAAACGATAGTTGGACAAATGTTGGCAACTGGGATAACGTTGTACCTACCTATCAACACACTGCAGTGATACCGGATGTTGCAACACAACCTTTAATAATCAGTAACCAAAGTGTAAAAAATATTTATGTTGACAGTAATGCCACAGTAAACGTATCTGTTGGCAATAATCTTAGTGTAAGTGACAGCCTTTATAACGATGGTGATTTTATTGGTACTGGCAATGTGTTACTAAATGGCAATACCAGCCAGGGCATTGCCGGCACGGGCAGCTATTACAGCCTCTCATTGAACAATAATGCAGGCGCTATTATTGGTAACAGCGCAGGCAACATGGTGACTATAACAGAAAGATATACCCCGGTAAGTGGAATACTAACAACTAACGATCGCCTTACATTGCTTAGCAACAGCAGCGGCACAGCAATTATTGCTACTGGGCCTGCTTCCGGAAATTATATATCC
Organism: uncultured Ferruginibacter sp.; assembly: GCA_964494815.1. Classification (GTDB taxonomy): domain Bacteria; phylum Bacteroidota; class Bacteroidia; order Chitinophagales; family Chitinophagaceae; genus Ferruginibacter. The sequence goes on along the minus strand of CAZBTD010000035.1, from coordinate 25,227 downwards.
GGTAAAGTAAACTTACAACGATATATACCAGGTCGCAGAGCATGGCGACTAATCAATTTTCCAATTACAGCTGCTGGCGCTCCCACAATAAATGAAGCATTACAAGAGGGTGTTGGCGGCAATGCATCATCCAATCCAAACCCGGGATATGGCACACACATTACAGGTGGAAGTATTGCAAATGGTTTTGATCAAAACCAGGTGAACAATGCATCAATGAAAGAATGGATTGGTGGTGCCTGGGCAAATATCAGCAGTACCAATGCAGCTGTAAGTAATATATCACCTTATTTTCTTTTTGTGAGAGGCTCTAGAGCAAATAATCTTGGCCTGCTTACCAATGCACCAGCAGACAATACAACCCTGCGAATTATTGCCGGCGTAAAACAAGGTAATCAATCGGTAAGTCTTAGTGGCAGCGGTTGGAAGTTGGTGGGCAATCCATTCCCATCAAGACTTAACCTTGATGCAATGGCTGCTGGTAACAGCAGTTTGATAAATAAAAACTTTACATTTTGGGATCCAAAACTTGGTGGCACAAACAATGTAGGTGGTTATGTTACTGCTAGCTTTAATGGCCTTAGTTACGACTACAGTCCTGCGCCGGTAAGTGATATTTCTCAATATGCACAGCCATTTACTGCTTTTTTTGTGGATGCTATTTCTGCCGGTACACTTTCTGTAACAGAAGCAAATAAATGTACTTGTGGCACTGATAATGTTTTCAGGCCAATGCCACTTTCAACAGAACCCAAAAAATTATCCATCAATATGCGGTCGCACAATAATGATGGCAGCACTCCAACTGTTGATGCTGTATTGGTTACTTTTAGCAGTAACTATAGTAACAGTATCGATCAGTATGATGCGGCAAATATTACCAATATTGGCAGTGAAAACTTATCAATGCAAAGGGCTGGAACAAAATTGGCAATTGAAAGAAGAAACGTAACCATTGATGCTGATACAATTCACCTTGATATGAGCAGCTTAAGGGTGAGGGATTATCATTTTGAATTTGTGCCTGTGAATTTTGAAGGAACAGCATTAACAGCATTTATCGAAGATAGTTACACAGGCTCACAAACACCAATTGATCTTGCGGCCGGAAGCAACTACCAGTTTAGCATTACAAACAATCCTGCTGCTTATGCAGGCAATCGTTTCAGGTTAATAATAAAAAGTAACCTGGTTGTATTGCCTGTTGTTATCTCAGAAATAAAAACAAAGCAATATAAAAACAACAATCATAAAACAGCAATACAGGTAGGATGGAAAGTAGAACAGCAGGCGGATATCAGCAATTATGATATAGAAAGATCAGCGGATGGAATAAACTTTAATGCCATTGGAAGTGCAACAGCGACAAACAGTGCTGTTGCAACTTATTTACTGAATGACGAGAATCCAATAACAGGCAATAACTGGTACAGGATAAAAGCAAATAAAACAAACGGCAATTTTATTTACAGCAGCATTTTGAGAGAAAATGTATTGAATAAAGGAAGCATCAGGCTAATACAAAACCCTGTTATAAACAACACTTTAATTACAGGATTTAGCAGTATAGAAGCAGGAAAATATAACATCGCTGTTATTGATGAAGCAGGTAAACAAATAACTTCCCTGTTGTTTAATCATAATGGTACCGATGGTACAAAAAGCATTCATTTAAATAAATATCTTACAAGAGGAATTTATAAAGTAACTGTTAGTAATGATAATGAAACTAAAGGGACACTTACTATTATGATTCAATAAAAATAAAACGTTTTATATCGATAGATGAAAGCGCTGCAATAGTTGTGGCGCTTATTTTTTGTCAAAATACTTTTCCGGGCTTGCATTATCCATTGGTGGGCATTATCTTTATAAGCATGAAAAAAAATCTATTGCTATTTGCCGTGGTAATTACTACAGCAAGCACTAAAGCACAACTGCCCAAAGTGGAGTTATATGACTTGATAAAAAAATTTGTGTACGACAGCACCGGCTATAGTAATGTTGGAGACTGGGCTGTGGGCAATGCCAAAAAATTCCCTGTAAAGTGGAAGGAAGACAGGATAATAATGAGTGATGATACCAGCATAAACTTTTACAGATCTGGCAGTGCTGATATTACGCTTAAAGGAAAAAGATTTAATGATGCAACTAATCAATCTGTAAAATGGAATATGATGCTGAAAGGCCCACGCATGGGCTATACATCTTTCAGTATCATTAGTTCCAGTTCAAAAGACTTTTCTCCCAAATATACCATTGACAGTTTGTTTGGCAACAAGCCATATTCCGCTAAACTTATTAAAAGTTGCGATAGCAAAACACTTACAGGTTATTATTACTACCAGGTAAAATTGCCCAAGAAAGATTTGTTTTATATTAAATTCAGTTGGCTGTCGGTGAATGGTAATACTGCATTGCGTATTGATGCTTTTGACGACTGGAGCAAATATGCAGTAAAACTTGATTGCCCAAAATAAAGAAGCTACTGCTGTTTTAAGTACCTGCACATAATAATCACATGGTGCTTTCGTACATTGCAATTATATTCATGCAAGTATGAAACATTTTAACTGCTCCATTTTATTTTTTGCATTAATCACTTCATTACAGGCACAACCTGCACGGCTTATCATTCGGGGAGATGATATGGGTTACTCACATTCCGGCAATGAAGCATTGATAAAATGCTCCAAAGAGGGTATTCAAAAATCAATAGAAGTAATTGTTCCATCACCGTGGTTTCCTGAAGCGGTAAAAATGCTTACTGAAAACCCTGGTATTGATGTGGGCATACACCTTGCTATTACAAGTGAATGGGATAATATAAAATGGCGGCCACTTACTGCAGCCAAAAGCATAAGAGACAGCAGCGGCTATTTTTATCCCATGGTGTGGCCAAATAAAAATTATTCAGGGCAATCACTTAAAGAAGTAAACTGGCGGTAGGATGATATTGAAAAGGAGTTTAGGGCTCAGATAGAACTGGCGCTAAAAAAAATTTCAAACATTAGTCACATATCATCTCATATGGGCTGCACTTCGCTTTCGGATGAAGTAAGAACCATGACAAAGCGGCTTGCAAAAGAATACAAAATAGATATTGACCTTGACGAATTAAAAGTTCAGCAGGTATGGTATGACGGCCCATCAAAAACAGCCACAGACAAGGAACAAAGTTTTATAAAAATGCTTGACAAACTCGAAGCCGGCAAAATATATATGTTTCTTGATCACCCGGGCTTTTACAACGACGAATTAAAAGCAATACATCATATCGGGTATGAAAATGTAGCTGAAGACAGGCAAGGTGTAACAGATTTATTTACCAGCGAAAAAGTAAAAAAAGCAATCAAAGAAAGAAAAATAGAAATAATCAGCTATAAAGATCTCTTGATAAAGAAATAATATTACGCTTATGAAATACAAAATGGAGCAGCCAGTGCATGGCACAATCGGTGCTGTCAAATATCAATGCAGTATTGAATGGAGAAATGGAACCATCATTTCCGATGAACCTGAAACAAGTGGTGGAAAAGACACTGGCCCCGACCCTTATACCCTGTTATTATCTTCATTGGCATCCTGCACATTAATTACATTAAGAATGTACATCGACAGAAAAGGATGGGATATTCCTTCCATCACTGTAAACTCCAATCTTTACCAGGAAACAAAAGATGAGAAAACAACTACCATAATCGACAGGGATATTTTATTTACAACACCAGTGCCGGAAGAACAAAAACTGCGGTTGCAGGAAATTGCAAAGCACTGCCCTGTTTCAAAAATTTTAGAAAACGATATTAAGGTTAGGACATTTGTCTTCAGGGATGGTGATACCAAACAAATAAAATACGCTAACGATGAAATAACTGTGGTATGGAAGCCAGAATTATGCCAGCACTCAACAAGATGTTGGGCACAAATGCCAATGGTATTTAACCCAAGAATAAAAAAATGGATAAATCCCGATGGCGCCCCGGCTGATAAAATTGAACAGCAAGTAAAAGTTTGCCCCAGTGGTGCACTGGAATTTCATTACAATAAAAACAAGACAGATTAAATGAGTACTGTTTGGAACGATTACAGAAGAACGGCCTGCTGATATTTGAAATAGTTTTTAGGAATAGAAAACACCCTCTCTCTGCATGAAACAACAACGCACTTAAAAAATAACCAGCAAACGCAGGTTATTTCTTTGCAGTAGAAAGGCTTATTCTGCCACCACAGATAAAGCGCTTGTTATAATAATTTTCGGTAAGGCTGCTGATGGTAACACCACTATTGGTGCTACTGTGTACAAAGTGATGGTTGCCGAGATATAAACCCACATGACTTACTCCTCCCCTTGTATTAAAAAATACAAGGTCGCCTTCTGCCAAATTATCCATATCTACTTTTCCACAAACACTGTATTGATCCCTTGCTGTACGGGGTAAAGTGGTATTGTACACTTCCTGAACCAACCTTCCGGTAAAAGAACTGCAGTCGATACCGTCTCTGCCCGTGCCCCCGTAGCGGTAGTGAGTACCCCACCAGTCTTCAATAAAACTATATAAGGCCGTGTTTGCAACTGCTTCCACTTCCATATCCATCATCATTGCATATTTAAATTGCAACGATGAACATTTTTCTATAGTAGTGCCTGCAGTGATATTCCTGGGTGTGGCTATAACTTGTCTTGATTCTTTAACTATAGGTAAAGAACCTGTTTCATTTCCCTCTTCACTGTAATATACACCATCCCCATCAGCCCTGTTGGGAGTTATTTCAATGTTATTGATAAACTTTGGTGAAGCAGATGTTTTAGCCTCGTTAGTAAGCCTTTCGGCACTTACACTTGTCTGGGCTTTTGCTTCAAAAGATGTTCCTGTAAAAATGCCAGTGGCAACAGCAACAACAAATAAGTGTTTCATACGTAAAACGTGTTTACAGTATGTACGACTTAACCTTGTGTTATTGTCTCGTCTGATGTTTCTTACACTTTGCGTTTAGCTTAATTCTTCTGCTATTCTTGTCCTACAACCAATTAATAATCTTGTTTCGGTTCTTTGGGTAGCGGGCAAAGATAAAGCCGTGTGCTCAACTATGCAAGGCTTTTGCAATCTTTTTACAATTTAAATAGTCTTTTTTGCAGCTGAAAACGAATGAGTTAGGGGTTTGTTGTGATTTTTTACTCCATTTAACCAGTCATTCATACTAATCTGTATAGCACTTGTGAATAATTAATCATGAGCCATTATCATACGGCAATAATCCATTAGTAAATTTGGGATTCTGAAAATTAGAATAAAGAACCATTAGATGAAATTCTCACACCTCCATGTACATACACAATTTTCTTTATTAGATGGCGCTGCTTCTATAAAGAACCTTTATAAAAAAGCCATTGCTGATGGTATGCCGGCGCTTGCCATCAGCGACCATGGCAATATGTTTGGCGCTTTTGAATTTGTAAAAGAAGCGTACAACCATAAAAACGAAGACGGGACTTTAAAAGTAAAGCCTGTTGTTGGTTGCGAATTTTACATTACCAAAGACCGCCACCGCAAAACATTTAATAAAGAAGAAAAAGATCCACGGCATCACCAGATATTACTGGCAAAAAATGATGTGGGTTATAAGAACCTGGTAAAGCTTACATCGCTTGGTTTTATTGAAGGCATGTACAGTAAATACCCACGCATTGATAAAGAGCTTATCCATAAATACCATGAAGGCCTGATTGCCACCACCTGCTGCCTTGGTGCATTGGTGCCGCAAACTATTTTGAAACATGGCGAAGCCGAAGGTGAAAATGAATTCAAATGGTGGCTCAATATTTTTCAGCAGGATTATTATGTGGAACTGCAGAGGCATGGCATACCAGAACAGGACAAAGTGAATGAAGTGCTGCTGAAGTTTGCAAAGAAGTACAATGTGAAAGTGATTGCAAGCAACGACAGTCATTATGTAGATCAAAAAGATTTTAATGCACATGACATTTTGCTTTGCATCAATACAGGTGAAAAAATTTCCACCCCAGCCCTTCGTGAATTTACAGATGATGATGTATTTGCAAAGGGCAAACGTTTTGCATTTCCCAATGACCAGTTTTATTTGAAGAAAACAGAAGAGATGAGTAAAGTGTTTGAAGATTTGCCAGAAGCAATTGATAACACCAATGAAATAGTTGATAAAGTTGAACTGCTGGATTTAAAAAGGGATATCCTTCTTCCAAATTTTGTTGTGCCAGCAAATTTCAAATCGCAGGATGATTACCTGGAACACATTACCTGGAGCGGTGCAAAAGAAAGATATAAAATACTTACACCCGAAGCAGAAGAAAGAATAAAGTTTGAATTGGGTGTAATAAGAAGCATGGGCTTTGCTGGCTACTTTTTAATTGTAAGTGATTTCATCAGGGCCGGAAGGGAAATGGGTGTGTTTGTTGGCCCAGGCCGTGGCTCTGCCGCAGGCAGTGTGGTGGCGTATTGCATTGGCATCACCAATATTGATCCGATAAAATATAATTTACTGTTTGAAAGATTCTTAAATCCAGAGCGTAAATCAATGCCTGATATTGATACCGATTTCGATGATGACGGAAGACAAAAAGTGATTGATTATGTGGTGGACAAATATGGCAAACAGCAGGTGGCGCAAATCATTACGTATGGCACGATGGCTGCTAAAAGTAGTATCGCAGATGTGGCAAGGGTAATGGATTTACCATTGCCCGAAAGCAGGGCATTGTCAAAATTGGTTCCTGAAAAGCCGGGCATTAATTTGAAAAGACTGCTGCAGGCACCCATGACAATGAAGGAAGCAAAAGATGGCGAAAAATCTCTTGAAGAAAAAGAACAATTACAAGCAGATGATTTTGAAAATGTAAAACGGCTCAGGGAGATTTATAAAGGACAGGGCATACAAAGTGAAATTTTGCATGAAGCAGAAATACTCGAAGGCTCTGTACGCAACACAGGTATTCATGCAGCAGGCATCATCATTGCACCAAAAGATTTAACTGAACTTATTCCTGTTGCCACATCTAAAGAAAGTGAACTTTGGCTAACACAAATTGAAGGCAGTGTAATTGAAGAGGCCGGTGTTATCAAGATGGACTTTTTGGGATTGAAAACATTGAGCATTCTTAAAACAGCCCTTGGCCTTATCAAACTAAATCATGGAATTGATATTGCTATTGATGAAATCCCCCTTGATGATGAAAAAACTTATGCATTGTATCAGCATGGTGACACCAACGCAACGTTCCAGTTTGAAAGTCCCGGCATGCAGAAATATTTACGGGAACTAAAACCCGATAAGTTTGATGATTTGATTGCCATGAATGCATTGTACCGCCCCGGCCCTATTGCATACATACCTGAATTTATTGACCGTAAGCATGGGAAGAAACAGGTGGTATATGATTTGGATGATATGGAGGAATACCTGAAAGAAACGTATGGCATCACGGTGTACCAGGAACAGGTGATGCTGCTTTCCCAAAAGCTAGCTGGCTTTAGCAAAGGTGATGCAGATGTATTGCGTAAAGCAATGGGTAAAAAACAAATTGCTGTACTTAATAAAATGGAAAAGCAGTTTGTTGATGGGGCTACCGCTAAAGGGCACCCCAAAGACAAGCTGGAAAAAATATGGAACGACTGGAAAGCATTTGCTCAATACGCATTTAATAAATCTCACTCCACCTGTTATGCATTTGTTGCTTATCAAACTGCATATCTCAAAGCTCATTATCCAAGTGAATATATGGCGGCGGTGCTTAATCATGCCGGCAGCATTGACAAGATTACTTTCTTTATGGAAGAATGCAAGCGCATGGGATTAAAAGTGCTTGGCCCGGACATTAATGAATCACAAAATGGTTTTGCTGTCAATCAAAAAGGTGAAATCCGTTTTGGCTTCAGCGGTCTGAAAGGTGTGGGTGAAAATGCCATTGAAAATATTATTGAAGAAAGAACAAAGCATGGCCCTTACAAATCCATTTTTGATTTGATAAAAAGAGTAAATCAACGAAGTGTAAACAGGCGCTCATTGGAAAGCCTTGTGTATGCAGGTGCATTCGATTGCTTTAAAGATGTTACAAGGGCGCAATATTTTTATACTGCTCCCGGCGACGCTCAAACACTGGAAAAAATAATCAAGTTTGGAAATGTGTACCAGGCACAAAGCGCCAATACCACCAACACTTTGTTTGGCGATTTACAAATGCCTGATATAGTGCCGCCAAAAATTTTGCCCTGTGAACCATGGCCGCTTGCCCAGCAACTTGATTATGAAAAAGATGTTACCGGTATGTACATGAGTGGCCATCCGCTTGATAATTTTAAGTTTGAAATGAGGCATTATAATATTACGTCGCTTGCTGATTTCAATGATTTTAAAGCTGCAATCAGTACTTTCCCAAACCCGGCACGTTCGTTCCGTGTAGCTGGCCTGGTGGTTGATGGACAACACAGGCTCACTAAAACGGGAAAGAACTTTGGCGTGCTAACGATTGAAGATTATACTGGCAAAAGTGAATTCATGCTGTGGAGTGAAGATTATGTGAAGTACAATAATTATTTGGAAAAAGGAATGATAGTGTTGGTGGAAGGAAGTTTTAAAACAAGGTACAACAGCGATCAATATGAGTTTCGTTTGTCTAAAATACATTTGCTTGACACAGTGAAAACAGCGCTTACAAAACAAGTAACAGTGGAAGTGCAACCACAGTCAGTAAATAAAGATTTTGTAAACTTTATTGAAGCTAACTTAAAAGCTCACCCCGGCAGCACACAGTTTAAGGTAAACATTAATGATGCAAGGCACAATTACAAAGTGGGTATGTACACACTTGGCAAAGGTTTTACAATGAATGATGAAATGGCTGTGTTTCTAAATGAAAATCCGGATGTGGAAGTGAGTGTTGTGGCAGGATAAAATTATTTAATTATTCACTTTCGCTTTTCATTGCCGCTTGCCTCATTTCACCAGCAAGTTTGCCCCCTAAATACTTTTCAATTATGGCATGCACGCCATAAATAACTGGTGTAAGCAATATTGCCACTACTACTTTATAAATATAATTGCCGGTACCTGTTACCAGCACCTGGTGCATACTCCATGGATCGCCTTGCCCCGTTTGTATGCGTTTGCCAACATAAAATGCAATAAACAACACCACAAAACTGTCTATCAGTTGGGATACGAGTGTAGAACCAGTAGCCCTGAGCCAGATACTTTTTTCACCTGTTATTTTTTTTATGCGATGAAATATCAGTACATCCAAAACCTGTCCGACTAAAAATGCAACCATTGAACCAATTATAATCCATACGCCTTGTCCGAATATGCCACGGAAAGCGCTATCAGGTTTATCAATACCATTGCCAATAGAAAAATATTCTGAAGGGCTTAAATGAATGGCTGCATTGATAACAAAAAAAACAAAGCCAATAAGACCCACAGTCAAGTAAGATAAAAACCGGACGCCCCGTGGACCATAATATTCGTTGATAATGTCCGTCATTACAAATACAACCGGCCACAACAACACACCTGCTGTAAGATGAAAACTAAAAGGACTGCCAAAGATGCCGATATTAGCACGCTGGACACCCAGTGTATCCTCCAGCGAAAAAATTTTCACACCAATCATTTCTGCGGTAAGTGCATTCACAATAAAAAATCCACCAAGAAAAATAAACAGTTTGGTGCTTTTGTCCCTTAGTATATTGTGTATCATCAGTATAGTTTAAAATAAAATAACTGGAATACTAAAAAAAGTAAGTTAACCCAAAGAAGCCATTTGGCAATATTATGTTGCTTCCTAAGCAACCAGTAAATAAGGCAACACAATGCAAAAATAAAGTTGAGTACCACTGCACTAAAGCCAAGCGTTACCAGCAAGTTTTGCAAAGGAGGTAATGGTATAATAACCTCATTGTTCCCTTCAACTTTATTTGATATTTCCACCAGGCGAAAAATGGCTGCAGCAACAAAGCAAAGATTACAGATGAATGTTATTTTAGAAAAAAAACGCATGAAATAGTTATAAGTTATGAATGATGAGTTATGATTTCCCTGAATTAGTTATTTATAACTTTCAATCAACCATTTCGTCCTGTAAGCATGGGCACAAAAGAAAAATTTTCAAAGGCTTCTTCACTAAAACTTCCGTCAGCTCTTTTTGTAATACGCAACATGCGTTGGTGTGTGCCTTCATCTACTGGTATCACCATCTTCCCCCCTGGTTTCATCTGTTCAATCAATTTTGGCGGAATAAACGGTGCTGCTGCAGTAATGATTACTTTATCAAATGGCGCATACGTTGGCAGGCCTTCGTAGCCATCGCCATAAAAGAATTTTATGTTTGGATATTTTGCTTTCAGTACAAATTGTTTTGTTTTATCAAACAATACTTTTTGCCTTTCGATAGTAAATACCTGTGCTTTCATTTCAGCCAATACAGTGGCCTGGTAAATACTGCCTGTGCCTATTTCCAGTATTTTTTCAAAAGGCTTCACTTGCAGTAATTGTGTCTGGTATGCAACTGTGTATGGCTGAGAAATAGTTTGTCCTTCTGCAATAGGAAAAGCCCTGTCTTCATAAGCAATTTCATCAAAAGCACTGTCTAAAAAAAAGTGGCGGGGAATATTATTGATAGCTGTAAGTACGGCTTCATCATTAATGCCTTTCTCTCTTATTGTATCAACTAATTTTTTCCTTAATCCCTTGTGGCGGTAAGTATCGTCGTATTTTCTCATAGCGGCTTGCAAGATAAAAAAATGCCGGCTACAAATGCCGGCATTTTAATTATACGTTTACATATTTTAGTTCAAATTCATTTCTGCAATAATACGCTTCACTTTTGCATCCAGTTCATTTTCTGCTTTTTCAAGCTCTGATGCATTGGAGATTTTTGTATTCACACTAAAATAAAATTTGATCTTAGGCTCAGTACCACTCGGCCTTGCAGAAATTGAAGTACCATCCCCTAATAGAAATTGCAATACATTACTCTTTGGCAGTTCGATTTTCCAGCTCTCACCTGTTTCTAAATTTTTACCTACCTGTAATTCATAATCCAGCAATTGCTGCACTGGTTTGCCATCAATTGTTTTTGGTGGATTAGCCCTGAAGCCTTCCATCATGTCTGCAATTTCTTTGGCACCATTCATTCCTTTTTTTACCACATTTACTAATGCTTCTTTATAGAAACCGTACTGCAAATAGAGTTCGGTAAGCTTATCATATAAACTGCGGCCCTTGCTTTTTTCATACGCTGCCATTTCACAACAGAGTGCTACTGCACTCACTCCATCTTTATCTCTTATCTTATCTCCTATCATTAAACCAAAACTCTCTTCGCCGCCAATGATGTAGTTTTCTTTCCCTTCACTTTGCCTTATTTTTTCAGCAATCCATTTAAAACCGGTAAGCACATTGTAGCAGGCAACATTGTTTGCTTTTGCAATAGCATCAATCATGTTAGTGGTAACAATTGTTTTCACCACCATATCGTTTGGCTGTGCAATACCTTTTGCTTTTCTTGCTTCTATCATGTAGTTAAAAGCAATCATTGCTGTTTGGTTGCCATTAAGCAGCACCCATTCGCCTTTATTATCTTTTACACCAATAGCTACACGGTCAGCATCAGGATCGGTACCCATCAAAATATCAGCATTAAGTTTTTTTGCCTTTGCAAGACCCATACTCATTGCATCAGTTTCTTCAGGATTGGGATATACCACTGTAGGAAAATTTCCATCGGGAACGGCCTGTTCTTCAACAATGTGTACATTATTAAAACCAAAACGTTTTAATACTTCGGGCACTAATGTGATACCACTGCCATGTATCGGTGTATAAACAATTTTCAAGTCGCTTTGTGCTGCACACACGTCAGGATACACACTTAATCCTTTCACCATTGCCATATAAGCTTCGTCAATATCTTTTCCTATCAAGGTAATATTGCTTTCGCCACCACTCCATTTTACATCATCCACCGATGCAATTTTTTCCACTTCAATAATTACGTTTTTATCATGTGGCGGCACTAACTGTGAACCATCATTCCAATACGCCTTATAACCATTATATTCTTTCGGGTTGTGAGAAGCTGTACATACCACACCACCCTGGCACCCCAAATGACGGATGGCAAAACTTAATTCCGGTGTTGGCCTTAATGCTTCAAACAAATAAACTTTTATGCCGTTAGCTGCAAATACATTGGCTGTTGTTTCTGCAAAGAAGCGGCTGTTATTACGGCTGTCGTGTGCAATTGCAACTTTTACATCACCAAAACATTGCTTTAAATAATTTGCATAGCCTTGCGTTGCCATGCCGATGGTATATTTATTCATCCGGTTGGTGCCAATGCCCATTATGCCACGCAGGCCGCCGGTACCAAATTCTAGATTTTTATAAAACGCATCCGCCAGTTCATCGGGGTTTTCTGTTTGTAATTTTTTTATTTCATCCTTAACAGATTGTTCGTACTTGCCGTTAAGCCATTGGTCAATCTTTTGTTGAATAGCAGCATCCATATCGTTAGATTTTTTAGGGAATGAAGATATTGTATTTTGATTTTAAAAGAAACAGGTAACAGGAATGAATTTTCATTATTAACTACATAAAAAAAATCCTCACTGCGTAGTGAGGATTTATACAGTTGTGAAATGATTAATTTTTCACAGGTTTATAATATTTTAACGCTTCATCCATCATTGCCTCCAGTTTGGCAATCCTGTTTTCATCAGATGGGTGCGTTGATAAAAATTCTGGTGGCTTTTGTCCGCCACCCGCCTCAGCCATACGTTTCCAGAATGGAACTGATTCCCTGGGATTATACCCTGCCATAGCGGCGAAAATTAAACCATAATGATCTGCCGTATATTCCTGGCCTCTTGAGTTGGGCAATAAAACGCCTAATTGCACGCCCGGGCCATACACGTTGTTGAATATATTATTGGCTTTAGGGTTTTTGCTGGTTAACAAATCACCTAATGTACCCAATCCCTGCGCCGCAATTGCACTGTTCATGCGTTCAGCGCCATGTTCTGCCACTGCATGAGTAATTTCATGCCCAAGCACCACGGCAAGTGCCGCTTCATTTTGTGCTACAGGCAACAGGCCGGTATATACCACCACTTTACCACCGGGCATACACCATGCATTTATTTGTTTATTATCAACCAGGTTAAACTCCCATTGATAGTTTTTGGTAATGTCTTCTTTGCCTTGTGATTTATAATACTCACTTATTGCATTTGCAATACGGGTTCCCACACGCCTTACCATTTCTGCATCTTTATTACCAGTAGTGCTCACCACTTTATTTTGAGAAAGGAATGTTTTGTATTCAGCAATTGCCATTTGCTGCAACTGGCTTTCGGATACAAGATTTAAACGGGACTTGCCAGTAAGAGCATTTTTTGTGCAGCCTGCAATAACTAATGACAATACAATTACTGATGTAAAGAATTTCTTCATGTTTTGAAATTTATTTATGAATTAAACAATTGGCGTACCAAGGATAATAAAAAAACCTGTTAAAAAAGAAAAAAGGCAACAATCGAAAGACGACAGACAAAATTGCAAGGTTGCAACTGAACAGGCTTCAAAACCCTAAGTAAATAAAAAATTTGAGCCAAACAGAAAAACTGTAACAGAAAGAGTAAGAACAAATGTTAAACAGAGAAATTATGAAGCTTTTGTGACTTTACGTCTGTCACGATGCTTTAAAATTGGCACACGACTTTCGTTTCCACGCAGCAGTTTTATAATATTTTTTTGATGTGTGAGTACAATAAGCACAGCCACCAGCACTGCAAAAATGCGATAGATAGTAACCTCATCATTCCATAACCACAGTACACATACAGGCAACATAAGTCCTGCTAAAATTGAGCTGAGAGAAACATATCGGGTAAGAAACAATACTAATAAAAAAACGCCTACACAACTTGCAGCAATTACTGGCTGCACAGCCAGTATCATTCCAAACAAAGTAGCCACGCCTTTACCGCCTTTAAAATCGGCAAATATGGGAAATATATGGCCAAGCACTGCCGAAAGTCCAAGGCCTACCATCAGGTTGGTGCGGTGCCATTCATTATGTAAATAGAAGGGAAGAAAATTATACAAAGCCACTGCAGCTATTCCTTTTAAGATATCGATGGACATTACCATTGTACCGTACTTGCTGCCCATAACTCTAAAGGTGTTAGTGGCACCCATATTGCCGCTGCCGTATTCCCGTATATCAATTCCAAAAAAACGTTTGCTGATAATCAACGCAGTAGGTATAGACCCAATTAGGTATGCAATAAACATTAAACCTATTTCCTTCATGGTTTCTTCAGTGAGTTGAGGCTGCAAATATAGCCAATTAGTACATTGGTTAACAATTATTTAATGCAGATTAAGGTCTTTTATTGTGCAGAAACACTTACTTTTTTTACCAGCATGGCTATCCAGTCTTTGCGTTTTGTGGTTGCTATGTGCTGAAAACCAACACTTGTGAGAGCTTTCATCATAGCAGCTTCATCACTTGTTAAAAAGCCGCTGAATATAGCTTCGGTACCTTCTTTTGATATGCCAGCAATGGCATCTATATTAGCAGTAATAACGTTGAGATTGATATTGGCTAATATAATATCATATTTTTTCCCTCCTGGGATGGTTTCTTTCAGAGAAATGGATATTTTGCTGCAATTATTCTGCTCAATGTTTTCTTTGGTGTTGGTAACGCTCCACTCATCGTTGTCAATGGCCATGATAGAGGCAGCACCCAATTTTTCAGCAAGTATAGCAAGAATACCGGTGCCGGTACCAAAATCAAAAACAGTTTTGTTGATAAAATCAATGGCTTTCATTTGTTTCATCACCAAGTAAGTAGTGGCATGATGGCCTGTGCCAAAACTCATTTTGGGTGTGATGATGATTTCATATTCCACATCTTTTATTGGCTTGTGAAAGTGTGCCCTGATGCCAACAAATTTGTCAACATATACCGGTTCAAATTCCGATTCCCATTTTTTATTCCAGTTAATGTTTTCAACATCAGATTTGGCATAAGAAAGAACGCTGAATTTAGAAAGTACATTTTCAAATGCCTCCTGTTCAAAATTTATTTCGGGAATAAATGCGGTGAGTGCATCTTCTTCTTCTACAAAACCATCAAAACCTTGTGCAGACAGCAGGGCAATCAACTTATCTGTTTCTTCCTGGTTGGGAAGCTCAAAATCAAATTGATAAAATATCGTGTGCATTGCCTTAGTTTTCCTTTTTAAGTAAGCTCTAAAAAACTGTGATAAAAACAAGGGGCTGATAAAAGCCCCTTATTGTATCAATCGGTTTTGGTAATCCTTATTTGCGTACCAGCATAGCAGTGTACTGGTTTGATACTTTTTTAATAATATAACCGCTAATCCAACCAACATAACCGTAACGTGGGTAAATGAATTTTTTGGTAGAGTTAGTGTTTACTTTTTTTACTAATTCATCCAGAATGATGGCACCTGTTGTTAAAGCACGCTGGTCGTAAGTTTTAAACACACGGTTGATGTTTTTCTTCGCCAGTTCTGCTGTTTCAGGATTTGAAATAGTGTAGAGGGAAGCTGGTTTACTCAACTGGTCATATTTGTTGTACACCATGTTTCTAAAGTCTGTTATATCTTTTGCTGATATTTCAACAAAGCTTTTTTGAGCATCCTGTGGATACAAGTAAGAAGTGAGCGCCCACACAATGCCTCCGGATAAATACACCACGTCTTTTGATTTGATATCGTTTTTATCACTTAATTCTTTATCAAGAACAACTGCAATACTATCCCTCCATAATTTTTCTGCTGCATAGGTAAAGTGTGCAATGTCACCGTTTTCACGGGCATCAACAAGGCGCTGAAATGATTTTGTACCTAAAGGAAAAGTTACCGGTACCACTTTATGAGTGCCGTCAAAATAACCTCCTTTTGTGTTGCCGCTTCCCACATCAAGCTGGTTGGCACTAAACCTGTCTTTTTGCGGAACAATTCCCAGTATACTTAATTCTGCTTCCTGAACTGGTGTGATGGATGTAATATTTACAGAGAAATCCATTTCTTTTGGCCTTATTACATAAGCGAAATAATCAACCTTGCTGTATTTATCAAGTTCCTGCCTTAAGCCACTACTGATTACAACGTGAATATTTGTGTTAGGGATTTTATACCTGTCTTTAATAATTTTCCATAGAAGTGAAAGGGCATCTTGTGTTTCTTTTTCACTTTGATAAGAAAGCTCTGCAGCATCAGTATTAATTGATGTATCGCCAAGCAATGTATAATCATACTGTCTGTCTTTACTGAGTTTTACTTCCATAATACTCATCTTTACGCCCTTAGCCCCTATTTCGATGCCAGCGTACATATCGCCTATACCCTGTGCACTTTTTAAGAGGCTTTCGGCCACTGTAGCCAGCACATTGAGTTTAATAGACTTATAAATCTTGATTGCCTTTCGATAATTTTCAATGGCCTTTTGTGTTTGATCCAGACGGCTGTATAAAGTTCCCAGGCCCTGATAAGCATAGGCTTCGGAATAGGAATCTTTATTAGCGATTGCTCTTTTGAGTCCTCTATTAAAGTAATCCTCTGCGGCATCTAATTGCTGCACTTCCATAAGACTGTTGGCTGTTTGTAACAACCTGAAAGCAACGGGGCTTTTAATTTGCTGGGCACGGGTGCCTGCTAATATAAACACCAGTGTAACACATACGGTAAGCTTCTTAAACATAATACTGCTTTTAAGTTTTAGTGTAATGTTTGTTGAGATTTCAGAAATTGTTTTCTTACAGAGGGGAATCAGAACGGATACATCCGGATAACAAACATAGCACAAATAATGTTCCCTGTAAAATTAGTTTTCGTTTTTTTTGAAACGCAAACGATGCCAATGATTTTAATCACAAGAAACGAACAGTTTTTACATGACTCGGGGTAAGGGGAAATAGTTGTATTATGATAAAAAAACTCCGGGAACAACCCCGGAGTTTTGTACATAAAATTCAAAAAATATTATTCAGCCTTGGGTTTAACTTCTGGCCTTGGCTGCTGCTCAGGCTTTGGCATTAATGCTTTGCGGCTTAATTTAAATTTACCTGTTCTTGGATCCACATCAAGCAATTTCACTTTTACCTTATCGCCTTCTTTAAATATGCCATCCATTGTTTCCAATCGCTTCCAGCTTATTTCGCTTATGTGCAGTAGCCCTTCTTTCTTTGGTAAAAATTCAACAAAAGCACCAAACTCTTTAATGCCTTTTACTGTGCCTTCATAGGTATCACCAATTACCGGTACGGCTGTGATCCCTTTTACCCAGCTAACAGCTTTATCAAGCCCCTCTTTGTTAACTGAGAAAATACTTACCTCGCCTGTATTGCCCACTTCTTCAATATTGATGGTGGTACCAGTTTCTTTTTGAATTTCTTGTATCACTTTACCACCTGGCCCAATAACAGCACCGATAAATTCTTTATCGATGACCAATTTTATCATACGTGGTGCATGTGGCTTCACATCTGGCCTGTGTTCAGGTATGCATGCATACATGGCATCCAAAATATGCAAACGACCTTTACGTGCCTGAGCCAATGCCTGGCGCATAATGTCCATACTGAGGCCGTCTACTTTGATATCCATTTGCACACCACAAATACCATCACGGGTACCAGTTACTTTAAAATCCATATCACCAAGATGGTCTTCATCGCCTAAAATGTCAGATAATACAGCAAACTTATCTCCTTTAGTAATAAGGCCCATAGCCACACCACTCACATGTTTGGGAATGGGAACACCTGCATCCATCAATGCCAACGAACCTGCACAAACGGTAGCCATAGAAGACGAGCCATTTGATTCCAAAATATCACTTACAACACGTACTGTGTAAGCATATTCATTCCCAGGCATCATTTGTTTTAATGAACGCATAGCAAGGTTACCATGGCCTACTTCTCTTCTGCCTACACCTCTCATCATTTTTACTTCGCCGGTACTAAATGGAGGGAAATTATAATGAAGAATAAATTTTGTATAGTCAGATTTAAAAGCGCTTTCAACTAACAGCTCGTCAAGTGGTGTACCGAATGTAACGGTGGTGAGAGATTGTGTTTCGCCCCTTGTAAAGAGTGAAGAACCATGTGGTGTTGGAAGAATGCTTGTTTCCATTGCTAAAGGACGAATATCTTCTGTGCCACGGCCATCAAGGCGCTTGCGGTCATTAAGAATCATGTCCCTCACCACATGATATTGCAATTCGCCAAAATAGTGGCCGATGAGTTTTTTATCTTCATCTGCTAATTCTTCGCCAAGAAAAGTTTTTACTTCATCTGCCAATGCCTTGTAAGCATCGCTTCTTTCATGCTTTGCAGAAGCAGATGCTGAAATAGCATACATCTTGTCTTTTGCAAAAGCAATTATCTTTTCATTTAATTCTTCGTTGCGGTAAGGTTTGGTATATTCTCTTTTTGCTGTTACACCCACGGCAGCCCTTAATTCTGCCTGCGCTTTAATTTGAATACGAATGGCATCATGAGCTAATTCTAAAGCTTTTACAAGATCTTCTTCCTGGCATTCTTTTGCTTCGCCTTCCACCATCATTATATTTTTTTCAGTAGCGGCGATGATAAACTCAAGGTCTGCTCCTGCCAATTCAGTACGGCTTGGGTTGATGATAAACTGGCCATCTTTACGTGCAATGCGTACTTCGGAAATAATTTCCTGGATAGGAATATCTGAGACAGCTAATGCGGCTGATGCAGCCAAACAAGCCAATGCATCAGGTAATACTTCTGCATCGCTTGATACCAGTGATATTAATACCTGCACATCGCAGAAATAATCTTCGGGAAATAAAGGACGCAGCGCCCTGTCGATAAGGCGGCTGGTTAATATTTCATAATCATTCAGCCTTGCTTCTCTTTTAAAGAAAGAACCGGGCACACGGCCTGCAGATGCAAATTTTTCCTGGTAGTCAACAGACAGAGGGAAAAAACTCTGGCCTTCTTTTGGCTCTTTATTGGCAACCACGGTTGCTAATAAAATACAATCGCCCTGGCGAACGGTTACTGCACCATCAGCCTGGCGGGCCATTTTACCTGTTTCAATGGTAACCATGCGGCCGCCACCTATATCAAATGTTACTGATTTTGGAGTTAAACTCATTTTGTTTTTTGTATTATATTTTTAAAAATTGGGCTGATTTTGCAAATTGGCAAGAATAGCAAGCTGGCAAGGAAGCAAAAGGCCCGTTGGGTTAAGCTTTCAGTAAAACAAATAATTCCCAGCTATAAAAAACAGCCGGGAATTATTTTACTGAAACATAGAATTAAATTTATTTACGGAGGCCTAATTTTTCAATTAATGCCCTGTAGCCTGTAAGGTTGTGCTTGCTTAGGTAAGTAAGTAAACGCTTACGCTGACCTACCATCATCATCAAACCTCTTTGAGAAGAGAAGTCCTTTTTGTTAGACTTCAGGTGGTCTGAAATGTGATTGATACGTTCTGTAAGCATTGCGATTTGCCCTTCAATAGAGCCCGTGTTAGTGGCTTTTCCACCAAAGTCGGTGAAGATTTTAGCCTTTTTTTCAATTGTTAAGTGAGACATCTCTTTGTTTTTAACTTCTTTGTTAAATTGCTTTTTTATTTCGGCTGCGAAAGTAAAGCAAAAAACCCAATTTTATTGATTATAAACTGATTTTCTGCCAAAAAAACTTGCCCGGCTGGCTATTCGTCACTTATATTCAACCATATTTGCTTCCAGTTTTAAACTATGAGTATTAAAAACTTCGCTATTATCGGCTGTGGACGCATTGCACAACGCCATGCGGAACAGGCTGCCCGTGTTGGCCGCCTTGTGGCCGTGTGTGATATTGTGCCTGAAAGAGCTAAGGCATTAGCCCAAATGTATAATGCTAGTGCTTACTACAAGGATGAGGAACTTTTGCAAAGAGAACATAATATTGATATAGTAGCTGTTTGCAGCCCAAATGGGCTTCATGCCACACACAGCATTACCGCACTTAAAGCTGGTAGCCATGTATTATGTGAAAAGCCTTTGGCAATTAACACTGAAGATGCACAGCTAATGATCCGTGCAGCTAAGGAATCGGGCAAGCAATTATTTGTTGTAAAACAAAACCGCTATAATCCCCCAGTGGCTTTTCTAAAAAATCTTATTGAACAAAAAGCCTTAGGCAAAATTTTGAGCTTTCAAATAAATTGTTTTTGGAACAGACCCGACCGCTATTATACAGACTGGAAAGGCAAAAAAAATATGGATGGCGGTACCCTGTTTACGCAATTCAGCCATTTTATTGATCTGATGTATTGGTTGCTGGGAGATGTAAAAATGATAAAAAGCATATCAAAAAATCTGCATCACCCTGCCATTGAAATTGAAGATACTGGTGTGGTGGCTTTTGAAATGGAAAATGGCGCCATCGGTTCACTTAGTTATACTATAAACAGTTTTGAAAAAAATATGGAGGGTTCTATTACTGTTTTTGCACAAAACGGAACCGTAAAAATTGGTGGGCAATATCTGAATGAACTGGAATATTGCCATGTAAAAGATGTGCCACTTCCAGATTTGCCAAAAGGCAACCCTGCTAATGGTTATGGATTTTACCAGGGCAGCATGAGCAATCATGATAAAGTATATGAAAACCTGTTAAAGGCTTTAGATAATCCTTCACATGTATTTGCAAGCGCTGCAGAAGGTGCCAAAACAGTAGAAATTATAGAAAAAATATACAGGGGATAAAATGCCTGCAAAGAAAATTTACTTTACTGTTACCACAGACCTCACATACGATCAACGTATGATACGCATTTGCACCTCACTTGCACAGGCTGGGTATGATGTGGTATTAATTGGACGCAAAGTAAAAAACTCTGTTGCATTAACACCTGCACCATACCAGCAAAAAAGGCTTGGATGTTTTTTTGAAAAAGGCAAACTATTCTATTTAGAATACAACCTCCGGCTTTTCCTTTTTTTGTTATTTAAAAAAATGGATTGTATTTGCGCCATTGATCTTGACACCATACTACCCTGTCTTTTTATTTCAAGGATAAAAAAGATAAAACGGGTATATGATGCACATGAGTTGTTTTGTGAAATGAAAGAAGTGGTGTCAAGGCCGCCAATTTATAAACTGTGGAAAGCAATTGAAAAGTATGCGGTTCCGGCATTTAAAAATGGCTACACTGTAAACAATCCTATTGCTGAAGAATTCAAAAAAATGTATAGCGTTGAATATGCTGTAATAAGAAATGTTGCCTTGCTTAAAGAATTAACCGTAACTGAAAAAAAAGAGACATTCATTTTATACCAGGGTGCTATAAATGAAGGCAGAAGTTTTGAAACATTAATACCGGCAATGAAACAGGTAAGCTGTCAATTGCATATTTATGGCGATGGAAATTTTATGCAGCATGCACAGCAATTAGTAGCCAATAATAATTTACAACACAAAGTATTTTTTAAAGGAAAGACTGAACCAAACAAGCTATGGCATGTTACACAAAATGCTGCCATTGGCATTACGATATTTGAGAACAATGGCCTCAGTAATTATTTTTCTCTTGGCAATCGGTTCTTCGATTATATGCAAGCTGGTGTTCCTCAATTGTGTGTTGACTATCCTGTGTATAAAGAGATAAACGATAAGTGGCATTTTGCATTGCTTACAGATGACATCAGTGAACAAAAACTGGCCTTTATGCTTAACAGTTTACTTACAGATGAAACGCTTTATAAAACATTGCAGCAAAATTGCCTTATAGCAAGACAACAGTTAAACTGGCAGCAGGAAGAAAAAATTTTAATTCAATTTTATAAAGACTTGCTTGGATAAACATTTACACATAGTAACATTGGATGTACCTTATCCTGCTGATTATGGTGGGGCGATAGAACAGTTTTATAAAATTGTATGGCTACACAAACTTGGAGTTAAAATTCACCTGCATTGTTTTACAAAGAACAGGCCCAAAGCTGCAGCATTAAATCAATACTGTGAAACTGTTGCTTACTATCCAAGAATAACAGGGCTTAAAGGCTTCTCCATTTTTAATCCATACATAGTTTTTTCAAGAAGCGACCCGGCAATGCTGGCAAACCTGCAAAAAGACAATCATCCCATTTTATTTGAAGGAATACACACAACCTTTTTACTGCAAACCAACCTGCTGAAGGGAAGGAAAATTTTTGTGCGCCTGCACAATTGTGAATACAAGTATTACCAGCAATTGGCAAAGCATGAAACAGGATTTTTTGACTGGGCATATTATAAGTATGAAAGTTTTTTACTAAAGAAATATGAAAGGCGAATAGCAAAAAAATATCCGTTGCTGGCAATAAGCAAAAGCGATGAGGATATTTTTATCAAAGAATTAAAAGCCAAAGAAATTCATTTTATACCTGCTTTTGTTGGCTGGGAAGAAGTAACATCTCAAACTGGAAAAGGATGCTATTGCTTATACCAGGGCAATTTATCTATCAACGAAAATGAAGAAGCAGTAACATGGTTGCTCAAAAAAGTTTTAAAAGGACTGAACATACCTTTTGTAGTTGCTGGCAAATCTCCTTCAGCAGCTTTGGAAAAATTGGCACACAGCCATGAACATACTTGCCTTGTTGCCAACCCTGGCGAAAAAGAATTGCAGGATATTATAAGCAA